>DJZU01000054.1 GCA_002448715.1 Candidatus Neomicrothrix sp. UBA6944 | reverse complement strand
TTGCCGAACCCAAATAATTTCTTCTTGTCGTCGAACGCGACGGTGATGTTCACCGTACCCTCCGGGGCGTTCGCATATAGCGAGAGAGTCCTTGATAACCCAGACGAAGTTCCTGGGCTCAATACCTTCTGCCCACTTTCCCTTCACGGCCCTCTATTCCACAAGCGCGACAACACTGCTGTGAACCAGATATTACTGCTCCAAAATTGCAGCGGCCACTGGGTCTCACAAGACGCTTAGTGTTCGGCCGATGTGTCGTAGGCCCAAATGTCGCCCAGGTTCCGGTAACGCTGCCCAACATCGAGGCCATATCCAACAACCCATACTTGCGGAAGTCGAAAGCCCGTGTATTTCACGAGGTCATCGAGGTCCGCTTGTTGTTCCTCTCGGACCAACAACGAGCAGAATTCAAGGCTCGCAGGATTTCTCGCTAGCAAAGTTTGTCGCAGATACCGCAGCGTGAGGCCGCTATCCACAATGTCTTCGACAATGATGACGTCGCGTCCCTCGATGTCGCCATCAAGGTCCTTAATGATTCGCACTACGCCACTATTTCGGGTGCTGCTTCCGTATGAAGACACGGCCATGAAATCAAGTTCCACCGGCAGATCAATCGCTCTTGCAAGATCAGCGGCGAAGATCACTCCCCCTTTGAGAACACCGATCAAGAGCGGAGTTCGTCCCTCGTAGTCGTCGGTTATCTGTTTCGCAAGGCCTTGGACTCTGTCTTTTATTTCGTCTCGAGTTACCAAGATTTCGGTTAGGGCCGGATCGTCACTGATGTTCGAATCTGTCACAGGATCGGAACCTAGCCGCTTTCAGCGGATCCGCTGGGTTCTTTGGACAAGGTTTCAATTCTCATCTTTCCATTCGTTCTCCGAATAGATCGACCTCCGGGCACTTCGGTGCCTGTGGCCTTTCCCAAAGCAACTTGCAGTACACGATCTACTGAGGCCAAGTCCGGTGGATGTTCACCTCTTAACCAAGAACGGATTGCTCGCCGAGCAAGTGGAATCGGCGCCGAGGCTAATGAAGCTGCGTCCGTTGCATCAATTTCTTCCGCTAAGCAATCGAGTAAGTCTCGGTCCGTTTCCGCGAGTTTGGCAGCTCGAGTAAGCAGAGGGACAACGTCCCGTTGAGCCACCTCATTCATGAGAGGGAGAATCTCATGCCGAATACGGTTACGTCGAAATCGAGGGTCGTGGTTGCTTGGGTCTTCGATCGGGTTCCAACCGTAGATTTCACAAACAAGTTCAGTATCTGTGCGGCGAAGTTGAATGATCGGGTGCCGATCCTCCCTCATCGCAGCGAGCGCATCTAATCCACCTCCTCTCAGGAGATGCAAGATGATCGTTTCAGCTTGATCATCGGCAGTGTGTCCAGTGAGAACCTCATTTGGTAGCGCCTCAAAACGCGCTGTTCTTGCCCTTGCCTCAAGATTTGGTCCGTCTTCAAGCGTCAGGGACACCGGGTTAAATTCTGCTTTGACCTTTTCCGCTAGTTCTTGAACACGTTCAGTCTCAGCAGCGCCATCGGGTCGAAGGCCATGATCAACGTGATGGGCAATGATTGGTTGACCAGTTAGAGAAGCCAAGATGAGGAGAGCCGACGAGTCAGCGCCTCCCGAAACTGCGCAATGAAGGGGTCCTGCGGTCGGAAACAAACACTGTTCACGAATTGTTGCCAATGAGTCATGTTTGCTCATGCGGGCACCCCTACAAGCCGACTGGCACTCGTTGCATCCATGCTGATGGATTTCGGATTTCGGCCATGGACGGCAGGTGATCAGCGCTTTGCCAAATGAGATCAACTGCCTTGTCGCCCCGTTCCGCTTCGATGGCGGCGATGAAATCCTCACCAGCTTGGTATTGGGCGAGTTTGGCTTCGATACCCATGAATTTTTGCATTACTCGACTGACTCCAGTCGCACTATTCCGACGTTCGTGCATCACTTTGTGAAAACGCAACGCATGGGGCACATGTCCAGCAGCTGCTCGGGACATCGTCACGTCACCATGGCCCTCAACCAAGCTCATCATTCCTCCGACACAGTCGAGCAACTCTCGCTGGCGTTCACTAGCGAAGAGTTGGGCTACACCCCCGTCTGCCATCGGGTCTTTTCCTTCGCGTTTCATTTGCACAAAAGCTTGAAGTCCTTGTTTGATTCGATCCGGGTCTGGTTCTACTTCGTCCAACATCTGGTTCACCAAATCCAAAAACTTCGGACGGAGCCAAGGAACTCCCGTGAACTGCGAGCGGTGAGTCAATTCGTGCAACGCCAACCAAAGTCTGAACTGTCTTGGATCAAACGCGAATTTCTTCTCGATGGCCAGAATATTTGGTCCTACGTAGTAGACGAGGTCCTGTTCATCTCGGTCTTCATCTTCTGCTAACAGAAGATCGTATTGACCAAGTACCCGTCGAGACATCCAGCCGAGCACTGCCCCTAATTCGGCTGCGCTGATTTTTCGAGTGATACCACTCGCCGCAGCGGATGTTGTTCCTTCTGCCAGAACGGGTCGCAACAACCTCCTAAAGGAACGAATGTTTGCATCAATCCAGCCTTCTCGATCGATCACTCGCGCTCGGGCGGCACCCTCCGCTGAAGCTAACCCTGTTTGCGTCGATACCAACTCTTCAGCAAGCGGTGTGAACTCCGAAAAGTCGTTGTGAAGGGAAGCACCTACATAGGAGCGGGATAGTGGTTCTTCGCCAGCGACCCGCACTGCGATGCGTTTAGCCAAATCCCAATCGACGGGGTCA
>DJZU01000033.1:26043-31023 GCA_002448715.1 Candidatus Neomicrothrix sp. UBA6944 | reverse complement strand
AATCGGGTCGGAGTTAACTTTGGCGACACAGTACCGTGATCAGCGGCAATTTGGCTTCTCTGGATTGCTAGTTCGGCCTATTCTTCGATCTCTCGTGTCACCTTCGAAATATCGCTCCTTTCGCCTACCCAGAACGGCATCTCTCGGACTTCGTCTCGTGGCGAGTTCTGTGATGCTCGTCTTGCTACTAACTCGATTCCCTGCCAGTGACCTTCAAGCCCGATGGCCAGAATGGAGGGGCACCAGTTGGTTCTGGCTGATCGCTGCTGTGGCAGCTTCCTTTTTAGCTTTCGGGCTGGCGTCGTTGCGTTGGCTCGAGGTGTGCAGAACTCTCGGCAACGATCTGAAGTTTTCTACCGTTTTCGGCTATTTCTTAGCTGGACAATTTGTTGGGAACTTTCTTCCGACCACGGTTGGCGGAGATATTTTGAGGGTGTCGCGCCTCGGCGCCGAAATCCGTGACCATTCGAGCGCTTTCGCTTCAGTCGTTATTGAAAGATTGACCGGCTGGCTGGTGCTTCCAGTCATTACGATTTTTGCTTTGGCGGTCCAGCCGAGTCTTATCGCGAGTCGCGCGGGGGTCGTAGCTCTACTGGGTGCGTTGGGGACTCTATTGCTTTTGTTGGTCTTAATCCTGATGGCCCAGCATCAAAGACTCGGTGGGAGAATCCGCGGTAACAACAGTCTTTCAACATCGTTGGCCGCTGTTCATCGGGGGCTAATCACCTATCGAAAAGTTCCAGCTTCAATGCTGCGTTTGCTGGCGGTCGCCCTTGCGTTTCAAACGTGTCTTATGACGGCAGTGATATGCATCGCGAATTCGATCGGCATAGACGTGGGTTTGCTGACGTGGATCGCGTTCGTTCCGATGGTGTTTATCGCGCAGGTGCTTCCAGTGGCGATTGGTGGGATTGGAGTTAGAGAAGCTGCATTGGTGTTGTTTCTTAATAGCTCTGGGGTGAGCAGCGGTCAGAGCGTGGTGTTAGGCCTGGCAATCTACGCTGTTACTCTCGTTGCAAGTCTTGCTGGTGCGGTGCCGTTTGTAGTTGGTGGCGGTCCCTCAGATATGGAGGAGCCACCTTGACCCCTGTCGAGTCCGTCGTCGACAAGAGGCGCTGGTGGAAAGAGGTCTTATTTGTCCTTGCCTTCTATGTGGTTTATGCGCGAATTCGTAATCAATTTGGATCCAATGGGCTCTTTGCGGCAACAACCACGACCGCTGCTGACAACGCTCGACTTGTCATCGATTTCGAGAGAAAGATCGGCCTGTTCTTTGAAGAACGTCTCCAAGGTGTCTTTCTGGAGTGGAGTTGGTTCCTTTGGTTTTGGAATGTCTTCTATGGCAGTCTTCACTTCGTTGTAACGATTGCAGCAGGAATTTTTTTGTATCGCCGGTTTCCTGCGCGCTATCTGAAGTACCGCACCGGTTTAGCTATAACCACCGCTCTGGGCCTTATAGGTTTCGCAACTTTTCCCCTCATGCCTCCAAGGTTGCTTTCGTCTCCGCCTCCCTACGGAGGCGCGATGACAGATTTTGCATTTGTTGACACACTTGCAATTCATGGGGGTCTGTGGTCTTTCGACTCGGGGACATTGCAGGCGATCTCTAATCAATGGGCCGCTATGCCAAGCCTGCATCTGGCTTGGGCGGCTTGGTGCGCCATCGCTCTAGTTCCTATCTTGAAGTCACCATGGGCTCGCGCCGCTATGTGGCTGTATCCGTTTGCGACCAGTTTCAGCATCGTGATAACAGCCAATCATTACTGGATAGACGGGCTCGCAGGGTTATTGGTTCTAGTTGCGGGTCTGCAGTGCGCCTCATGGATTTGGAAAATTCGAGGGTCCGCTGGCCATGTCATCTAGCTTTCAGCCGATAGTGTGACCGGTAATTCCCGGCAGCGAACAAATTCCCCATGCATATCGAAAAGATTCAAAGTCCCGCAGATCTGCGTGCGTTAGACCAAGAACAACTGGAAGAACTTTGCGTTGAGATTCGCGAGTTCTTGGTTGATGCCGTATCGAGAACCGGAGGTCATCTAGGGTCGAACCTCGGAGCGGTGGAATTGACGATCGCTGTGCATCGAGTGTTTGAGTCACCCAGAGATGTCATTCTCTGGGATACCGGACATCAGGCATACGTTCACAAGCTTGTTACAGGCAGGGCAGATCTTTTCTCCTCACTTCGTCAGCGCCATGGTTTATCCGGTTATCCGAGCAACGATGAGTCTGAGCACGACATAGTTGAGAACAGTCATGCTTCGACTTCATTGAGTTGGGCTTCGGGACTGTCCGCAGGATTTGATCTCACTGGCCACGAACATCGACAGGTTGTAGCGATCATCGGGGACGGTTCTATGACTGGGGGGATGGCATTCGAAGCCCTCAACAATCTCGGTCACTACGGACAGAGAGCGGTAATTATTCTCAACGACAACGGTCGCTCCTATGCGCCTACGGTGAGCAGATTGGCCACCGTTATGTCACGCCTGCGGCAATCACCGAACTATGTAAAAGGTCGACAAGCAGTAGTGAGCATTCTTGACCGCTTACCTCTGGGGGAAGAGGTCAAACGCGGTTTGTCTGGAGCAGCCGCAGCTATGCGAGAAATGTGGGAACCTCCGGCCTTTTTTGAAACGCTGGGTGTTAGGTACCTGGGGCCGATAGATGGACATGACATTGAGGCCCTCGAATCGGCATTGCGCGACGCTTCGTCATACGAAGACGGGCCAATTGTTGTTCACGTGCTTACAGACAAAGGCCGAGGCTACGCTCCGGCTGAAGATGACGATGAAAAGCACCTTCACGACATAGGGCTATTCGATCCGGCTACAGGTAATTCTTCATCTGCTTCAGGTAAGAGCTTCACTTCGGAATTCAGCAACTCCTTGCTAACAATCGCGGAGCGTCGTCCAGACGTTGTCGCTATAACGGCTGCTATGCCTGGTTCCACGGGGTTGCTTCCATTTCAACGGCGTTACCCAGATCGTTTCTTTGATACTGGTATCGCTGAACAGCACGCCTTGACATCAGCTGCCGGCATGGCGCGGGCTGGCCTTCGCCCCTTTGTAGCTATCTATTCCACTTTCCTCGCTCGCGGATTCGATCAAGTGATGTACGACATTGGCCTTCATGGGCTTCCGGTCGTCATTTGCATCGACAGGGCTGGGGTAACGGGACCTGATGGCGCCTCCCACCATGGTCTTCATGACATTGCGATGTATGCGCGAGTTCCCGGGATGACTATCTTCTCTCCCTCCTCGCTTCAGGAGCTACCGGTCATGATGAACCAGGCCCTCCAAATGAGTGGGCCTGTCGCCATTCGGTGGCCACGTGGTAGTGCTGATGAGTCAACTGTCATTGGGCAGGGGCTAACCGCTCGACTGGTACGAGATGGCGAAGACGTCGCAATTTTGGCGGCAGGGAAGATGCTCAGGGCAGCAACTAATGCAGCTGAGCTTCTCGCCGAAGAAGGTGTTGATGCGGCAGTGTGGGATCCCAGATTGCTGAAACCAGTTGACAAAGAGATGATCCGTGCGGTTATCGGTCGATCTTTGGTGGTCACTGTTGAAGATGGCAGCAGAATGGGCGGGTTCGGCAGCGTCGTCGCCGACGCTCTACAACGACGTTCAGGACCTATTCCTCGGTTGTTGCAATTGGGGATTCCAGATGACTACCTGCCCCATGGAGAGGCCGACGAGTTGCATGCTGAGTTAGGTCTTGACGCAGCTGGGATTGCTGCTGAGATTGTCAAGGTGCACAAATCAGATCACAGCTAGTGGTCAGATTAGTGAGCCACATTGCTCGTAACGCGCAACGACCGTTCATTCACATGGCCTGAATGAACGGTCGTTGAAGTTTTTGTAAGTCGGCTGTGATTTATCCGATCTCGGATCCGACGACGGATACGAACGAGACGCAGGCCCCAGGTTGGCCTCCCAGATTGTGGGTCAAACCAAGAGTTTTGTCCGAGTCGATTTGACGCTCGGGAGGCGCTTCACCTCGAAGTTGCAGCCAACACTCAAACAACATTCTCAAGCCTGACGCACCGATTGGATGCCCGAAGCTTTTCAGGCCTCCATCTGGGTTCACCGGGAGGTCGCCGTCAAGGTCGAAAGTTCCATTAAGAGCTTCTTTCCAAGCCGTGCCTTCCTCTGCAAATCCAAGGTCCTCCATGAGGACTAGTTCCGTCGGGGTAAAGCAGTCGTGTACCTCAGCCATAGCTATTTGACTACGAGGATCATTGATGCCCGCCTGCTTGTATGCCTCCTCTGCCGAGGCGCGTACTTCGCGGAATGTGGTGTAGTCATAGCTCGGGTCGAGAGCTCCCGTTGCTGGCCCGGAGGAGAAACTCAGTGCCTTCACATATAGGGGTTTATCGGTGTAGCGGTGTGCGTCTTCGGCGCGGACTATTACGGCTGCCGCGGATCCGTCGCTGACGCCTGAGCAGTCAAAGATTCCCAGCGGTCCGGCTACTAGAGGAGAACCTGCAATAGTTTCTTTGGCTACTTCCTTTCGGAACTGTGCCCGAGGATTTAACGCACCATTTTTGTGGTTCTTCCAAGCGATCCGAGTCAAAACCTCTTTCATGGTTTCGTCGTCAAGACCGTGTTTGTGTGCATAAGCCGGGGCCAGCAGGCTAAACGTCGCGGGTGCCGTTAATGACGAATCGGTGCCGTCGCTTGGGGGTCGGCTACCTGTGAGTCCCGAATAACCACTGTCTTTTAACTTTTCGACCCCAATTGCCATGACTACGTCGTACGCTCCAGATGCAACTGCGTAGCAAGCATTTCTGAACGCTTCTGATCCCGTGGCGCACATATTTTCCAGTCGGCTAACGGGCTTATAGTCGAGCTGTAATGGTTTCGAAAGCGTTAATCCGGAAACTCCTGATCCCATTGTGCCTAACCAAAATGCATCAATGTCATCTTGACTCACCCCTGCCGAGGCGTACGCTTCATGTGCCGCGTCGACGAGCATGTC
>DJZU01000033.1:0-25715 GCA_002448715.1 Candidatus Neomicrothrix sp. UBA6944 | reverse complement strand
TCGGCGCCCTTATCCCAGTGCTCGCCGAAGGTTGTACAACCCATACCGACGATTGCGACCTGGTCTTTTATGCCATGTGAGGCCATGTCACTATTCCTTTGTTGTGTACTAACAGTTTGCTTGATGAGAACGTATCCATGCACGGATACTTGGTTTTTCCGCTCATTCCGAGAGCGGGCGAGCTTTCCAGAAGTAATTATGGATTCCGTCTGCGGTAAATAGGCGCCGGAAGGTCATTTGGACCCGATCTCCGATCTTGACCTCATCTGGATCCACATCGGTCATTTCTGCTTGGAACCTTCCTCCGCCGTCGAAGTCGATGACAACCGCGACGGTTGGGGGCGACAGCGAGAAGGCTAGATAGTCGACCGTGAAGGTAGCGATGGTTGCTGGTACATCTGCCATTCTCACGCGTTCCATATCATCAACTGCGCCACCGTCCATTGATACTCGCATCGGCGGAAGATGAATCGCTCCAGAGGAGCGGTCGCGGGATCCGACGAATGCATATTTCCAATCTTCCGAGCGGAATGCCGGCGGAGCACCTGGACGATCCGGATCTGGACGTCTGGGTGGTTCCCGATCAAGAAATCCGCGCCAAGTGAGGTACAGGTTGTAGTCAATACTGTCGCTGCCATTTTCAATCTGCGATTCAACGGTGGCGGCTGGGCTGTAGTCAGCAATCGCTGGGGTCGTTTGCAGAACAGCTGCATATGCGCCATCAGCCAAATGCACGCAAAGGATGGTCTCCCCAGGTGCCGCTTGATCCAAGGCCGAGGCAAGTAAGAGCGGTAGTTGCGCGGTTCCTGAATTTCCGATTCGGCTGGTGAGGTCATCTACGAGTTTGTCGCCAGCGATTTTTGCCAGACCTCTGACAGCTCGGGCATGGAGACCAGCGATGATCACCTTGTCGATGTCTTCTAAGCCAACGTTTGCGTTCTTGGTAGCGCGTTCGATTGCGTCGTTCGCCAGTGTGAGGTAGGCCTGCTCCCCGAAACGTTCTTCCCAGATTCGACTGGCGCTTTCTCCTGGTAATCGATACCGGTCCAAGAATTCACCCGTAGATGCAGCAACACCCAACGCTTGAGCAATAACTGGGGCATCTTCGTCATCTCCAAACAACAGGGCCGCTGCGGCGTCACCGCCACCACTTTCATCGTTACTAGTTGGGTTACCGGTTCTGAGGTCTGAAGCAACCGCCATTGAAATCCCGGAGGTTCCCATAGCTCCACGAATCGCGGCTTCGGCTGATCGCGCTGCACCTCCGGCGTCAACGGCCCAGGTCTCTTGAGGAAGGTCCAGTGCCGCCTGGATAGCAGTGGCGTTGGTTTTGTCTAGGTACGCCGGGTTAGCAGTTGCAAACCAAATCGATAACGGAGTGATACCGGTTGCGTCCAGGGCACTCCGAGCAGCCTCTACACCCATTGTCGTGGTGTCTTCGTCGTAGCTTGCGACAGCGCGGTGGCCTCGACCGCCGCCTGCACCCATAACGGCAGTAATCTTTGACCTATCTAGACGGTAGTAGGGCACATAAGTGCCGTATCCGATGATGCCTCTCACTTCGCCCCCAAGATGTTTTGGTGTTCAGAGTCTATGCGGCTCGTGATCAGGGACGCTATCTGACAACACGCCTAACGGTTAGGTGGCTGCGAAATAGGGGTTTTCACCCGAGGTGTGATCTGTGATGTCGAGGACGTGTTCGACGCCCTCAACAAGTTCGGTCAAAGTTTTTTCGATTCCGGCGGTAACTGTCGCATTGGCCATTCCACAACCCTGGCAACCACCACCGAGTTTGACGAAGACGGTTGATCCTTCGACTCGCACAAGTTCTGCGTAGCCGCCATGCGCGGCTATCGATGGGTTAATTCTTTTCACCAATACCTCTTGAACCTGTTCTTCCACAGTCCCGGACAAGTCGAGAGTGGCGTTAGGTCCAAGATCGGGGCGATTTGGGTTACGCAAGACTAAGCCAGGTTGATTCGAGTTACTCGGTAGATCGAGTGTGGCTCCTTCCAGTTTCGCTACATCCCGACTTGGAACCAGCACTGTGAGGCCTTGGCCAACATGAATGGGTAAATCATCGGAGTCTGCTTCTCCCATGACTTCGAAGGCGAGATCGTAGGAGTAGTCGACTCCTTGTGTTCCAACGACCTCAATCCGCAAAGCAAGTTGATCCGCGTCTTCTTCACCGGCGCGCAACTCAAGCACCTTTTCTAGCGCTGACTCTGTGACGTTTACGATTTGTCTTTCAGACATACTTCCAGCTTACAGAGGACTGAGACCCACAACATAGGACAGGTAGGCCTCGGGAGAGTAAGGTCCGGAGCCAACCTAGTTCCTTTGTCGGGAAGATTGATGAGTGAGGATTCATGACATTTCGAGCAGTGCTGTTAACCCAGGAGGAAAAAGCAGTTACAGCAGAGGTCACGGATTTAGACGATGACCAGCTGCCTGAAGGAGACGTTTCGGTTGAAGTGTCTTACAGCACTTTGAATTACAAGGACGGGATGATTCTAAATGGTGTCGGGCGACTTGTCCGCGACTACCCGCACGTGCCGGGGATAGATTTCTCGGGGGTTGTTAGCGCTTCCACCGACCCTCGTTATAGCGAGGGCGACCGCGTTGTTTTGACGGGATGGAGGGTCGGAGAGGTCCATTGGGGTGGATACTCCGAAAAGGCTCGGGTCAATGCCGACTGGCTTGTCAAACTCCCGGAAGGGATTTCAGAACTGGATGCAATGGCAGTTGGTACCGCAGGGCTGACTTCAATGTTGGCCATGCAGGCGCTCGAGGACCACGGTATTGGTTCGGCTCCAGTCCTCGTAACGGGTGCCGCCGGTGGCGTTGGAAGCGTGGGGGTTCACCTTTTAAGCCAGGCGGGGTACGAGGTCGCGGCGTCAACAGGTCGGCCAGAAACAAGTGATTACTTAAATAATCTTGGCGCCTCTCAGATCGTGGCTCGAGATGAGTTAAGCGAGCCAGCATCGGGACCACTTTCGTCTGAACGGTGGGGCGGGTGTATTGATGCTGTCGGTGACACGACTCTCGCCCATGTGCTCACAGAAATGCAGTACGGGGCAAGCGTGGCGGCGTGTGGTCTAGCTGGCGGCAATGCTCTAGACACAACCGTTATTCCTTTCCTTCTTCGAGGCGTCAATCTTCTGGGTATCGACTCTGTGATGTGCCCATTCGAAAAGCGAGAGTCAGCTTGGGCTCGCCTGGACGAGTTGCTCGACCGGGATGTCCTGTCCGCAATGACAACTGTGGTGGGGCTGGAAGAAGTCCCAGCTTTGGGTTCGGAGATCCTCGCTGGCAAAGTTCAAGGCCGCACTGTAGTCGACGTACGGAATTAGTAAATCAAACCCGGCTATTCGGATCTCTCAACATAGGGATATGAGGAATGCCGTCTTCTAGGAATTCAGGCCCGGTCTGGGAGAAACCAAGTTCGGTGTACCAATCGTGCAGGTACGACTGTGCAGAAAGCACCCAGGGTCCTTCGGTGACGCTCATGACGTGGTCAATTAATCGCTTGCTCAGCCCTTTGGATCGAACATCCACTCTCGTGACGACGCGACCAATCCTGTAGCAACCATCTTCGCGGATCAACCGTAAATATGAGGCGATACCCGCTTCATCGTCGATCCAATAATGGGTTGCCTGAGCATCGAGATTATCGATTTCAGAGTAAGCACATTCTTGTTCTACGACGAAGACTTCGACTCGTAAGCGCAAGATGCTGTAGAGACGCTCCGTCGATAGTTCAGGGAAAGAAGCAGCCTGTATCTCGCTCATAACGCAGCAACCAGCGCTGAAAATCCAGCCAACACCATCGCTGCCGACACGATGACCGCCGTCCAATGAACTATGGGGCGCCTATGCCGTAACGGTCGCAATTCGCCGTTGTGGTCGTGTGTACGTCGGCTCATAGGGGGCAGAGTAGCGGAGCAGTTACGCGCGTCTCTCCATCTCTTCTGATATCTCAAGCCATCTTTGCTCTGCTTGCTTTAGGAGCTCAAGTGTCGTCGCGAGCAACTCGGAGATTTCTTGACGAGATTCGTAGGACAACTCTTTGTCATCGAGCAATGATGCGTATTCGTCACGCTGTGTCTCACAGTTTTCAAGTTTCCCTTCGACATCGCTGAGGAGATGTCGCAGCGTTGACATCGACCTTCCCGATGGGGTGTTTCTCTTGACGCGACTTGGGGCGCTCCGCTTTAGGCTCGGCGAGTCGTTTTTCGAACCCTCCCATACCGCCTCCCCCAAACCTAAGGGGATGAGGCCCTCTTCGCCGATGGCAGCCACGTGTTCAGCGACTCGCTCGAGGAATACGCGGTCGTGGCTGACTACGACAAGAGCTCCTTTAAAGTCATCAAGCCAACCCTCGAGTGCCCGAAGCGTGTCTATGTCGAGGTCGTTTGTTGGTTCATCTAACAGAAGCACGTTCGGTTCCTCCGCGAGAACTGCCAGTAACTGAAGTCGTCTCTGTTCGCCTCCCGAAAGAGTTTCTATGCGAGCGCGATGGGTGGCGGATTCGAACCAGAATTGGCGCAATAACGCTGACTGGTTGTGGTCTAAACGCGATCCTGGGCCGGCGATCACTTCCTCAACTGTTAGTTCCTGATCAAGTGACTCTCCCATTTGATCGAAGTATCCGACGCGTACGGTGGACCCATAATCCACCGTGCCTTGGTCGGGAATCACATAACCAGCAATTACATTCAAAAAGGTTGACTTGCCTGAGCCATTAGGGCCGACGATACCTAAACGCTCGTTGGGTGCAAGCTTCAGGGTGACACGCCGCAACAAGGTTTCTCCTTGGACGGAGACGGATACCTCTTCGATATCGACCACTTTCTTGCCTAGACGCTGTTGACCGAACGCGTTTAAAGCGAGGGCACGTTCTCTTGCATCATCTTCTTCATCGACGTGAAGTGTTTTATGGGCTACAGCCAATCGCGATTTTGGCTTCCGTCGTCGAGCACGAGCCCCTCTTTGTAGCCATGCTAATTCTTTGCGCGCAAGAGTGAGTCTGGTCGCCTCATCGCGCTCGGCTTTCCGATTTCGGTCGGCCTGAGACGTTAAATGAGCTTCATATCCTCCATCTGTTACAAATGAGCCAGTAGCTGTTAGCTCAACTGTCTTGGTTGCAACTTGCTCAACTAGTTGTCGATCATGGGAAACGAAGATCACGCCGCCAGAAAAGCTTTGAAGGACAGCTTCTAGATATTCAATTCCCTGAAAATCCAAGTGATTCGTTGGCTCATCAAGAAGCAGCAGATCGGCACTTTTGTCTTTGAGTGCCATTGCCAGCGCGACCCGTCTTTGTTCGCCTCCCGACAGAATTGAGACCGGACGCTCAGCGACGCCCGTCAAGCCGAAGCGATCCATGGCGGCTTTAGCTTCCCAACTGTCGCCCAACAGATCGCCTACGGTTCCGTGTCCTAGACTCGGGCGTTGCAGAAGCAGCGACAGCCTGAGATTTTGGCGACGGCGAATGAGGCCTCGGTCCGCAATTTCGACACCTGCAAGAACCGCTAGGAGGGTCGATTTTCCAGCGCCGTTTATGCCGAGTACGGCCACTCTTTCTCCTTCTTTGACCGTAAAGGAAAGTTCGGAAAAGAGGTCCTTGTTAGGAAATCCCATGGATATATTGCTGACGTCCAGGAGATTCATGGTCTAGGGGAGAAACTCTCAGGGACGGTTCATGTTCGGACAAGCTTCCACTTCAACCTGCCCTTGTCGTCCTCAAGTCGCACTTCAATAGTGGCTTGGGCGCCGCTGTCTACGCGGGTAGCAACACAGTTGAAGGAACTTCCAATCGGGGCAACCAAATATTCGTCGTCACCACAGTCGACCATCACATCAAAGCCAACTTCGTAGGTAACTTCGCTCGCAAGAAGCGCTTCGGTGTTGACCAGTTGCAGCGGATGGTGTTTGTGCACGTAGTTGTATTGTCCTTGGGCATCAATGATCCGAACTTGGAGTTCGTAGTATTGGCCCGCGACTTCGCTGGCGCAGATGAACACTGACTCAGGTGTTTCTACTATGTCTTCCGGGCAGTCAACTAGCCCGAGTTCAACTGGGAGGATGTCGCTTCCTGCCTTATCTTGAAGTTCTCGTTCCAGGTGCGTCTGATCTTGACCTCCGCCACACGCCACAGTAAACGCGACGATTGCGAGCAGCGCCCAGATCAATCGTGGTGTTCTTAACAGCTGCATTATTTCCTGGTCACCCCAGCTCGGTTGGGTTGACACTACTCCTCATCTGATGCACACATGGAACGCTCCGTCGAGTTCAAATAAATGGCTTCTCTTGGTAGCGCCCAAAAACATCTGCGAGCGTGTTCATGATCTCTCCTACAGTCGCCCGCGTTCTTACGGTGTCGATGAGGGGCAGCATCAAGTTTGCATCGGTCTCAGCGGCTCGACTGAGAGCGACTAGTGCATTATCAACGGCTTGTTGGTCTCGGTCGCTCTTCACTGCCTGGAGATTCTTGATCTGCCGTTGTTCATCTTCGTTGGTGATTTTCAGCAACTCGATTTGATCTTCTTCGTTTCCTTCAGTGAAGTCGTTGACCCCAACCACAATCCGTCGGCCAGCGTTTATTTTCTTTTCGAATTCGTATGCCGCGTCTGCGATGTTGCCCTGGTACCAACCTTCGTCAATCAATTCGAATGCTCCTTCAAGCATTGAGCCGTTACCAGTTTCGGCAATATGAGCGAACATCGATTCTGCTTCAGCTTCTAAACGGTCAGTGAGTTCTTCCAAAAACCAGCTCCCGCCCAGCGGGTCGACCACATCAGTCACACCTGTTTCGTGGGCGATGACCTGTTGGGTGCGCAAAGCGATGCGTGCCGCTTTCTCAGTTGGCAACGCGAGTGCTTCGTCCATCGAGTTGGTGTGGAGGCTCTGCGTGCCGCCGAGAACCCCAGCAAGGGCCTCTATTGCCGTCCTGGCAACATTGATTTCGGGTTGTTGTGCCGTCAGAGAAACCCCGGCGGTTTGGGTATGGAAGCGAAGCATCATTGACTTTGGGTCCTTAGCCCCGTAATGGTCCTTCATCCATCGGGCCCAGATCCTCCGAGCAGCTCTGTATTTGGCTATTTCTTCGAAGAAGTCGATGTGTGCGTTAAAGAAAAAGCTCAGTCTGGGTGCGAATTCGTCAACTCCTAGACCTCGTTGTTTTGCTGCTTCCACATAAGCAAAACCGTTGGCAAGGGTGAATGCCAGTTCCTGTGCCGCTGTAGATCCTGCTTCTCTAATGTGGTAGCCACTGATCGAGACTGAATTCCATCGAGGCATCTCGTTTCTCGCGAATTCGATGGTGTCTGCAACAAGGCGCATCGAGGGTCTCGGCGGGAAGACCCATTCTTTCTGAGCCTGATATTCCTTGAGAATGTCGTTTTGAAGCGTCCCGCCTAATCGACTTCTAGCGGCGCCTTGCTCTTCCGCATTGGCAACAAACATCGCCCAGATCGGTGCTGCCGGAGCGTTGATGGTCATGGAAGTCGTGGTCTTTTCAAGGTCAATCTCGTTATACAGAAGGCGCATGTCTTCGATGCTGTCGACCGCAACGCCGCAACGTCCTACCTCTCCTACCGAGAGCACATCGTCGCTATCGAGACCCATGAGAGTCGGCATGTCAAAGGCCGTTGACAGACCGCCGCCGCCAGCTGAAAGGATTTCTTTAAATCTGGTGTTTGTATCCTCCGGAGTGCCGAAGCCAGCAAACATTCGCATGGTCCACAAGCGGCCGCGGTACCCACTGGGATGTACCCCACGCGTATAGGGGTACTGTCCAGGCCATCCTATGGACTCAGCCGGATCACTATCCCTGGGTGCATATAGGGGGTCAACGGGAAGACCACTCATTGTTTCGTAATCCACGTCGCGGATTTCTCCGGCTTCGTATTCCTCTTGCCATTGCTCTCGCGTCACAATTTTCTCCAATAGGCGAATCGAGATTTGAGCATGCTCAGTCTAGGCGGGCGTCACCGCGGTGACCTAGATGATCTAGGGGTCCTTGACCTGAACCCAATTTCCAATCAACGGCACCTCTAACCCCTGCCGCGGTAAACCTTTGAGCATTTTGTACTGACTGAGCTATTGGTTGGCCCTTAGCGAGAGAGGCGGCTATGGCTGCGGAGAGGGTGTCTCCGCTACCTCTGACGTTCTTGGTTTTGTAGCGTTCCGATTCAATCTTGATGATCTCGCCTCGGTGTGCGATTACGTCAATCATTGAGTCTGCGCTTCGTCGGCCTCCGGTGATGAGAACAACTTCTGGCCCCATGGCGGCTAACTCGAGTGCTGCGTCACAGATCTTGTCGATGTCATCGGTTGGTTCGGCACTTAGCAGATGCATAGCTTCCAGGTGATTAGGGGTGACGATCAGTGCCCTAGAAATTAATTCTTGACGAATGATCCGGATGAGGTCTGGCGGGTAGAGCAACTCGCCGTGACGGTCGACTATCACCGGGTCTATCACCAACTGTGGCAAGGCACCTTCGTTAGCGATCTGCGCTACGAGCCGGATGTTCTCCTCAGAAAATAGCAAACCAGTTTTCACTGCTTTGACATCAAAGTCGTCCAATACGGCTTCAATTTGCGACTTCAATTCTTTCTGCGGTACGGATAACACAGAACGAAGTTCTTCTGTGTTCTGGGCTGATACGGCTGTAAGAGCACAAACTCCGTGCACTGAATGAGCGGCGAACGTCCTTAGGTCTGCTTGGAGACCCGAACCACCTCCTGAATCAGAACCCGCGATTGTTAGCGCCACTGGTGGTTCAGCCATGAGCTTGTTGTAGCAGATACAGCACCATTTCCTTGCCTAATGTGGAGACGTGACGGATCAGTCAATGACTGTTGGGATAATTGCCAACCCTGTATCGGGACGTGACATCCGTCGTGTCGCTGCACGTGGAGGAATCTCTAGTGCTGAGGACAAACGAAACCGAATTGCGCGTGCCGTTATTGGTGCGGTGGCCGGAGGAGCTACACATATCGTGGCCATGAAGGAGCCATTCGGGATTGCTAGTGGTGCTCTAACAGACCTGCCGGTACAGGCTGAGTTGGAGATTCTTGACGTCGGAGCGCGGGTTGACCCCACAGACACGGTGCGCGCAGCCCTAGCGATGAGAGACCGCGGGATTAAAGTCGTGATTACGTTGGGAGGCGATGGCACAAACCGAACCATTGCGCGCGTATGGCCCGACGCGACGTTGGTACCGATGTCCACTGGCACAAATAATGTTTTTCCGTCCCTCGTCGAACCGACCGTAGCGGGAGCAGCAGCCGGATTGGTAGCTACCCAAAAAGCTGACGAAGACGCTGTGGCGCC
Organism: Candidatus Neomicrothrix sp. UBA6944; assembly: GCA_002448715.1. Classification (GTDB taxonomy): domain Bacteria; phylum Actinomycetota; class Acidimicrobiia; order Acidimicrobiales; family Poriferisodalaceae; genus UBA6944. The sequence goes on along the minus strand of DJZU01000033.1, from coordinate 16,375 downwards.
CAGATCTAAGATGATTCATTTGACCTTGGCCGATGGTTCGGAGGATGTGGCTCTTATCGACGCAGCTACGCTCGCTAACGATTTCGTTGGCAACCGGATGCCTGTTGACCCAAATAACTTGCGCCAGCTAGTGGTGTCTTCGGCGAGGCCTGACACGATCGGTGTTTCATCTGTGGCGGGCCTACATGCGCTGTGTCTTCCTCAAGACGATGCTGCGATCCTGGTGACCTGCGGCGCGGGCGGAGCATTGACCAATGCGCCGATAGCTCCGGGTTTATATCAGCAAGTTCCGGTTCTCGAGGTAGAACGAATCGATCTCAAAGAAGAGATCGAACTCATCGGTCCTTCAACTCTTGCTTTTGACGGTGACCGAGAGCACCAGATTCAAGCCAATACCGCTGTTAGCGCAGTCGTTCGTCGCGATGGACCGAGAGTGGTCGACGTCGGCCGCACGCTCGAGGTGGCTGCTTCTGAAGGAGTTTTTGTCCTCACATAATGCACTAGTGAGAGTCAGTTTTTTGACGATGCCGCATACCAACGCTTAGAGCCCACTTCATAGGGTTCGGGCCTCGAACAGCGGTTCAGCATCAAGCTCTCGCATCGAAAGGGGAAGTTCGTTTCGGACCCGCAGGTGGAAAGTTCGATCATCTTCAAGGCTGTATGGGTAAGCAGGACCAGAAGCGCGAAAGAGAGGGACATGCAGTGCTCGAGCGTCGGGAGGCCCAGGGCGATCATGCTGGACAAGAACTTCGTCGACTGCTTCCCCATTGTCAACAATTCGATACGGCCTCACCACCCCTCCTCGGGTGGCCTTACCTTCCGATGATTTTGCTACCGGCACTACCGGTTCATATGTTCCTGATCTACGCGCGACGGCTACTAATTTATAAACCATGCCTGCCGTAGCGTGACCTGAGCCAACCACCAGTTGGGTTCCAACTCCGTAGCCATCAATGGGATGATTGGCCAGTTCAGCGATTCGGTATTCGTCAAGGTCTCCTGAAACCACAATCCGAGTCGACTCTGCTCCATTGTCGTCGAGCTTCTTTCGAGCGCGTAGGGCTTCTTTTGCCAGGTCGCCTGAATCGATGCGAATGGCGCCAGGGACTCCACCGAGTCGTTTAGCAGCAGCCAACGCTCGGTCGATGCCTGTGTCTATTTCGTAGGTGTCGACCAACAGTGTGGTTTCAAGTCCGTGAGCTTCTATTTGTGCCTCAAACGCAGACTCTTCGTCATCATGTGCCAAGGTGAACGCGTGAGCTGACGTCCCGGCCGTTGGTACACCAAAACGTATGCCAGCCTCCATGTTTGACGTGGTGTTGAAACCGACGAGCCAAGCCGCTCTAGCCGCGGCGACCGCTGCCTCTTCATGGGTTCTCCGACCCCCCATCTCGATTAGATGTCGACCATTGGCGGCATCGTGCATACGCGCGGCTGCAGACGCAACTGCACAGTCATGGTTGAGAACCGATAACACCAAAGTTTCAAGGAGCAACCCAGCTCCGAATGAACAATCGACTCGAAGTACGGGGCTTCCTGGGACATAGAGGTCGCCTTCGCGATAACTCCACACTTCGCCTTCGAATCTGAAAGTTTCAAGATGTTCAAAGAGTTCGTCGCTGAAGCGACCCAAGCCAGCTAGATAGTCAATTTGATCAGCTGAGAATTGGAAAAGGGCAAGTTGTTCCGCCAGACGCCCGGGTCCAGCGACGACACCGTATCCGCGTCCTTGTGGCAGCCGTCGAGCAAAAACTTCAAAGGTGGCCTGACGAGAGGCCACCCCGGACCGCAGCGCAGCGTCGAGCATGGTCAACTCGTAGAGGTCGGTCATTAAGGCTGTACCCATGACTCCAGCATGCTTCATGAGATGGGTCAAAGGAAAGAGAGTTTCGTGCCTAGCTGTCCCTTTTCACTTGATGCGGGCTCAAAAGACTGTGCTTTGGGCATTATTCCAGCCACACTCCTGATATGGCATTAAAGACTTCAACTCGGTCCGAGATTGCACCTTTTTATGTAATGGAGGTGATGCGTTCAGCCGCAGAGCAAGAAAAAATGGGCCAGGAGGTTCTTCACCTCGAGGTGGGGCAGCCCTCAACACCCGCGCCCACCGAGGCTAGGAAGCGAGCCGTAGACGCTATTCAAAATGAAATCCTCGGCTATACGTCGGCTCTCGGGTTAGACCCTCTCCGTGAACGAATTAGTTCCCATTACCGAGATTGGTATCAAGCAGAGGTGCCTTCTTCTCGCATCGCTGTAACGGCTGGAGCAAGTGGGGCATTCACGTTAGCTTTTTTGGCTTGCTTCGAGCCTGGCGACCGTGTTGCGGTACCAACACCCGGGTATCCCTGTTATCGCAACGTCTTACGCGCTCTGGAAGTCGAAGTCGTTGATATCCCTGTCGGACCCGAGACACGTTTTCAGCCTTCGCCCAGCGATCTCGAAACGGTGGGGCAGTTGCAGGGCTTGGTGGTCGCTAGCCCTTCAAATCCGACGGGCACCATGCTGTTAGAGGGAGAGCTGCTCAATCTGATCTCTTGGTGCCGCTCCCAAGAAGTTCGGCTTATATCTGACGAGATTTACCACGGGATCACTTATGGGGATCCAGCCCCCACTGCGGCATCACATTGGGACGAAGCTGTAGTGGTGAATAGTTTCTCCAAATATTTCTCTATGACCGGCTGGCGCGTCGGCTGGCTGGTCCTCCCTGAATATTTGGTCTCACCTGTGGAACGTTTAGCGCAAAACGCTTTCATAGCCGCGGCTTCTGTCTCTCAGCACGCGGCACTTGGCGCTTTCGAAAGCGGAGAGGAGTTAGAAGCGAATCTTCAACGTTACGCCCAAAATCGGGAAATTCTGTTAGAGGGTCTACCACTAGCCGGAATTGATCAGCTCGCTCCTGCGGACGGGGCGTTTTACATTTGGGCACAGGTCGACCATCTATGTGACGACAGCCAAGAATTAGCGAAAATATGGCTAAACGATCTTGGGATCGCGGTGACCCCGGGAATCGACTTTGATCCCGCTAACGGACATCGATTCATTCGATTCTCTTTCGCTGGGTCTAGCGAAGAAGCCCAAGAATCTGTAACCAAATTGACCCAGTGGGTCTCATCACAGACGTAGCTGATGGGATCTAAGAGACGGACTCAAATTTTGGTCACACTGATCTCATTAATTATCGGGTCTTGGATCATTTGGGCCATTGGAGCCATCGTTAACTGAGCTCAGCTTGCTCAGTACCAGGCCTCAGTAACGCTTTGGAGAACGGACAATCTTCCAATTCACTCTTTGGTTGCGACGGCGTTGGGGGTCACATTCATCTTGGGCTGATAACGGTCGGCCTCAACTTCACTCTGGTTTCCTGCAAACAATTTCCTAAGCTCTTCGCGACATGAGTTACAGGGTCCATAGAACCTCTCTCGAACGGACCCCGTGCATCGCGGACAATTGAATTCGGTCTCTTCATCATTCGAAGTCATTTGCGCATGATGGCATCCCTGGTGCTGTAATTGGGGAATGGAGTCTGGATGACACGGAAACAATTAGTGGATGCTTGTTTGACTCAGCCAGAAGCTGTTGAAGACTTCCCTTTCGGCGATCATGTTTCAGTGTTCAAAGTTGGGGGAAAGATGTTCGCTTTGCTTCCGGCTCGTTCCGACCATCTCTCATTAACGATTAAATGCGATCCAGAACGAGCAGAATCGTTGAGGCGAAAATATTCTGCAGTTCGCGCCAGCAATTTCCATAAGAAGCATTGGAACAGAGTTTTCCTCGATGGCTCTATCGCGATGGCGGAAATTGAGGAATGGATCGAAGACAGCTACGACCTCGTTGTCGACAATCTTCCGAAAGCACTGAAGTTACGTCTTCAAGGGCAAGTCAAGGGTCTCAGCTAGTTCCGTTGCAAGGATTGGTGTTGGCGCACCCGGTCGACACAGTGAAATGACTGGCGCCCTCGTTTGATAACGAGGGCGCCTGTTTGCACCTGGGATGTTGTGCCTGACGAAGGGTCAGGGCTTTTGCGCGAGGACCGACACGCACATCACCAAGCCGGATGGTCCGGATTTGGAGTCGCCACCTCTTCCTCATATACGGGAAGGAGGCTTCCTCCCAAGTTGGCAGGTCGCCTCAGCGTCCGACCACCTCCAGAGTCCTCTTAAGTAACGGCATTGTATGGACCACCTCCTTTCTCTGGTGAACAGATGTTGACACATTCGGTCAGCGCGAGGGTGGCAGCTAGAAACGAAAGTTCAACGGTCTAGGTTTCTTGCACCGCGTCTCGAATCGCTTGTGATACTGCCAGCGCCCCTAGATTTGCAACCTGGTCGGGAATCGCTGTGATTTTTTGAGTGGAGAGCATGAAAAGGGCGTCGCCGTCAACAGATGTGTGTGGTGGATCAATGGTGCGCGCTATCCCGGTATGAGATAAGTCAGCGACACGACAAGCTTCGGCTTTAGTTAGTCGAGCGTTGGTGACTAAACAACCGATTGTCGTATTTGCCTTTTCTTCACCGGCTTCCCAGCCGGCTACTTCTTCGATTGATACGGCCGGATAACGCGGCGCCTCTGGGGCTGCTGATGATCCCGCAAGTACTGTTCCGTCAGGGTTTAACACATCGCCGAATGCATTTACTGCGACAATCGCACCGACGAGAAGCTCTCCAGATTGAACGATGCTTATCCCCTGACCGCCAGGGGCGGAATATGCGCGGCCTGCCGCCTTGCCGACTGTGCAGCCCCTACCTACACCTATGCGTCCAGAACTCGGTTCAGCCGTGGTCGCAGTCTCACAAGCCATCCAACCGGAAGTGGGACCTGGCCGAGGATTATCAGGGCCAGTGAGATCAAATACGACGGCTGCGGCCACCACCGGCACTACGGCGGATGCCAACTCAAGACCTCTGTTGTTTTCCACACACCATTGAGCAACGCCATCTGCAGCGGCTAAACCAAAAACGCTGTTGCCACATAGGACAACAGCATGGCACTCGTCTCCCGAACCGGTCGGTCCCAATGCAGCGGCTTCGCGAGTACCTGGAGCACCGCCCCGAACCGCTATCGCACCTAGCGAGCCTTTGGGTGGGAGGATCACCGTGACTCCTGTCGCGTTTTCTTCGTCGGTCCAACACCCCACCATGACGTCTTCGATTCCTAGTGCCATATGTCGCCTTTATGTTTTCGCGCGCACTAGAAAGGTTACGGTGCCTGAAGGTCACACTATTCATCGGTTGGCTAAAGATTTGCGCTCGGACCTGGTTCAGGGACCGGTTAGCGCAAGTTCTCCCCAAGGTCGCTTTAACCGCGGAGCTTCGCTGCTAAACGGAAAGCTTCTTTCGAACACCGAAGCGTGGGGCAAACATTTGTTCCTTCGTTTTTCCGGCGAACTGATCTTGCATATCCACCTGGGATTGATCGGGAAACTCAGACCACAACCTCTTGATGGTTCACCGTCTGAAACGGTTCGTCTTCGCTTAGAAGGAAAGCAGGCTTGGCATCTCACCGGTCCGCAAAAATGTGCATTGATCGCGACCGAAGAATTCATTTCGATAACCGACGCTCTAGGACCAGATCCGCTTCGGCGAGGAAGCCGATGGGAAGACTTCGCTGTCGCGTTGGCAAAAAAGAAAACTCCTATCGCAATTTCATTACTAGACCAATCGGTGATCGCTGGTATTGGCAACGTCTATCGGGCAGAGTTTCTTTTCTTGCTCGGTATTCATCCCGAACGCCCTTCTTGTGATCTCGAACCGGGTCAGATAGAAGATCTTTGGGCTTTATCGGTTTCCCAATTACGACAAGGAGTTCGTCTAAACCGCATCGTCACGGTCAGTCGAGAAGATGCTGGTCGACCACCTGGGCGCCTTAAGCCCAAGGATTCTTTGTATGTCTACAAGCGGGAGGGACAGCCGTGTCGACGATGCGGTTCTCCAATTAGGATCAGCCAGTTTGCCAGCAGAAGTTGTTGGTGGTGTGACCGTTGCCAAAGCAGGTAATGGCGGAATCAATCGTCTATGTGTCAGGGCTTAGTTAGAGCTGGTCAACGTTTCTGACACACAGGGCACCAGGTAGTTGAGCGAGCGTCAATTATTCGAGATCGAAGCACAGAGCCACACTCAAGACAGGGTAAGCCCGATCGTCCGTAACATTGGAGGTAGTCCTGGTTCGATCCCTGCCCGTCTAAATTGCGATAGTCGCGGAGTGTCGTTCCGCCCATCTTGATGCCTTGGGAGAGGACCATCCGTAAGCTCTCAAGCAGTCTTTCTGCTTGAACGCGAGTAATTGATCGAACCGAGGGGTTGATTCCCGCATAGAAGAGCGCTTCGTCTCCGTAGATATTGCCCACGCCGGCAATCACGCGCTGACCGAGAAGCTGGGTCTTGATTCTTTGTTTACGACCTTTGGTTCTGCGCCATAGTTCCTCGCCCGTTAATTCGGATGAAAACGGTTCGGGTCCCATATCTCGAAGAGTGGGTATTTGCGAGTAATCACCTTTTTCCACCAACGCGATTCGCCCGAATCTTCGAACATCTCTAAAGATGATCGTCTTGTTGTTGTCCAGTACCCACCATGCTCGCTCGTAGTCCGATCCGACAGATCGTTGGTTGTCGGTTTCCATAACCTTCAACTGGCCTGTCATCCCAAGGTGAACTATTAGCTCAGTTTGGTCGTCTAGCTCCGCCAGCAGGTATTTTCCTCGCCTGCGCAACTGGAGGAATCGTTTTCCTTTAGCTTTTCGTGCGGGCGAAAACTTTCCTGATTCGTGGCTCCCTGCGGCGATGACCGTTCGATTCGTTATTTCTGGACCTAGTTGACGACATATCGTCTCCACTTCAGGAAGCTCAGGCACGCCAACCGTGGCTTACTTCACTTGCGAGGCCCATAGCGTCTCTCAGCTTCAAGTGCGCCTTCGGGGCAATGATCCAAATAAGGACACCAGTTGCACAGAGGGCCCGTTTTATAGGGAAATTTTTGTGTATCGATTGCCTGGCATAGGTCATCCCAGGTTTGACGGTGGGAGCTGACGGCTTTTGTCACCGCTCGTGCATCGATAGACCTGTCTATTGATCCGCTGCTCAGATACATAAGACGAACCTCTGATACTTCGACTTCTTGTTCGGCTAACGCCGCTGCATACAACCAGACCTGAGAGAGTTTGTCGTCCACGAAACGGCTGTTGGGTGTCTTCCCAGTCTTGTAGTCGACGACCCTTATTCCATCTGAAACTTGTTCTGTCAGGTCCACAATCCCAAAAAACGGGACGCCTTCGATTTCGACTGCCAGCTCTTGTTCGGCTCGTAGTACATCTACTCGGGTGGGATCTTCGATGGCGAAGTAGTGCTCAATTAGCCTCCACGCCTTCCACATAAATCCTTTTGCGTCATCGTCGTTGAGACACAACGCCTGAAAGTCTTCATCGTCGGGCATCTGATCCCACAGGTCGCGCGCAATCTTTTTAGCTGCATCAATCGATCGGCGATCCGACTGGAGAGTTAAAAGGTGCTCCAGGATTTCATGAACAAAGGTTCCTAGAACCGCCGCCTCTCCCTTAGGGTCGGGCAACTTGTCGATGTATCTCAGCTGCCAACGTCGTGGGCATTGACGAAAAGTTGACGCAGAACTTGGGCTTAGATGCCGGGGGCGAAACGAGGGAGACTCGGATACGACGGAAGTCACGGACCTAATTTTGGATCAGGGGAGGGACCCTGTTCGTGGTCATCGGTCTTTTCTAACTATGCGTCGGATAATGAGCACAAGGAGCGTAAACCCGCACAAACCTCCGAGGACTGCCATCAACGGCACTCTTCGGTCTAAAGGAGGGACTGCCTGGGGGACGGCTTGCAGCGTCGTTTCAGTTTCGTCTTCTGCTGCGCCAGTTACGAGCAACTCTGGTTCGTTCGCACCGGGTAATTCCGCTTCGACAACGGGGTTGTTGGCTGGCTGGTCACCTGGCAGCCCAATAAATGGGTCGACATCGGTAGGTCGGGGTCGGTTGGGGTCATAGCCAGCCATCACCCCTCCTTCACGTCTCGATAGTAGTGGCCGTTGAGCTGTGGGGTAGGTCGTCGAGTTGTTGAACGCTGCGACCTTGGCTTTGGCGACTATCGAGCGCGATCCACAAGGCATCAAATTGGGCCGCGGCCTCAGCAGCACCTGGTCGTTTACCCAATGCTCGCAAGGTGGTGGACTGCCCTGATGCTTCTGCGATTGCCGCTCTTAACTGGATTTGTGGCAGCAACAAACCATTAAATCGTTCCTGGATCTGCTCACACCAATAGCGATTATCTCGAGTGCGTCCAACTCGGTTGACCACAATTCCGGCGAGTTTGGGATTTCCTAAGCGGCCTGCGACTCGTTCGACAGTGTTGTGCATAAGGTCAACGCCGTCGGCAGCCCACGCAGCTGGTTCTGTCACAATAACGGCGCTTTCAGCCGCAAATAGTCCGTTGATGGATAGCAGGCCAAGTGACGGCGGGCAGTCGATTAACACTAGGTCATGTGTGATCCCTGCCAGGGCTAGCTTCAACCGGTCTTGGGCTCCAACCGGATCCGCTGCCAACTGCGGTTCTCGATTCGCGAGCAAGTGGCTGCCTGGAATGAGATCGGGTCGCGGTTCTTCTTCAGGCCAACGGGATCGGCAGATAGCGTCAGCTGCCGAACCAGCTCGGGGCTCCGACATCACATCATCAATAGATGGGGAGCCATTCCAGATTCCCAAGCCACTCGATGCGTTTGCTTGCGGGTCGAGATCAACAACCAGCACACGTAGGCCAGACGCGGCAGCAGCTTCAGCAATGCCCAACGTGATGGTGGTCTTGCCCACCCCTCCCTTTTGATTCACTATCGCAATTGACTGCATTGTTCACAGGCTAACCCCGCTGGACAGTGTCATCGGGTAGCTCAACAAAACACGTGACTATCGAATTTCGATTCCGCACAGCGCAGCAGCGGCAGCTAAGCAACTTTCATGTCTTGGCGATGGATCGTTGATGACGGATCGGGCTGATTCGAGCAAGAGTTCCCGCGCTCGCGGCGCATTGAGATCATCGTCAAGAGCTTCACGTACTTCATCCATCAACTGCCCTTCGCTGAGCGGCTCAGCGATAGCGCAAGCTTCAATAAGTAACTCAAGGTCTGTTTGCGCTTTCGGTCCTTCGTCATCGAACCATTCAAAATCAGATCGATAATGATGGGCCATCAGCGCCAGGCGAATCGCTCTCGGGTCAATCTCTTGTCGTAAATCAGAGACAAAAACTAAGTTGCCTAACGACTTAGACATCTTTGTTCCCTGGTAGGCGACTAGTCCCGCGTGGACCCAATAGCGACTCAAGGGTGCTTTGTTCGCCGCCTCGCTCTGTGCAATCTCACATTCATGGTGCGGGAAAATTAAGTCGCCTCCACCACCGTGAATATCAATTGTGGGGCCTAGTGCATTCATGCTCATGGCCGAGCATTCGATATGCCATCCAGGTCGACCTACCCCAAAAGGTGAATCCCATTTAGGTTCGTCATCTGCGCTGGGTTGCCACAAAACAAAGTCAAGTGGGTTCCGTTGAGCAGGGTTGTCCGGAGTTCCACCTCTCTCAGCAGCCAGCTCTTTCATGTCTTGTTCGGTCAGATGGGAAAGTTTCCCAAACGAAGAAAACGTTGTTACATCGAAATATGTCGTTCCTTCGCTCACATAGGTGTGGCCACCATCTTGGAGTTGTTGGATCAAGTCGACCATGCCTTCAATGGACTCAGTGGCCCGAGGTTCAACGTTTGCGGGGCGCGTATTTAGTGCGTCCATATCTTGCCCGAAACGTTTCATTTCTTGTTCAGCCAGTTGAAGGAAATCAATTCCCAATTCACGTGCCTTTGGCAAGATGCTGTCGTCTACGTCAGTGACATTCCTCACCATCTGGACCGTGTGGCCAAGGTCTTCTAGCCGTCGGACAATGAGGTCATATGTGAGATATGTGGCTGCGTGGCCCAAGTGGGTTGAATCGTAAGGAGTGATACCACACACGTACATTCGAACGTGATCGTCTAACTCAAGGTCAACCACGGCTTGGTGGGCGGTGTCATATAGACGCATAGTCATCTAGATATCACTTCCTCGGCCTGCGAATGCGGCGCTTTCACACTAGGTCGGACACGCCCCAACTAGCACCGATATGGGGATCGAATATCGAAGTCGGGATGTTGATGCGGCTTTGTCGCTGGGTACTCTCAGTCAGGTGAGTGTTTCTGAAGATGACGCTATGTTCGAAACGATCGAACATTTTCGACAGCGTCGTCGTCTTCCGTCAATTGACCTTGGACATCTCGCGTCGGTCATTGACGAAATTTCTTTGACGGGAAGTGAACCGATTCAATACGTTGCGGACCTTTTCGCTCATCATGAAGTTGTTTTTGTGGGCCACAATTCCCCGTCACGAAAGACAGGTATCTTTATGCAGGAGCTAATCCCTGCTGTAAGTGGGGCTGGCGTGAGTCTGCTCGCTATTGAATGGGCGTGTGTTGATGACCAGTCGCTGCTAGATGAGTTAGTAACAGCGCAACAATTCGATGAAGGGATTGCACGTTCTGCGTTATTTCGTTGGGGGCTAAGGCATCATTTCGCATACGTCGAATATCTTGATGTCCTGAGAGCAGTTTGGGCGCTCAATCGAACCCGGCAAGCCGACGCACCAACATTTCGGGTAGTAGCGCTTGATTACGACATAGATGTAGATGCGGTGACAGACAGCGCTGACCTGTTGTCGCCATACGCGTGGGAACACTTGCGCATAAAGGGACCCGCTTCGCGACACATGGCGGACGTTCTTCTACGTGAGTTCGTTGATAAGGGCCAGAAAGCTTTGGTTTTCACTCGCACAGCTAATGCTCTGACGCGTCTTAAACGTCGACCCCATTCACAGCTTGATCGGATTGACACCGAAATTGTTGATGGGCGGGTCGTGGGCTGCGGGAATCACGTCTACAGCGCTATCGCCGATCAAGCCGCAACTGTTCTGATTCATCAACCATTGACCGCAGACGGTGAGCATGGGTTGTTTACTCTTCCCGCAGACGGATATTTGGACGCCGTTTTCGCTCATAGAAAAAAGCCTCATTTCCCCGTGGCGTTTGATGCGACTTCTGGCCTCGTGGGGCGACTGTCATGCTCAACATCTCTCGATGGAGGCGATATTTCTCAGATATCTCATGGTTGGGTGTTCTTGGAGTCTTCTCGAGAGGTACGGGGACCAACTCCTCTGCAAAGATGGGTTACTGAGGCAAATCTTGTCGAAGCACGCAGGTGGTCACTTGATCCGCAACTTAGAAGTTCTGATGCAACAATCCAAGACTTTGAAAATGCGGTCAATAACGCGGCGGCTACGGCCGAACTTAGTTGGACTCAAATCGTTTAATACACGAGCAGGCATGAGATGAACGACAGCAACGAACACGCAGGCGAGCAAACGACAAGTTTGCAATCCGCATCTGAACATCTCGTTGAACTGGCTAGCTCGAAGCAGCTTGTCTTGTTAGGCGACCAAATCGGGATCAGTCAACATGTTTCTTTCGTTGCTCAGATTCTGCCCGAACTTCATGAAGCCGGAGTCAGGAATCTTGCCTGGGAGTTCACCAACTCGAGGGCACAACAGCAACTCGACGGGTTGCTGTCCGCCGACGAGTGGAACGACGTTGTATGTACAGAGTTGTTTGTTGACCTAATGGGGATTGGCTTTACATATCGGGAATATGCGGAGGTTGTGAAGGCAGCGTGGTCGTTGAATAGAACTCTTGAATCCAGTGCGTCAGCTTTTAGAATCATTGGACTGGGAATACCTACTTATGTCGAAGACCCCGAACTTCTGGATGGCCGATCCGCTAGTGAGTTAGAACTGCGGAATTGGTGGATGGGGGGGCACTACCGCGATGTAGCTGCATTTCATATGGCGAACATCTTGACTAATGAGATTCTTCGCACAGGTGAGCGAGCGTTGGTATTGGTCTCTAGTGAACGCTCCACAACAAATTTTGTTCAGTGGGACGATGGGTTGCCGACGGTGAGTGTCGGGAACCTTCTGTATCGCTGGGTTGGCGAGGGCGTTGCGCGGGCTGTGTTTCATGGAGCTATCGCGGACAGCATGGCTGTGGAGAGGGTCGAAGCGCTCGTTGCTGCTGCTCCAGAGAATCCCGAAACGTTCGGTATCGCGTTGAACCTTGCGACGCTCGGAAGCGTCGGATTGAACGAAGTCGTGGGATCGGTTGATGGGGTTGATACTTCCTTGAGGCTGCGAGACATTGCCGACAGCTATCTTTGGATTGCAGGTGTTGACGATTGGGAGCCCTGCGAACTGATTCCAGATGTCATCACCAGTAAGAATCTTGACCATATAGAAGCTCGTTATCGAGCACTTGATCCGCAGGCCGAGCCCTGGACACAAACAGAACTAGAGCAAATTCGCGCGGAGGGTCAAGCAAAACTCGCCGATTCCTGGGTCAAGCTTCCAGTCAAAGAGGAGCCTCCTTCGAAGAGATCAAGATTTGGGAGACGGCGGTCGTGAACGAGTTCATACTTGGCGTAGACCTCGATGGAGTGTGTGGGCAACACACTGAGATATTTCGAGAAATCGTTTCCAAAGAGTTGGGCATCGCCGAAGAATCATTGCCGTTGGAACGCAGTTGGGATTTCAGAGAATGGGGTTTTGAGCCCGATGATTTCGAGCGCCTTCACCGCATCGCTGTCATGGAGCATCGGATGTTCCGTGATATGGAAGTCGTGCCTGGGTGTGCGGAAACCCTGTGGCGTCTGTCAGATGCAGGGATTTGGATTCGAATCGTGACTCATCGCCTCTATGTCAACTGGGGGCACGCGGTTGCTATTGCTGACACTGCTCAATGGTTGGATGAAAAGCGCATTCCTTATCGCGATGTTTGTTTCGTAGGTGAGAAACCCGACGTTGCTGCGCATGCTTATGTTGATGATGGACCTCATAATGTTGAGGGTCTGCGAGAAGCAGGCCACACCGTTTTCACTTTCGATCAGCCCTATAACCGTCACATTGAAGGGCCGCGGGTGTTCTCTTGGGCGGAACTCGAAGACGTCGTGCTCAAATTGGCTGCCTCGCACGCTGGGTCTGTTGCCCAGCAGCTTCCTGGCTTGGATGCGGGCTCTCAGCGTTTAATAGAAAGAACAGGTGACCACTCGTGAGTGATGCATCCGAACCAATTGACGCTGCAACTGTGGTGGTCGCTAAAGACAGTGCTGACGGGGTCGAGGTTCTGATGTTGCGTCGAAATTCAAAGATTTATTTTGGTGGCATGTGGGTGTTCCCGGGAGGCCGAGTAGACCCTGACGATCGAGCTGATTCTCGAACAGTGAGTGTGTGCGATAACAGTGACGGGCGAGGCTTTCATGCGGCCGCTATTCGTGAAGCTCATGAGGAAGCTGGCATTGATCTCACTGACGCAACGTTGCACCATTTCGCCCACTGGCTTCCTCCGGCCGTACGTCCGAAACGATTTTCGACCCAATTTTTTCTTGCCGCAGTTCCTGATGGTCTTGACGTAGCAATCGACCATGGTGAAATCACCGAGCATCACTGGATGACACCCAAAGAAGCCCTGTTGCGGCGCTCAGCGGGTGAAATAGAGATGGTGACGCCTACCTTTTGCACGCTGAATTGGTTGCGGAACTTCGGGTCAGTAGACGAGGCAAGTGCAGCAATCCGCCATCCCGAGTGCTTTCATACTCACATCAAAGAGGTAGCTGGCACTGATCCGGGGATGATCGCTTTTTACGATGGCGACATCGCTTACGAGTCGCTGGATTCAGAGGCGGAAGGACCCAGGCGGCGGTGCTACATGCTTAAGTCCGACTGGTGGTGGGAGGAGCATTCAGGTGATCTTTCCGAGGACAGCTAGTGGAGACCTCCCGCAGGGTTAGTGATCGTGTCCATGTGGGCGACTGGCGTAGTGGGTAGCCCTAGTCTCGAATTCATCTCCCTCAAGCAACTCCCGGGATTTGAGTATTTGCTCGAGTGCTGTCACCCAGCAGGAGTAGTAGTCCCAACTTTGTTGCCCACTACTTTCGAGCGTCTCCCATTCGACGATGGCTTCTATGAGGTATTCGCGGAAGTCATTCCAGGTGAAATGTCCCGAGTCGACTAGGTCCGCGGCCACTCCGAATGCTCGGCTTTGCCATGGTGCTTCAAAAACCAGTTCTCCGTTGTCGCGTGGTGGTGCTGCAGGCGAACCATCTAAAACTTCGATGTCGGTCATGGATTTAGAGCCTTCGCCACTCCGATCATCGAATCTCGAGTAACCAGAGCGGCTAAATCTTCTAATCCCAGGCCTTCGCTTCCTGCGGGTTGTTCTGGAAGGACAAGAAATCGAGTTTCCGAGCTGCTGTCCCATACTCTGATCTCTGTATCTGGTTCGAGTGATAAGCCCATCTCTTCCAGCACTTTTCTTGGTTCACGGACTACACGAGCGCGATATTCGGGGCTTTTGTACCAGGCGGGCGGCAAGCCCAATAAGGCCCACGGGTAACAGGAACAGAGAGTGCACACCACAACGTTGTGGATACCGGGTTCATTTACTTTGACCTCGACGTGTTCGATTTCGGCCCCGCGAATATTCTCTTGTCTGAGCACTTCATCTGCATCGCTTATGAGCCGACTCTGAAAATCCGACTCACGCCAGGCCCTCGCAACTAATCGAGCGCCAATCATCGGACCTAAATCATGCTCAAATCGCTCGACAAGCGAATCGATACGTGAGCGATCCACTATCCCCTTCTCGACAAGCAGATCTTCAAGCGCTGCAGTTCTTATCTCTGATGAGTCAGCGTTAGTTTCGTGGGAGTGATCGTGCGTTTCGGTCACTGTGCCTCCGCTTCTAGCTGTAGGTAGTTTTCATACAGATCGACGTTAATGACGACTTTTTCTTCCGCTTCTTCTCCCCAAAGGTCGCGGGCTTCGTACGCGACGCTTACAACATGTTGAGGTCGCTCCCCAAGCCCGTGAGCTGTGCTGTCGGGAAGCACTTCAGCTGGATGGATCTTGACGACAGTGCCTGGAACACCTTGTACGTACTCAGGTAGTCGTGTGTGCCCTCCTGCCTTATTACCGGTTGCTACTACCCGGTCACCTGCTTGAAAGTAGGGTGTGCGGTCCAGTTCTCGTCTCACTGTGCGATGTTCAGGCACAGGAGTGGGCGAATCGGGCGGCAGATCATTCTCGTCTACGGCTACTGGAGATTGCACGCGGTAGCCAGCGCCAGTTCCTGGCGGTACTCCCAGACAGCCATCTAACTCTCCAGGTTCAAAGTGTCCATATTCTTCTAGAAGGACTTCCATCGCTGAGCGCCATCGGCCGTAATAGCCGTCGGGAGCGAAATAGTCATCCTTAGCTAGTCGTTCGAGCGTGTGTCGAAACTCGCCGGGCCGAACGGCTGTCTGCGGAAGCACCTGAAAGATCATGCCGAAGACTCGTCTCTCCCATTCCTCGTGAAACGGTTCCTCTTGTGGATCGTAAGGTACGCGCCCCCAACCAAGAGTTCCTCCTAGGTCATGAACTCTTCTGCTTTGATTCACGTGGGTCTCACCGCCCACTAAGTGAACCGCCGTCAACGGGGTAAATACCGCCGTTGATATAGCTGGCGTCGTCTGAAGCTAAGAATGCAACCAAGGCAGCTACTTCATCCGGTTCACCGTAACGACCCATGGGGTTGCGCGATGCGAAGTCTTTTCGAATCATTTCGGCCTCTTCGCCTCCAAATCCCTGCTCAATGCTTCGCATCATTCGAGTCTCTATAGGGGAAGGGCATATAGCGTTCACTCGCACGCCTTGGGGCACTAATTCAAGCGCAGCAGATTTGGTTAATCCGACAACACCATGTTTGCTCGCCACGTATGGGGATAAGCCTCTCGCTCCCAACAGCCCAGCCGTTGATGCTGTGTTCACTATCGAACCACCACCATTGGCGATCATCGCTGGAGCTGCATATTTCATTCCGAGCCATACGCCTCGCAAGTTCACGTTGATTACTTGATCGAAGTCATCTTCGGGGCAGTCCATGAGACTGATTATTCGTCCTTCGATGCCCGCATTATTGAACAGGACGTCAAGTCGCCCAAATTCGTTGACGCATCGCTCAACGTAGGCCGACACCTCCGACGACTGGCTACAGTCAGCCGCTTGGGAGATCGCTTTAACTCCGAATGGTTCGGCTTCGGCCACGGCTGCAGCCAAATCGGATCCTTCTAGGTCGACGGCGAGGATGTGGGCGCCTTCTGATGCGAATCTACGAACCGCTGCGAGACCTATCCCCCCAGCTGCACCAGTAATTACGACGACTTTGTCTTGGAAACGCATGAACACAGCCTCCCACGGATAAGCAA
>DJZU01000053.1 GCA_002448715.1 Candidatus Neomicrothrix sp. UBA6944 | reverse complement strand
GCCAAAGTTAACTCCGACCCGATTGAGGCCGATATGAGTGTGAACGTGAATTCTCCGTTGGTGGACCGCGAAATTATTCAAGATGTGCTCTCCGTAGCGGTGAGCAACGGTGGAGAGTGGGCCGAAGTATTCGTCGAAGACAGACAAAGCGGTGCCGCTGAATACGACGAAAATCGTGTTGAGGCGATGGTCTCTAGTCGCGATTTAGGCGCCGGCATCCGCGTCACAGTTGGAGATGCAACTGGGTTTGCCCATACCTCCGATATATCGCCTAACGGTCTACATGAAGCTGCCCGAGCGGCCGCAGCCGCAGCTCGAGGCGGAGCTCAAATCACACCTATTGCTCTTCGCGGAAGTGGAACCGCAGATACTAGAGCGAAGATTTTGCCCGAATCGGTTCCCAAAGCTCGCAAAGTTGAACTCTTACAACAAACTGACGCCGCTGCGCGCGAACAAGATTCGGCCATAACGCAAGTGACTGTCCGATACTCAGAGGGACGTCGCAAAGTGCTTGTTGCCAACACAGATGGCGTCTTCCAAGCCGATGATCAAACTCGCACGCTGCTATCCGTTAACTGTGTCGCCAGTGGCGACCAAGGTTTGCAAACCGGACGCGAAACAGTGGGCTACACGGTTGGATTTGAGTTGTTCGATGACCACGATGTTGAAGCCATGGCACAACGTGCCGCTAGACGTGCCATAACTAAATTGGCGGCACGACCCGCGCCCAGCGGACAGCTTCCCGTCGTTATCGAACGCGGTGGGGGAGGAGTTTTGTTTCATGAGGCTTGTGGGCACGGCCTCGAAGCCGACCTGGTCAACAAGGGAGCATCTGTATTTCGCGACCGAATTGGAGAACTTGTGGCCGCGCCTTCAGTGACTTTGGTTGACGACGGAACGATGGGAGTCGAATGGGGAACAGTTGCTATTGATGATGAAGGATGCCCAGCGCAAAAAAATGTCCTGATCGAGGATGGAGTTCTCACCGATTACATGTGGGACCACTTACGCAGCCGCGCAGCGGGGAGGGCAGCATCAGGAAACGGACGAAGGCAGAGTTACCAACATCTCCCCATGGTTCGGATGACCAACACATATGTAACCAACGGTGACGTCGAACCGCAGGACATTATTGCGGATACGCAGAACGGCATTTATGTCGCACAACTCGGTGGTGGCCAGGTGAACACCGCTACCGGCGACTTTGTGTTCGGCATGACCGAGGCCTATCTCATCGAAAATGGTGAAATCACTTCTCCTCTTAGGGAAGGAAACCTCATTGGTAACGGCCCCGACGTGCTTCAAAATATCGAAGTGGTCGGTAACGATTTCGCTATGGGAAGCCCGGGTACCTGTGGCAAAGATGGGCAAGGTGTTCCTGTAGGCGATGGTCAACCGACGCTGCGGGTCGCCGCCCTCACTATTGGCGGAACAGCAAGTTGACGCGAAGGCTTGAACTGCCCGACTTAGCAGAGAAACTTATCGCCGGATCTCGCGACAACGAGCAAGTTGAGATCTGCGTGTCCCGGAACCGTTCCACCACCGTCAAAGCCTATTCAGGTCAGGTTGAATCTGTTCGTTCAGGCCTGTCCGAAGCGGCTGGGGTCCGAGTCGTGGTTGATGGCCGGCAAGGCTTTGCCAGCGCCGGTTCACTCGACCACCAAGTTTTGATTCAACTACTAGAAGAAGCTCGGGAGAATTTGAACTTCGCGGAACCCGACCCCTACCAAGGCATCGCCGCCCCTGACGACGTCCTTCCACCTAATCTCGACTTATCCGATCCGACAATTCTTCAGATAACCGAAGAACAGAGATCTACTGTGGCGATCGAACTAGAACAGAGATGTCTCGGTTCTGACCCAAGGGTAAAGAGCGTGCGATCCGCCGCCTGGTCCGACGGCTGGGGCGAATTTGCTTTGGCCTCAACGTCAGGAATCTCGGTGTATAGCGAGGGCGGAAGCTGTTCGGTAGGCGTCCAACCCCTCGCCGTCGATGGCAATGAGACACAGATCGGATACTCAGGAGACGCCGCTCGTCGAGCAGATCTACTTGACCTTGACCGCGTTGTCAGCGAAGCGGTCGAGAGCGCCACCGGCATGTTGGGAGCAACCAAACCGGAGTCCAAACAACTGACTGTCGTTTTTGAACCCTCGGTCACAGCGGCATTCCTTGGAACAATCGCGGGTGCCCTGACAGGAGATCGAGTGATAAAGGGCCGATCACCATTCGCAGACCGCCTCGGTGAAAAAATCGCTTCATCTGAACTGGTCTTATTCGATGATCCAACCAACATAGAATCGCTAGGCGCAGATAACCACGACGGTGAAGGTCTAGCGACGCGCAGGAACACCCTTATTGAGGGGGGCGTGCTGTCCAGCTACTTGCACAACTCTTACACCGCCCGGCGCGCAGGACTTAAATCAACAGGCTCCGCAGTTCGGAGCCCTCGATCCACACCGGGAGTGGGAATACAGGCGCTTTGTATGACCCCAGGGTCCGGCGACAGAAACGAACTCTTCGCGCAGATCGGTTCGGGAGTCTTTGTGCGAGGTGTCAATGGTTTACATAGCGGAGTCAATCCAGTCAGTGGTGACTTTTCGGTAGGTGCCTATGGGCAACACATTAAAGACGGCGCACTCGGTCCACCCTTTAGAGAGGCCACGATCGCTTCGACGCTCCAAAGGATGCTCCTAGACGTGGTGGCTATAGGCGGAGACTTCGAGTTTTTGCCCACTGGCTCTGGAGTCGCGTCAATGGCAATTGCTGACGTGGCACTCTCAGGGACATAGAGTCCGCGGGCGAACCACGTAAGCCCATTGGTACCCTGCTGGCCGTGCCTTGTTTACCGTCACCCGAAGCGCTTGAGCGACACCCACACCTTGGCGAGCCCTGTCCAGAGGGCTGGGTCAGAGTAGATTTTCATTCTCATACCATGTGGTCGGGCGATTCGACGACAACGCCTGAAGAGCTTAAAGAGTGTGTCGAAGCATCCGGAATAGACGTTCTGTGTGTTACTGACCACAACGCGATCCGAGGAGCAATAGAACTGGTCGACGAACTTCCGTGCCGGGTAATTATTGGCGAAGAGTTGAAAACGCACGCAGGTGAGATAATTGGGCTGTTTCTAGAAGAACGAATTCCCCAAGGAATTCGACCCGAAGACGCTGCCAGAAATATTCGTGAACAAGGTGGAATCGTCTACGTACCCCACCCCTTCGACCCGATCCGAAACAACCTGCGTTCAGATGTTCTAGACGAACTAGTTGCCCTTGGTCTTGTTGACGGTATCGAAGTCCTCAATGGGAAGACCAGCCTTAAAAGTCTCAATAAAAAAGCCCTGGACTACGCAAGTGAAAATGATTTGGCGATCGGCGCGGGAAGCGACGCCCACGTAGCTGAGGCCATAGGAGCTGCTTATATGCAAATGCCAGACTTTGAGAACCCGACCGACTTTCTAGAATCCATGCGTGCTGGTCAACCGGTCGGTCATTACTACGATCCACCTAGACAGTGGAAACCACGCATCGTCCCCTCAACCGCTGACTAACGCAGCGACAAGTCGCCAACGGCCATCTGATGCCCATTTTCCATGCAATCGTCTTAGGGATTACCCAAGGTCTCACTGAGTTCTTACCAATCTCTTCAAGTGGCCACCTTGAAATTATTCCCTGGCTATTCAACTGGAACGAATTTGTTGGAGACACACGGGCGGAAAACACCTTCGATGTAGCGCTTCACTTCGGAACGCTCCTTGGCGCAGCGACGTACTTACGGAAGGACGTCTATTTCTACTCAAAAGCTGGCCTTAGAGCAGTCATTGGTCGCCAGCCTTGGGACACCCACGCAAAAATCGGCTGGTTTCTGCTTTTGTCAGCGCTGCCGGCAGCTCTCGTAGCCGTTATCTTCGAGTCCTTTTTGTTAAGACAAAGCGATCGAATCGGACTCATCGCAGTTGGGCTCGCTTTCTTCGGCGTCATTTTGTGGCTCGTCGATCGATCTAGCCGTGACGAACGATCGACGAGCGAACTATCGCTCTCTCATTCGCTTGCAATGGGCATCGGGCAATGCGTGGCTCTCCTCCCAGGTGTAAGCCGTTCTGGAATCATTATCACTACCGCCCGTAAGCTCGGCTACGGCCGACCACATGCTGCGCGGCTGGCGTTTTTGATGGGGCTCCCGATTATCGCTGGCGCTGCCCTGTTCAGAACCGTGGAAGTGGTAACAGATGGCATGCCCTCGGGTATGGGTGCTGCATTGTTCGCTGGCACCGCTACCTCCGCGCTAACGGGCTGGGGTGCAGTTCACGCAATGCTGCGTTGGACCCAGTCGAGAAGCTATGGCGGCTTTGCTATGTACCGAGTGGTGCTGGCACTCGTTCTAATAGCGGTGCTACTAGCGCGATAACAAATCGCTAACTCCAACAGTCGCCTATTGATAGCCGCCCTCTGGGTTAGCTCAGTCGCTGGCCTTTTTGGCTGTATCGGTCTTCGCTGGCTTGTCTGATGAACCAGAGGTTGAAGCAGTGCCTTCACTGGTCTTGGATGACGATTTTTTGTCATCTGTTGAACTAGAGGAATCCGACTGCTTGCGGCTGGAACGGCTGTCATTCTTGTAAAAGCCGCTGCCTTTAAAGGCGATGCCGACATTCCCGAACACCTTCTTCACTTCGCCGTCGCAACCTTCGTCCAGGCACGAGCTAATTGGTTCGTCAGTGAACGATTGGCGTACTTCGAATTGATTGTCGCAGGTAATGCACCGGTATTGGTATGTAGGCATGTCGTAAGTGAACTCCTGATCAGCCCCCAGGGCCGAGGAAAATTGTAGCGACCACCAACTAAGCCCCCACCTGTTGACAAGTAACGAGACTCCGTTCTCTATCGCCGCTAGATTTCGGCACATGATCTCGCTTGAAGAGGCCCGCTCCTACGTAATGGGCAGTTGTACGCGGAAGACTCCGGTGCTCACCGAAGTAAGTGAAGCCCTAGGGCTCGTTACAGCGGTCGATGTGATCGCCGAAGAGTCCTTGCCGCCGTTCGCGAACACGGCGATGGACGGCTTCGCTGTTCGTTCATCAGACCTTTCGGAAACTCCGACTCAACTTCTCATTGTTGAGACCATTGCAGCTGGACATAATCCGTCGAAAGTTGTCGGTGAGGGCGAAGCGAGCCGAATCATGACCGGGGCACCTGTGCCAGATGGCGCTGACGCGATCGTTATGGTCGAAAAGACCACCGTTGAGGGAGACATCGTGACAGTCGACACCACTGTCGACCCGGGAAATCACATTCGTCCAGCAGGAGACGACGTCGCCGCCGGTGAAACAGTCTTTGTCGAAGGTACACCGTTGACAGCAGGACACTTAGGTGTCCTGTCCAGCCTTGGCATAAGCCAGATTGAAACCTACCCGCGGCTGCGGGTAGGAGTCATGTCGACCGGTGACGAATTGGTTGAGGGCAATGCAACCTTGGCTCCAGGTCAAATTCGCGACTCCAACCGTCGAACTCTGCTGTCCCTACTAAGCAGCGACGGATTTGAGCCAGTCGACCTTGGCTTATTGCCCGATGATGAAACGCTGATCGAAGAAGCATTAGTCCAAGGATCACGGGACTGCGACGCCGTCATAACTTCCGGCGGGGTCAGCATGGGAGATTATGACTATGTCAAAGAGGTTCTTAAACGAGTAGGAGATATGCAGTGGATGCAGATAGCCATCAAGCCTGCCAAGCCCCTTGCATTCGGCACTATTGGTGATACACCTATTTTCGGTCTTCCCGGAAACCCGGTCTCTTCCATGGTTTCGTACGAACTATTCGGCCGATCAGGATTGCGGTCCATGATGGGATTTCCCCAACCTGTGAGACCAATGATCCAAGGCATAGCAGCGACCCCTTTACCGCGACGGCCGGACGGGAAAATTCACTTTGCTCGGGTAGATGTTAAATACGAAGGTTCTGAACTGGTCGCGTACTCCATTTCCGGACAAGGCTCACACATGCTTGCTGCCATGGCCCGGTCGAACGCTTTAGCAGTCCTACCTGACGGCGACGGGTGCCAGGTAGGCGATGCAGTTAATTTGTTGCTGCTTCACTGAAGCAACGCTTCAGGCAAGTGTGAACGACCCAGCATCGCTACGCTTAAACCATGGGTGAAGAAATAGCTGCGGAGGAATTAGTCGACCCTTTCGGTCGCACCGTTCGCGATCTCCGCATTTCTGTCACGGATCGCTGTAATTTCAGATGCCAGTACTGCATGCCAGCAGAAGGAATGCAGTGGCTTCCAAGGGAAGAAATCCTTTCCTTCGAAGAAATCGAACGATTCGCCCGAATCTGCATCAAGCACTTCGGTTTCGACGGTATTCGTCTGACCGGTGGAGAGCCACTCGTCCGAGCACACCTCCCCGAACTTGTCGAACGTCTTGCGCGCCTGGGTGTCGACACTGCACTCACAACGAACGGAGCGACGTTGCGGATGCACGCGAAGCGTCTTGCCGAGGCGGGCCTAAAGCGCATCAACATCAGCCTCGATTCACTTCGCCCGGAGCGATTTCTAGAATTGACTCGGCGCGACGAACTAGACCGTGTCCTAGATGGCATAGAAGCAGCGATCGACGCTGGCCTGCAGCCCGTCAAAATCAACGTGGTCATGATGAGAGGAATCAACGATGACGAGATTGTTGACTTTGCTGAATTTGGAAGAGAGAAGGGACTGACCGTCCGCTTCATAGAGTTCATGCCTCTCGAAGCTGGGGACGTCTGGAACGAAGACCTCGTTGTCCCAGCCGACGAAATCGTTGAAAAGATCAATAAAGCGGTTCCTATCGAGCCCATTGTCCGTGGTAGTGAACCCGCAGAAAGGTGGCGTTACTCAGACGGCAAGGGCGAAGTCGGAGTCATCGCTTCTGTTACCAAGCCATTCTGCGGAGACTGTGACCGAGTGCGCTTAACGGCCGAAGGTCAATTTCGGACTTGTCTATTCGCAGTTGACGAATTCGACATGCGATCTCTCCTGAGAAGCAAAGCCAGTGACGAAGAGATCGCCAAGGCGATAGTGGATGCGGTTGGTACCAAATGGGCCGGTCACTCCATAGGCCAGGTGAACTTCATTCGTCCTAGCCGCACAATGAGCCAGATTGGAGGATAGAGATGGGTACGTCCGAACCAAAAGGTTTAACTCACCTAGACGCCTCCGGTAATGCTCATATGGTTGATGTCTTAGCTAAAGAGGTCACACATAGGCGAGCAGTAGCCCGATGCCAAATCGAAATGTCAGAAACGGTGCTGTCGGCGATAGGTGATGGGGAAGTGGCAAAAGGAGACGTCTTAGGCGTGGCACGAATAGCCGGTATCCAAGCCGCTAAACGAACTTCGGATCTCATTCCTTTATGTCACCCTTTAATGATTGGGTCTGTTTCAGTAGATTTCGAAGTAGCGGAAGATCACGTGTCGGTCACTGCCCAGGTGGAAACTTACGAACGAACGGGCGTCGAGATGGAAGCCCTGACTGCTTGTTCTGTAGCAGCGCTGACCATCTATGACATGTGTAAATCGATCGATAAAGGTATGGTCATCTCAGATTTGGCGCTGTTAGAAAAGACAGGTGGGAAGTCCGGCACCTATACCCGGAACTGAAGCTGATAGGGCCTAGGCATTGCATCGAGCCGATGGTCTCGTAATACTTAGAGGGTTCAGGCTGTTGAACTGATCAATGGAGCGACGGAAATGAAGGAGAAGTGGGCTTGACCGAAATAGTTCTCCTTGTTCTCGCTGGTGTTTGGGCCGTGGTTCTAGTGCCGGGCTGGTTGCGCGCGTTCTTGCACCGTGGCGGCCGCAGAACTCCCATGGCCGCGTGGCATCAGCAATTAGACACTCTGTCCCATGCAACCCCAGCCGCGGGCTTACCGGCTCCATTTGGAGCAAGAGTCGCCACAGTGGACCGAAGAGGTGTGTACAGACGCCCGCGAAGTTCAGTGCCTAACAACAGCCGAGAGGCAGCCGTCCGCCGCCGCGACATTTTGCGGCTCCTGGTGCTGGGATCTGGCATCACCTTGGTCGGATGGGCCGTTGGGGGATTAACAGCAGTTGGCGTGACCCACGTAGCGTTTGACGTCGCCCTCGGTAGCTACATCGTTCTCTTGAATCAGCGACGCAAGAAAGAGATGGAGCGTCTCGCCCAAATTCATTACTTGAAGCCACAAATAGCAGTTGCCGCGGAGCTTGCGGACGATGGCAGCGGACGAAGCGCTACTCCATAATTTCAGTGAACGAAGTGAGTCCTTGTCCCGACCTGCTGCATTGACCGATTTTCCTGTATCGTCCAAACGTCCCCATGGGGGTGTAGCTCAGTTGGTAGAGCGCTTCGGTCGCATCGAAGAGGCCAGGGGTTCAATTCCCCTCACCTCCACTCCAAAAAGAAAGATCGTTCAGCGTCCATCTCCATATAGGACCATCGCAGTCTTAATAGTGATCAGTTTGGCGCTTTTTGCTTGTGGCGTGTCATCTGAGGATAAGACTTACTCCGGAATGGAATTGGATGAACCTCGCCCTATGCCGGACCCAATACTTATCGACACACAAGGACAGCGATTTGCCATGCGTTCGGACACTCAAGGCAGCGTCCGACTCGTCTACTTTGGATTCACATCCTGTCCCGATATTTGTCCCGTGCACCTAGAACAACTCAGCAATGTCTTAGATCGGCCCGGTATGCCGCCAAACATCAAAGTGTTATTTGTAACGGTTGACCCTGAAACTGACACACCGGGCGTCATCAGGAATTTCTTAAACCAATTCAGTGTGGACTTCATCGGTTTAACTGGGAGCAAAGAACAATTAGCAGACGTGCAACGCCAGTTCTCAGCTCTCGTAGCTTTGGCACCCAGCGATGCAGAAGGTACACCAAATGATCTCGGGCATGATGGCCGGGTATTCGCCTTCGCCCCCGATGGCTTGGGTCGAACCCAGTACCCCCACCCCACTCGTCAGACGACTTGGACTCGCGACCTGCCTAAACTCGCAGCCCTCCGATAGCGTCAAAAGTGGGAAGTACCTTGTAGCTAACCAAAGGTTTTAATTGCGTGAGATTCTGGTGTTCGACACTTGAAGAGCCTTGGTCATGGACCTTTCGCGCCTATCCAGGCATATGGACGGTGATGCTTTTCTTGATTTCTTCGTATCTCATCTTCCAACGAAGGGCACCAAAAGGACACGAAGGAGAAAAGAAAAACCGTAGGTTTTTCATCATTTCGGTTTTGCTGCTGTGGGTAGCAACGGATTGGCCTCTTGGGTTGCTAGGAGCCAGTTACCTGGCATCAGCGCACATGTTGCAGTTTTTGATTTACACGATGGCTGTCGCACCACTCTTTTGGTTAGGCATTCCGGAATGGATGGCGCGCCGACTAGCGGGGCGACTTCGGCTTTACCGCCTTATGGGTCGCGTCGCACAGCCTGTAGTTGCGGGCGTCCTATTCAATTCCATCCTCATAGCGACTCACTCTCCCTGGGCTGTCGACAACTTTCGAACCAACCAGTTCGGGTCTTTCCTGATGGATTTTGTGTGGCTCATTGGAGGTCTAATGGTATGGGCTCCCATAGTTTCACCAATCACCGAACACCGCATGACGAGCTACCCGGGTCGTATGGCGTACCTCTTTCTGGCCTTAGGAGTAGTTCCTGCAGTCCCGGCCGGTTTCCTCACATTCGCGGGATTTCCCCTATACGCGATTTACGAACTGGCCCCAAGAGTTCATGGGTTGAGCGCCACCACTGATCAGCAGTTGGCAGGCCTCGTAATGAAACTAGGGGGAATTCCAGTCGTATGGGGAACGATCGTTGCACTGATGTATCAATGGACTGAAGTGAGCAGGGCCGAGAGCGTCGCAGCGCGTGCAGAGAAAAATGCGCTGTCGCAGCCAGAGAGCCTTGATCAATCCAATACCGAGCCAGACCAATAAATCACGGCCCACACCAAACACGTAGCGAGCAGCACCGACACTAGAGATGACCACAACGTGTAACGGGGCCCTAATTTCCTTCGGGACGGTTGACCGAACATCTCTTCTATTTTGTCAGGCGAACCTTGTTCAAGGTACTCACCTGCCGATTCGGGAACCCTCACGTGCCCGAAGCTCAACATTGACACTCATTTTCTCTAAATGCTGCTCGAGCGTCAGCTGTCCTTGAGGGACCGGGTGCTCTGCAAAGAAGCGGCGAATTTCCTCAGCAACAGCCGGAGTAGATAACGACCGAATTCCTCCCACCATTCTGGGAATCGAATTTTGAGGGAACTTTTTATTTAGTTCTTCCCAACCGTCACGGACTAACTCCCACGCCAAGTAGCCGTGACTTCTGTGTGCCATTGCTGCTCCCAAAAGATAAGGAGCGTTCTGAGTGCGAACTTCCGATGTAAACAACTCCAGTGTCTGTTCAAAAAGATGAACCTGCTCAAGTTCTAAGAGGGCCATCAAATATCTGACCTCTAGCTGTGGAGTTGGGGCCTGCCGGTAGAGCGACACCAATTCAGAATGGACCTGATCGTCGCCTGCGGCAGCTACCACCCGAATAGCTGCGGCCGTCAAATTAGGCTCGGTATCTTTGCCAGCGGTGCTATCGGAAAAAATGTGGTGAGCTAGGTCCCTCGCCGAGTTATCTGCACCCGTTGTCCCTGCCGAGGCAAAAAGTAAGGCTCTCAACTCGCGGTCTAAATCAGGTTCGTTTTCTATGGGCTCCAAGCCAAGGACACCCAGTGCGGTTGTCGCCAAGTCTCGGATGAGTACCTGAAGGCGGGAACGGCCTTGCTCGTCGGCGATTGAATACAAATGTTCAAGCGAGGAGAGTATGCGTTGCCAAACAGCGAGATCAGTTTCTGCGGCCAAGCTCGTAACTAGAGAAAGATGAGTTTCCGCGTCGATTTCGCCTGCTACCACCGAAGACCAAGTGTCGTCTACTAGCCCGTAGCGTTCTGAGGGAGATAGCACATCAAGAGCGCGCTTTGACAGTGCATCTAGGAGATCCTTTTCGTACGTCACTCTATAAAAGCCGTGACCACCAGCGTTCACCACAGCCCACTGCGGTGTACCTCCTAAATCGATCTCTTCTTGACTGTTCTCCAACAGAACTCGCTTCTCGATCTGTTCGGAATCGACCTGCGCTCGAATAATTATTGGGATATGCCACGACGCAGGATTAACGCTCGAATAACCAAACCGCGATTGCTCGACCGAGATTCCCTTGGAAGTGGCATTTACGGCAACCATTGGATGACCACCCTGGAAAATCCAGGTATCCATGGCTGCACGAACGGGCACGCCTGAAGCGTGTTCCAACGAGTCCCAAAGATCGGTGGTGGTGGTGTTCGCATAGCTGTGGGAAGTCAAGTAGTGCTTAACGCCACTGCGAAATTGTGACGAACCGAGAAACTGCTCCAACATTCGAACGACTGCAGCACCCTTTTCGTAGGTAAGAATGTCGTACATAGCCTCAGCGTCTTCAGGCGAAATAACTTCAAACTCAATTGGGCGAGTGGACGCAAGCGAATCAGTGTCGAACGCTGCGCCCCGCTCAACACAGAATCCGTCCCATCGACGCCATTGCGGTCGGAATGCATCAGTGGTGGCAACTTGCATGAACGTCGCGAACGCTTCCTTTAGCCAAATTCCGTTCCACCAATCCATCGTCACTAGATTCCCGAACCACATGTGAGCGATCTCATGGGCAATCACGTCGACAATCCGAGTCAATTCGGTTTGGGTTGAACGCTGCGGATCAGCGAGCAACAGTGTCTCTCTGAACGTCACACAACCGAGATTCTCCATTGCTCCGAACGCGAAATCAGGGACCGCAACAAGATCTAGCTTCCCAGCAGGGTAAGGAATGTCGTAGTAGTCGACTAACCATCGCAGGCTGAATTCACCAGCCTCTAAAGCGAACTGAGTTAGATCACCTTTACCTGGCACATGAACTATCCGAAGAGGAACACCGTCTACGTCGACTGCTTCGGTTGCTTCGAGCTCTCCGACGATGAACGCGACCAAATAGGTAGACATAATCATTGTGTCGGCGAAACGATCTTCACGACGGCTATCGGCTAGGTCGACTGAACTGATCAATTCACCGCAACTGATCGCCATCAACGAACGGTCCACTCGAAGAGTGACACCAAAAGAAGCCTTGAGGTCCGGTTCATCGAAACACGGAAACGCACGCCGAGCATTCGTCGATTCGAACTGAGTTGTTGCTATTACTTTTTCGGTGCCTTCTTCATCTGTCCAGGTCGATCGGTAAAACCCTCGGAGCTTGTCGTTAAGTGTGCCCGCAAACGAACACAACAATTTTGCTTGACCAGGTTGAAGAACTACGGGAAAGGTAAATGTCGCTCGTTCAAGGTCTTCATCAAGACTGATTGAACTTGCCTGGACCAAACCTCCCTGGTCGACTTGAACATCTTGGATATTCAGCTCCGCAGAGTTGAGAACAATTGTGTCTGTTTCGTCCACCACTTCAAGATCGATAATTACCTGGCCTTGAAACGAACTTTGAGCTAGATCTGGCTCTAGTTCAAGCGCGTAATGGTTAGGTAATACCGTCCGTGGAAGTCGATGTGGGTTCGTCTCGATCACAGGCCGCACCCTAGCGGCCTATTAACGGACTTCATTGGATCTAGTGGCTAGGGTGCTCTGCAGTTTGCAATGAAAGAACCTATGGATGCTTACCCTCAAAACTTAGATATCGACGTGGTCGGATTCGGTAACGCTCTTGTAGATGTGCTTTCCCATCAAGACGATGAATTCATTGACCAAATTGGCGCCATTAAGGGAGGTATGAATCTCGTGGATGGGCATCGGTCGGCTGAGTTGTATGAACTAGTTGGCGAACGCACAACCGTCTCAGGCGGTTCAGCAGCCAATACTGTCATCGGAGTTAACTCTCTCGGCGGCACCTGCGGTTACATAGGAAGAGTTGCGGATGATGACTTGGGAGAAGTGTTTGTCTCGGACATGCAACGGCTATCAATTGGGTACACGACCCCCAGAGCGTCCGCTGAAGATCCAACCGGCCGATGCATCGTCTTCATTACTCCTGATGGGGAGAGAACTCTCAACACGTTTCTGGGGGCTTCCAATGGTCTGAGTTCATCCGACGTAGACCTTGACCTTGTTAGAAGAGCAAAGCTTCTCTTTTTGGAGGGTTATCTATGGGACCCGCCAGAGGCTAAAGCTGCTATGCGTTATGCAGCTTCAGAGGTCAGCTCAGAAACGAGAGTGGCGCTCACCCTGTCAGATCAATTTTGTGTTGAACGGCATCGCGACTCGTTTCTTCAACTCATCGATGAACACGTCGATGCTGTTTTTGCCAACCACCTTGAGGTTATGTCTCTTTTCGAGGTTGACCAGCTTGATGCTGCCTTGAGCATGATTCAAGAACGCGTTGACCTCGCTGCGATCACGCTGGGCTCCGATGGATCCATGTTGATAACTCCAGAGGAACGTATCTCGATTGAAGCAGATCCCGTAGCGCGGGTCGTCGACAAAACTGGAGCGGGTGATCTGTATGCGGCGGGGGTGCTGTATGGGCTGGCGCAGGGTTACGACCTACAACGCTGCGGAATGCTCGGATCCATAGCAGCTGAGGAAGTCATAGGTCATGTTGGCCCGAGACCCGAAGTGTCTCTTCGCGAATTGGCCGGCGAGATCGCATAACTAAATCTCACCTTCGAACCACGATAGAGCCTCTTCTCCAAGTGATTTGAGGACCTCTGAGCAACCGGCTCGAAGGTCCTGAAGATTTTCTTGAGGGTTTGCAACGAACTGCTCTAAATAGATTTTTACCTTCGGTTCCGTGCCGCTCGGACGTATTGCCATCCGCACCCCGCTAGATGATCGAAACTCGAGTAGGTTCGCGGAAAATGGAGCGGGTTTGGTGGCCCAGTCGGTTACCGCGATGACAGGGCTTCCCAGCAGGGCGTCGGGTGGGTCATTTCGCAGGGCGGCAAGCGTTGCTTCGATAGCGCTAGCTTCGAACTGGCCGCTTGCTTGCCGTGTGACGTATAAACCCACTTCGCGCGCCAACTCATCCAAGCGAATGAGCGGATCAACATTTCGGTCCCTCAGATGTTGACACAATTTGAGAAATGCAATTGCTGCCGAGATGCCGTCCTTGTCTAGAACTTGGTCATTCACCGAGTAGCCAAGCGCCTCCTCGTACCCAAAGATCCAACTGCTGTTTGGGCGTGATACAGCGGGTTCCATAATCCACTTAAACCCCGTCAGGGTGCGGACGTGTTCAACACCCCGCTCATTACACAAAGCTTGGACTGCCTCTGAGGAAACAAATGAGCTTGCTGTCAAACGGTTATCACCGGAAGTAGTCGTTAGCTGATAGTCACACAACAACAGACCAAGTTCATCGCCGGTTAGCTGATACCACCCGACACCCGATTTGATAGCAACCGCCAGCCGATCAGCATCTGGATCGTTAGCCAAAACAAGATCAGCGCCTTGGGCGTCCGCCGCAGCTAACGCCGCGGCAAGCACGCCTGGTTCTTCCGGATTTGGAAACGGCAAGTTGGGAAATAGGCCGTCTGGATCGAATTGTTCATCTACACGAATCGGAGAAGGCAAGCCGGCATGGACGCAAGCTGCCTCCATAACGGCTCCGCCCACCCCACACAGAGGTGTGTACACCCATTGAAGGGTCGGTATTTCCGACGCTATTGAAGCGCCGATAGGAACCACGTTTTCGATGTAAGCGGCAACTGCCGCATTTCCAGATAAGAGTTCGATCGCCTCTTTCGAAGCCAGGTCTTCATTACTAGGAAGATCCGAGAAATTCATAAGGGATTCAATTTCTTTGTCGACCGGCGGCCGTATTTGAGTTCCATCCGGTCCGTAGACCTTGTAACCCCCGTCTTTTGCCGGATTGTGGCTCGCAGTCACGACGATCGCCCCTGCAGCCGCTCTCATCTTCTGGTGCCACACGACAACCGGAGTGGGACATGGGTCGTTTATCAACAAACAAGGAATCCCTAGCTTCGTCAACAACAAGGCCGTATCTAACGCATAGATATCCGCATCTGTTCTGGCGTCATAGCCGATAACAACACCACCTTGTTGTAGGCCGCTGTCCAGTAGATGAAGCCCGATAGCACGTGCCGCAACCCGAACCGTAACTCGGTTCATTCGAGCAGGCCCGAGACCACGTGGTGCTCTAAGTCCGGCCGTTCCGAACTGAAGCTTCGTCGAAAAGTGCTGGCTTAAGAAACTTGAGTCGCCAACACTTTGAGCTATAAGGGCACTACTCGAAGGATCAGGATCCGCGGCAGCCCAAGCCTCTGGCTGAACCAAAAGTATGGGTGCTGCATCAGTCACTAACTCATCCTGCCTCATCCGGCACGCTAGCGTTGCTCATTCAACGTTGATAAACCGATGCTTTTCCCCACGCTTGCCTTTGGCCTCTTCTTTGTCGCCGTATATGTACTTAATTGGCTGACGCGACCACATCCTCTGGTGTGGCGTGTCACCATCCTGGGAGCAAGCCTCTTCTTCTATGCCTGGTGGAATTGGCGATTCGTGTTCCTTCTTTTGTGGGCCGTCATATCAAATTGGTATGCGGGAACACAGATTGAGCGGTCACTCCGTTCTGAAAATACCCAGGGCACACGAAATTGGTTACTAACCGCAATAGTTGGTGACTTGTTGATCCTCGGGGTCTTCAAGTACTACGACTTTTTCGCCCTCGAACTTTCAAACCTCCTTGGCGCTGACACCACCCTTCCGCTTCTAGAACTGACATTGCCAGTAGGGATATCTTTTTTCACTTTTCAAGCAATGAGTTATGTCATTGATTTGAAACGAGATCTCGTGAAACCGATGCCATTTCTCGATTTCGCTGTCTATCTATCGTTCTTCCCCCAACTCGTCGCAGGTCCCATCGTCAGAGCCTCAGAAATGGCACCTCAAATAACGCAACGGCCCGATCCTCGGAGAGTGCAGTCCGCGGAAGCGTTCCACCTGATACTTCGGGGATTGTTCAAGAAAGTGGTGATTTCCAGTTGGCTCGCGAGCAACCTGGTCGACAGCGTTTTCGCCAACCCCGATGGTCACAGCAGTCATGACGTTCTGTTAGGCGTCTACGGCTACGCAATCCAGATCTACGCGGACTTCTCTGGTTACACCGACATTGCTATCGGTGTCGCCCTACTGCTCGGCTTCCGATTTCCAACAAACTTTGACTGCCCCTACAGAGCACTTTCGCTCAGAGACTTCTGGAAACGATGGCACATAACGCTTTCATCGTGGCTCCGGGACTACCTCTATATTCCACTTGGAGGTAATCGAGGCCGCAACGTCGAAACCTACCGGAACCTTCTCATAACCATGATTCTGGGAGGGCTGTGGCATGGAAGCACATGGAATTTCATCATCTGGGGACTAATTCACGGAGTGGCGCTCATCGTTGAACGGCTGTTACCGAAGGGAAATCTGCCCCCAGCGGTGAGATGGCTTATCACCTTCCACGTCGTTTGTTTCGCTTGGGTGTTTTTCAGAGCCGAGTCTTTTAGCAATGCATTAGACGTATTGTCCGCCATTGCTGCTTCCCCAGGAAGCGACCAGGTTTCTAGTCTTCCAGTGCTACTGCTAATCGCTGCAACCGTGGGCACCCAGTTCATCTCCAAAGCCCAAACGGAACAATTCAGGCAATGGAGCAATCAGCACAGCGCACTAACCCAAGGGGTGATGTTCGGAATCGGACTTGTTCTCATTGACTTGTTCGGCCCCGAGGGTGTCGCCCCCTTCATCTATTTCCAATTCTGATGCAAAAAACACCCGACTCCCGAATAGAAGGCTCGCCACACTCCAATGGCTTTGCTGCGGGACGAGTGCTGCTTGGCGGATCAGTGGGCTTGATTTTGGCGGCATGCCTCAACTCTTCGTCGTTGCTCGCTGAAGCAAAACGTCTTCCAGATAGCGCCAACCGCGCGGTGTCCCTAGCAGTATGGACGCCCTTAGAAGCGGCTGCTTCTTCATTGAAATTGACCTGGCCAAGAGAACTTGGGGAACGTTTACTCGGCCGAGCAGAAGACGAGCCCCCAATCACGTTGGTGCGCGAACGAACCGAGTTCACTAGTGAAACAGATTCTGACCAGACTGAACTAGTGGTTGAGTCAGTGCAAAGAGAACAAAGAAGCGAACCTTCTTCTTTGTCGTCTATGAACAGCGCACCCGAACTGGCCTGGGATGAAAATAACCCATTGAAAATCTGGGTATTAGGGGACTCAATGGTCCAGTTCTTCGGTGAAACCTTCGTGTCTATGGCGGAACAATCTTCTCTAGTTGATGGCACGTCAGAACCCCGGCTATCAAGTGGACTGAGTCGGCCCGACTACTTCGACTGGCCAGCTCGTGTCGCCCAGGTAATGGACGAATACGACCCTGACGTGGTGGTCCTAATGTTTGGTGGTAACGACGCGCAAAACATAAGAGATGCAGACAATCAATGGCTAGAGCGTTTTGGAGAGCCCTGGGTCGAGGAATACCGTCGGCGTGTTGGGTTCGTTATGGATATTGCTGCAGACGATGATCAGCGCATCATTCTTTGGGTCGGCCAGCCACCTATGAGTGGAGCGGGATTTGACACGCGGATGCAGCTACTCAACGAGTTGTATCAAATGGAAGCAGACGAACGAGAATCCGTTCACTACATCGAACTTCGCTCGCTGTTCACCGACACCTCCGGCGAATACTCCAGGTACCTTCCCGACACAAGCGGAAAGCTAGTAGATGTGCGATTAAGCGATGGTGTGCACTTAAGTCACTGGGGAGGAAAGTGGCTTTCGGAGCTACTGCTGTCCGAAATAAGCCGTCTTAGCGGCCTAGGAGACCTATGGCAGCAGTGAACTTCAGAGCTGCCTTTGCTTTTGTTGTAGCGATCTCAGCAACGTGGATGTTTCATGATTCAAGCGCGGCTGAAGAGACGAGCGCAGAATCCCACGTAGGCAGCGAATACGAGGAATTGAGATTCGACCCATGGGGTGCGCCTGCTCAACGATGGCCGGATGTGCTTTCACCGGGTCTGGGCGAAGAAGAGACTTACTACTACTGGACCCGAGAAGATCGAAGGTCGCTTCTCCGCGAAGGTACCGAGGGAAGACCCCTACACGTTTGGGTTGGTGGGGATTCGCTGGCGGGTGGCGCAGCGCTCGGTTTTAGGGAGTTGAAACTTAGTGAGAATCGTTGGGAATACACCGAGGATGTTCGGAAGTCCACTGGCGTTGTCAGCGATTGGTACTTCGATTGGGAAAACTATTTAGAAAACGAAATAGCGAACGGACCCTACGAGGTAATTGTTTTGTCTATTGGGGGCAACGACTGGCAGGGATTTCGTGGTGGACCAACAGAAAAGGGCAGCGCGGAATGGTCAGAAAAATATCGCTCACGAGTCAACCGGATGTTACAGATCCTCGATCGTCCAGGCCGCCTCGTCATATGGGTAGGTATGCCACACTTCCGTATCCCATTCATGGTGCCGCTACCTGACGCGGTCAACCCCATTACAAGGCACGTTTTCGAGAATGGAGAACGCTCTTCATGGATCGACGCTGCCGCAATCGTTTCACCCGATGGTGTTTGGGTGAAACACGTGACAGACGAAAATGGAAAAACGATCGAGGTGCGGACTGAGGACGGCACTCACTATCAATCAAATGGAGCGCGCCTGATAACCACAGCAGTCGTGGCCGCTATCGAAGAACGAACCCGCTAGCGCTGGCTGAACGGCAGTTAGCCCCTGCCGCAGTTTGGTCTTTTGCCGTGGTTCGCTTTGCTGCGGCGAGCGCGCAGTTTTCTCTTCTTGGTGCGCTTCGACATACGATCAAGGCTACAGGCGTGTTACCTGATTCCCTAAAGACGCCAAAATCAGCAAGTCCGCTGATTGTTAATCGACTGCGCCGACGTCTTTCAACTTTTCTACGTCTTCGGTTGAAAATCCCCAGTCAGTTAAAATTTCGGCTGTGTGTTGACCCGGGGATGGCGGCGGCATTTGTATTTCACCCGGAGTGCGACTGAACCTAGGAGCAGGTGCAGGCTGGACCACTCCATCCACTTCAACAAAAGAACCTCTAGCGACATTGTGGGGGTGCGACGGTGCTTCCGACAAGTCAAGAACGGGTGCATAACAGACGTCGCTTCCCAGCATTATTTCGTCCCACTCATCGCGAGTTTTCGACTTGATAACTTCCGCCAACCGTTCCTTCTTCTCAGCCCAATCTCCTTGATCATTTCGCTCTTCAGTAGAGGCGTCCTCCAAGCCGGTCAGTTCGAGTAACTCGTCGTGGAATTTCCCCTCGATCGAGCCAACAGAAATGAACTTTCCGTCTGAAGTTTCATACACCCCGTAGTAATAAGAGCCGCCGTCTAAAACGTTATCTTCTCGCTCATCCGACCAATGGCCTGATGCATGCATCCCGTAAATTGAAGCCATCAGAGATGCTGCTCCCTCGGTCATGGCAGCATCAACTATCTGCCCTTCACCAGACGTTTTTGATTCAAGTAAGGCAGCACACACCCCGAAGGCCAAATAAATTCCTCCACCTCCAAAGTCACCAACCAGATTCAATGGAGGTGATGGTTTGTCGGCCGAACCTATTGCGTGGAGCGCGCCGGTCAACGCTATGTAGTTGATGTCGTGACCTGCAGCGTGAGCTAGGGGACCCTCCTGTCCCCACCCTGTCATTCGCCCGTAAACGAGTTTCGGATTGCGAGCAAGGCACTCTTCGGGCCCTAAACCGAGACGCTCCGTTACGCCTGGACGAAAACCCTCAATCAACGCATCGGCCTCTTCAACGAGTTTCAGGACCGTTTCCACACCGTCGGGGTTCTTGAGGTCAACTGAAACAGATCGACGGCTTCGGTTCAGAACGCTGAATTGTCTACCCCTGTCGATTCCAAGATCGACCTGAGTCATACGATCAACTCGAACTACGTCTGCTCCCAGATCGGCCAGCAACATGGCACAAAATGGGCCAGGCCCTATACCGGCTAACTCAACTACCTTGACTCCGCTTAACGGTCCCACAACATCCTCCCCGAATGCCTTTCCCCATGATTCTTTCACAGGCTGAGATCACCTTCACGGCCGTTGGGTGACTTCACCCAACTCGACGGTAACCTCGCCTGCCAATGGAACGATTTGGATTTGTTGGGCTACCCAACGCAGGAAAGTCATCTCTTTTCAACGCCCTAGCTGGCGGAGGGGCCCTCGCTGCTCCATATGCGTTTGCGACCACGGATCCAAATGTGGGAGTCGTCAGGGTCCCCGACCATCGCCTCGATGCTTTGGCGGAGATGAGTAAGAGCAAAAAGGTCGTCCACTCCACAACCGAATTTGTTGATATTGGTGGCCTTGTTGAGGGAGCCAGCCAAGGAGAAGGGCTGGGTAATAAGTTTCTTGCGGGGATCAGGGAAGTGGATGCCCTGGTTTTGGTTCTTCGAACCTTTAGTGATGCCGATGTGCCGGGCCCCACTGACCCTCTAGAGCACTTACGAGTTGTAGAAATCGAGCTGACGCTCGCTGATCTCGAAACGGTTGAGTCCCGAATCGACCGTCGGCAAAAGGCCCTGCGCGCAGACCCTCGAGACCCCGGGCTCATGGCCGAAGTAGACGCCTTGGAAGCAGCTTTAGAATCGCTTTCCGAAGGCACCCCGCTCTACCGAGCTGCTCTTTCGCAAGAGCGACAATTAGCTCTTCGTGAACACTTTCTTCTTACTAACAAGCCCGTTATGGCGGTGCTCAACATAGGAGAAGATCAATTAGCGGAAGCATCTAATCTGGCATCGGAACTTGCGGAAGCTCTTCCTGAGTCTCAAGTTTTGCCACTCTCGGTTCAACTTGAGGCTGAAGCAGCAATGCTGGCCGATCACGAAAGAGCTGAGCTCCTAGAAGGTCTGGGTTTAGGGGAAGGCGCCCTTCCTGTTTTTGTCCGCGCCGCGCACGGCATGCTTGGACTGCGAACCTTTCTAACTACTGGCGAAAAAGAATCGCGTGCATGGACCTTTAAACATGGTTGGAAGGCACCACAGTGTGCCGGACGAATTCACACAGATTTTGAGAGAGGGTTTATCCGAGCCGAAGTGATTGGCCACGAGGACTTACTTGCACTGGGCTCATGGACGGCCGCGAGAGAAGCAGGTCAATTACGTCTCGAAGGAAAAGACTATGAGATGCGAGACGGAGACGTTGTCGAATTCCGCTTCAATGTGTGATGAGGTGTTCGTTATAACTAGCCCTTGAAACGATGACTTAGCGTCAGAAATCACATCTCTATTCCCTGCACAAAGACAAAATGGTTTTAGGCCAGGCCCGATGAACGAACCACGAGAACCGCACCGCCAAGGAACGCTCTATTTAGTGGCCACGCCGATAGGCAACCTCGGCGATATCACTCAACGAGCGTGTGAGATCCTCGAAGAAGTCCAAGTTGTCGCTTGCGAAGACACCCGTCAAACGGGAAAGCTTCTGAAACTTCTGGGCCTACAAGCGAAGCGACTCCTCATCGCTAATGAACACAACGAAGCCTCAATCGGCCCCACAGTTGTCGAGCTACTCAGCCAAGGTAACGACATCGCGCTTGTCAGCGATGCGGGAACCCCTGCTATCTCCGATCCTGGGGAACGTCTAGTTAAGCATGTGACCGACAACGGACATCGCGTATCGGTAGTTCCTGGCGCTAGCGCAGCCATAGCCGCCCTAACCCTTTCTGGTTTACCAACAAAGCGGTGGGCCATGGAGGGCTTCTTACCCCGCA
This sequence comes from Candidatus Neomicrothrix sp. UBA6944, assembly GCA_002448715.1. GTDB lineage: Bacteria > Actinomycetota > Acidimicrobiia > Acidimicrobiales > Poriferisodalaceae > UBA6944. The sequence goes on along the minus strand of DJZU01000053.1, from coordinate 12,752 downwards.
AAGGACAAGAGCGGACCCTTCATCTGGAATCAATCGGTTCCGCAGACCGGACTAGCGTTTTGTTCGAATCACCTAAGCGACTACACAAAACCCTCTTGGACCTCATCGAGGTATGCGGCCCCGATCGTCCAGCTGCTGTTCTGCGAGAACTGACCAAATTGCACGAAGAATGCGCGCGTGGAACGTTAGAAGAGTTGACCCAACGATTCTCGGGAGAAGCAAAAGGCGAAATTGTCATAGTCATCGGTGCCGCCAAGCTGCCAGAAGTCACGGACCAGACAATCCTCGATGCTCTGGAAGTAGAGCGAGCAAACGGAACAAAGTTGAGTAGCGCTGTCATCCAAGTCTCAACGTCCTTAGGCATCCAACGAAATAGGGTTTATGCGCTTGCACATCCGACAAAGGAATAACGACTCAACCAAGAAAGCTCGCCAGTTGAGCGAACCTAGGTCGGTACCATGTCAACCGTGACCACGCCTTACTACGTCACCACGCCGATCTATTACGTGAACGACGCGCCACACATCGGGCACGCCTACACGACCATCACTGCAGATGCTGTCGCGAGGTGGAACCGGCTCCTTGGTCGCGATGTGCATTTTCTCACAGGAACTGATGAACACGGCCTAAAGGTGCAACGAGCCGCCGAAGAGAACAATTGCTCACCAATCGAATGGGCTGATCAAACAGTTGTCAGGTTTCAAGATGCTTGGCACCAGCTGGGGATATCTAACGACGATTTCATTCGTACTAGTGAACAACGCCACTATTCGGCAGTCGAGAAGCTTCTGCAAGCCTGCTACGACAACGGAGACGTAGATCTTCAGACCTATGAAGGTTTGTATTGCGTAAGTTGTGAAGCTTATTTCGGTGAGGGTGACCTTGATAACGGGAACTGTCCAATACATGGACGACCCGTCGAACATGTCACCGAAGAGAACTATTTTTTTAAACTGAGCCGCTACGAACAAGCACTCAAAGATTGGTATGAAACACATCCTGACTTCGTTGTTCCAGTAACCAAAAGAAATGAAGCTCTTGGCTTCATCAACCAAGGACTCCAAGACTTTTCGATTAGCAGGACCTCTATTGACTGGGGCATACCGCTTCCCTGGGATCCCTCACACGTCACATACGTGTGGTTCGACGCTTTGACGAACTACATCACTGCTGCGGGATACGTTGACGACCCACAAGGATTTGAAAAGCGCTGGCCTGGAGTCCATCTCATCGGGAAAGACATTCTCAGATTTCATTGTGTGTACTGGCCAGCGATGTTGATGAGCGCTGGCCTAATGCCTCCCGAGCGCGTCCATGTACATGGGTTTTTGCTGGTAGGTGGAGAAAAGATGTCGAAAACTCGACTGAATCAGATAGCCCCATCAGATCTAGTTAACGAGTTTGGAGTTGACGGCGTTCGACACCATTTCCTGCACGACCAAGCCTTTGGACCCGATGGAGACTTCAGTCATGAAGGGATGACAGCTCGCTACAACGCTGACCTTGCCAACAATTTGGGCAATTTACTTAGCCGAGTAACAACTGTGGTCACATCAAAATGTAACGGGGTTGGGCCAGCTCCAGAACAAGAAAGTCCACTCGCCAACATCGTGGAAGAGGAATATGGGCATATCGCCGACGCCTGGGAACGGATCGCACCATCCGAGGCACTCGACTCAACGTGGAGAATCATTCGGGAAACAAACGCCTACCTAGAACAAGCGGAGCCTTGGAAGTCGGACCCCGGAGCGGAAGTGGACGCCGTCTTGGGCAATGCACTGGAAGTTTTGAGGATTATCTCTGTCCTAGCGTCCCCAGCAGTACCCGACGCGTGCGAAGAAATTCGACGACGGATTGGAGTGGGGGATGACACTGACCCGCAAGTCCCTGAAAGCATCAAATGGGGGCAGTACCCCGCCGGACTTCCAGTCCTCAAAGGCGACCCACTGTTCCCTCGTCTCAAGTGATCAAGATGAATTGGACCGATAACCATTGCCACTTACCTGACGACTTGAACGCAGCGATGCAAGTAGTCGAAGACGCCAAGGAGATGGGCGTGCATCGCCTCATCGACGTTGGAACTTCAGTTATACGAAGCGGACAATGCATCTCGCGTGCGGAGCACCTCGACGGAGTATGGGCCACGGCGGGGGTTCATCCCCACGACGCGAAAGATGGCATTGAGGGTCTTAAGGAGTTGTTGCTTCACCCAAAGACAGTGGCAGTCGGTGAGTGCGGACTCGATTATTACTACGACAATTCGCCTCGCGACACACAAAAAATCGTCTTTGCTCAACAAATTCAATTAGCCCATCAATTCAAACTGCCACTGGTAATCCACACCAGAGATGCATGGTCGGACACCTTTGACTTGTTGGATAAAGAAGGAATGCCTCCAAAGACTGTTTTTCACTGCTTCACAGGAGGCCCCGACGAAGCGACCGCGGCAATAGAGCGCGGCGCATATCTCTCATTCAGTGGGATAGTCACCTTTCCCAGTGCCCCGGAATTGCGTGCAGCAGCGGCTCTCACTCCTGCAAATCGCTACATGGTTGAAACCGATGCGCCATATCTAGCGCCGGTTCCCAAAAGAGGAAAGCAAAATAGACCGGGCTGGGTCACGCTGGTTGGAGAAGGTGTTGCAGAGGCTCGAGGGGTCAAACTTGCGGACGTAGCAACGGAGACTTGGAACAATGCCGAAAACTTTTACGGCTTGACCTAGAAACCAGATGACCGCCCTCCATCAGTAGGCTCCCTAAAGCGGCACGAGAAATGGTGGTTGGCAGTGCACTCTTTGGGTCAAAAGAGTTGGCAAGGGAATGCCATCTTGGCTTTGTTAGGGGCCGCCGTCCTCATTGTTGCTGCAATGGCGGTCAACGATACGAGGCGAACAGCCGATAAAACTGCTCCTCCACCGACTAATAGAACGATTTCAGATCTTGAACTACCAGATCTCTCAGTCTCAGGTTTTCGAGTCGGAAACCTTGCTGTGTCATTGGTAAATAACTTGTTTTCCAGCACCAGATCGCTCCTGACCATCTCCGATGCGCCTAGTACAACCACCGCATACCCTCAAGCCCTTGCTGATGATCACTCCGCTAACTCCACAACCACAACGGTTAAAACAGCTGCCGATTCCACACCGCCCCGACCCACAATTCAACCGACTAGCACGTCTCTGGAACGAGCAGCGACTATCCGTACCACCTCGACCACTAACATCGAGCCCGACAGCAGTAGCCCAACTTCGACCGTCGCTGCCACACTTACGACTACTTCCATCGCGCCCACCACCACAATTAAGCAAACGCCCTTAACCACCACCACAAGTTTGCCTCCGGTGAGTGACCAGCCTTTTGAAGAGTCGCTGGAACCAGAGAACAATCTCGTGATCTTCGGACAGCCCTATCTCGCTACATGGCCCACATTAGAAATGTGGGAACGGATGGCTTGGTGCGAATCACGAAATACCTGGGATGTGGACACCGGCAACGGTTACTACGGAGGCCTCCAATTCGCGTTGGGTTCCTGGCAATGGATGGGTGGAGAAGGAAGCCCTGCTGATGCAACGAAAGAAGAGCAGATCTATCGAGCAAATTTGCTCTGGCAGGCCCAAGGATGGAATGGCTGGCCGGGATGCAAAGCGTATTTTGGCTGGTCTAGATGGCAGATATTGCAATGACCCTGTCGATTAGTGAAATCCAACGACTTCTTGAAACTGCCGCGATAGCCCCAAAGAAAAGCCTCGGACAAAACTTTGTTATCGACCCGAACACCGTTCGCAAGATCGCCCGCCTAGCAGAAGTAGGGGAGGGGAGTCGAGTGCTGGAGATAGGAGCCGGGTTGGGTTCCTTAACGCTCGCGCTAGCCGAAACAGGAGCGGAGGTAACGGCAATAGAGACTGACAGGGCATTGATTCCGCTCCTAAAGCAAACAGTAGGAGAGAAAGCGACGATCATTGAAGCTGACGCCCGCGAGCTTGCGTGGAGCGACGTTGTCCCGACATCAGATTGGAACCTTGTTGCCAATCTCCCTTACAACATTGGCACATCACTGGTCTTGACCGTGTTAGACGAAGTCCCCAACATCAACCGCTTATTGGTCATGGTTCAGCAAGAAGCCGGGGAGCGAATAGTAGCTTCCGTAGGTGACCCGGCATATGGAGCGGTTTCGGTTCGCGTCGCCCTCCGGGGTAATGCAACAATTGTTGGCCACGTTCCACCCTCAGTCTTTTTTCCGAGACCGAGGGTCAACTCAGTGCTTGTTGCGATAGAGCGTGCACCAAATACCATCGACACAAGCGTTGAAAATGAACTAATTGAACTCCTTCGCATTGCTTTCACCCACAGGCGAAAGATGCTGCGGAAAAGCCTTAAAGGCCACGTCGAACAGGGCACCTTGGAAAGAGCAAAGATTGCGCCGACTTCTCGACCTGAAGAACTTGACTTAAACCAATGGCTTGCGCTCGCTCAGCTATCTTCGGTGATCGAGCCATGAACGCTACTCAGATTCTTTGTCCTGCCAAGTTGACTCTCTCGCTCAAGGTGAAAGGACGACGTCAAGACGGTTACCACCTAATTGATGCGGAAATGGTTTCGGTAGACCTTTGCGATGAACTCTTCATCAGTGAAGGCTCTGGGCTCACCGTTCGATCGGCAGATTCGGGCTTTGAAGTGCCACTGGGTCCTAGCAACCTAGTTAACCAGGCACTGAAGCTTGTGAACCGAACTGCTGATGTGACAGTCATTAAAAAAATCCCTGCCGGCGCAGGCTTGGGCGGGGGATCGACAAACGCAGCCGGAATTCTGCGCTGGGCTGGATTCGAAGATCCGATAGCAGCAGCGCAACTAGGAGCAGACGTAGCCTTTTGTCTTAAAGGCGGTCGAGCACGCGTGACAGGAATCGGAGAAACACTTGAGTACCTCCCATACCACCAGCGCGAGATGACCCTTCTAATACCCCCAATCGGAATATCTACATCTGACGTCTACCGGGCATGGGATGAGCTAGACGGCTCTTCTGGCAAATACGGCAACGACCTTGAAGTGGCAGCTCTCACTGTCGAACCGCGACTAGCTGAATGGCGAGATGCCCTCAGCGACGCGACTGGGCAAACAGCTCGACTTGCTGGAAGCGGAGGGACATGGTTCGTCGAAGGCAATCACGACCCGTTCACCCACCGTGGAACTACATCAATAAACGTTGCAACCGTTCCAGCGCAACACCAGTAGGTCCGCAGGATCAGACGACTTAACTCAACGGTTACTTGTTGCGCCGTTGATAACGCGTCCGTCGGAGCATTTTCTTATGCTTCTTTTTGCGCATCCGCTTACGACGCTTTTTAACAAGTGATCCCATGAGAAACTGCAGGGTAGCCGAACCATCGGCCAGAGCCAACGTGGCAATTGACGACAATGTTGCCGGAAGGGGCTGATTTCACGTAGCAGGCATCGTTAGGCTAGAAGTATTGACCGAGCACTGACGTGCTCTGATGGTCGGGGATCGTTCAACTGGCAGGACATCGGGTTTTGGTCCCGACAATGGAGGTTCGAGCCCTCCTCCCCGAACTCACCAGCTACGACTAGATTTTCGTTAAACGGACCTTGCCGCAAAGAACGGAATCTATCGACGTGAACCGACATCCTCATGGTCGTCGTCTGAACGCAATTGTTCTAGCAGCTGGCAAGGGATCGCGGATGCGCTCATCAGTGCCGAAACCACTGCAGCTGGTTAACGGACGGCCGATGGTTAGCTATGTCGTCGATGCGATTGCCGGACTCGAGGTTGAACGCAGGGTTGTCGTGGTCGGACATCAGGGTTCTTTAGTGAAGGACACCTTGAGCAAAGTGACCGATAGTGGTGATGTGTTGGAATTCGTAGAGCAAAAAATGCAAAACGGCACCGCACAAGCAGTCCGAATCGCACTCGGCGCATTCGATCAAGAGGAGTTTCAGACAGACGAGGGCAACATGATGGTGCTACCAGCAGATATGCCGCTTCTGACTACAGAGACTCTGGCCCAATTAAAAGAGCACCACTTCGATTCTGGAGCTGCCGCAACGCTGCTGACAGCAGAATTCGGAGACCCTTCGGGTTACGGCCGAATCGTTCGCGGTCAATCTGGTCGAGTTGACCGTGTTGTCGAACACGCCGACGCCTCGCGCGAGGAACTAGATATTTCTGAAGTCAACACTTCGGTTTACTGCTTCAAATCCAAGTTGTTGTTGTCGGCTCTTCAAAACGTTCAAAGTAAGAACTCACAAAATGAGTACTACCTAACCGACGTTATTGAGCTTCTCAACACGATGGGTAACACCGTCCGAGCGGTCACAGTAGACGACTCAGATGAAGTGCGCGGAGTAAACGACTCGAGACAACTAGCCGAATGTGAATCATTGTTGATGGACCGATCTAATGCCAAATAGCCCACAAGAGATGTCGCGTCGGGTACTGTCACGTGACCGTTCTACAACTTTTCTACCTCAGGCGAAGCGATGGAACTCGTAACCAAAAAGCGATTGCATTTGTTCACAGGCAGAGCGAATCCTGCCCTTGCGCACGAAATTTCTCAACACCTCGGCATCGAACTGGGTGACCCGGGACTCATTGACTTTGCGAACGGTGAGATTAAATGCCGATTCGAAGAGTCAGTTCGTGGCGGTGACGTGTTCATAATCCAATCTCACGCTGCGACTGAAGATATGAGCGTCAACGATGCGATCATGGAACATCTGATCATGGTCGATGCCGCCCGGCGCGCGTCCGCAAAACGCATTACAGCCGTCGCTCCTTTCTATGGTTATGCCCGACAAGATCGAAAAGCACAGGGTCGCGAACCTATAACAGCACGACTAGTTTCGGATCTGCTGCTGCAGGCAGGTGCGGACCGTTTGGTCAGTATTGACCTGCATAGCGGCCAAATACAAGGCTTTTTCGAAGGTCCTGTCGACCACCTGACAGCGGCACCGGTACTTATTGACTATTTGCGTTCATTTATCCCACAAGGTTCGGTAATTGTTTCCCCGGACACTGGCCGAGTAAAGGTGGCTGAGCGCTATGCGAAGCGACTCGACTGCGAAGTAGCGACGATCTACAAACGTCGATCCTTGCAATCCGCCAATGAAGTCGAGGCTCTAGGAGTGATGGGCGAAGTAGATGGACGAACCTGCGTCATTATCGACGACATGGTCGATACGGCTGGGACAATTTGTGCAGCCGTAGACACTTTGGTCGCTCATGGAGCCTCGGACGTGTTGTGTGCCACGACCCATGCCGTATTCTCAGGACCTGCAATTGATCGGCTCAAGAACTCAGCCTTAAGCAGGGTGGTCGTCACGGACACAGTGCCGTTACCTGACTCAAAACGGTTCGACAAATTAGAAGTACTGAGCGCTGCAGGAATCCTTGCCGACGCTCTCGAATCTGTTTTCGAGGACACCTCGGTATCTGAGATCTTCGATGGGGAAAATCACTCGTAGTCAATTAGGTCTCGGTTCGGGTGAGTGATGACAAAGCCTGCACCCTACAATGGTCACCCCGTTAAGCCCATCCAGAAGGATCGGCCAAACAGTACTTACCTTGTAGGAGTTACCGGCGATGTCGTCAGAACTGAAGCTTGAGGCCGAAATAGGACGTAATCACGGCAGCCGGTCAGCGCGACGTCTGCGACGCAGCGACAAAATTCCCGCAGTTCTCTACGGACAGGGCTCGGACCCGCTTTCGGTGACCTTAGATCGACTGAAGTTCAGAGCGACGCTCAACGCTGCTGGCCCCAACGCGGTTATCACCCTCGACGTTGATGGAACCGACTACCTAACGATCGTCAAGAATATGCAACGTGACCCGATAGCGAATCGAGTAACTCACGTTGATTTCATGTTGATCGACATAGATCAACGCCTGGTCGTTGATGTGCCAATTTCATTGGTAGGCGACGCCGCGGTGGTCCGCCAAGAGGGAGCCGTCGTTCAACAGCAAATGATGACTCTGACCGTCGAAGCGCCCGCGGGCAATATACCTCAACAGTTTGAAGTTGATGTCTCCGATATGTCGATTGACAACCCGGTTCGCGTATCTGATATCGAATTCGGTAGCGGAGTTGTTCCTCAAGCGGAAGAGGATGCTCTTATAGCAATTGGACAACGCAGTAGAGCTTCCATCGCGGCCGAAGAGGAAGTCGACGCCGAGGGTGAAGAGATAGACGAGCTCGGCGAAGGTGAAGAGGGCGGAGAAGACGCAGCTGATAACGCTGGCGCCGGCGAAGATGCTGGCGACGATAGCTAAGTTGAAGGGCAGTGTCAGTATTTCGCCGGGCCGCCCGACGGCGCGGCACAGCGGCTGATTACCTCGTAGTCGGTCTAGGTAACCCAGGAGACAAGTACCTGGGAACTCGACATAACCTCGGATACGAAGTCATCGAAGCGATGACTCAAGCCGAAGTATCATCGCTTGATACCTCGAAACGTGATCTAGCGCGCTTCGCCGTAATTACCCATGGTGAAAATCGGATCATTCTTGCCTGTCCGACGACGTTCATGAACCTCAGTGGAGAAGCTGTTTCATCCTTGGTTCGTCGCAATGGAATTGAACAATCGTCTCGCGTTCTGATAGTCCACGACGAGTTAGATCTAGAGCCGGGTCGGGTCAAGGTAAAACGGGGCGGCTCAACTGCTGGACACAACGGACTGAAGTCGATCCGCCAGCACCTGGGAACAGACGACTTCGTTCGGATCCGCATGGGCGTAGGTAAGCCGCCCGACCCTCAAGATGGCAGAAACTGGGTTCTCAGGAAACCATCTCTTACAGACCGCGATTTACTCGATTCTGCTGTACACGTTGGAGTTGATGCCGTGAAAGCTGTCATAGCTAGCGGCGTGGAACAAGCAATGAATGAAGTAAATGGTCGCCAACCGTGAGCCCGGAGGGTGCCCTCTCGGAGTTGCCTCGACGACTTGCAACTGATCAAGTTCTTCAACAGCTATTGGGCAAAAGCAACGCGCAAGTAGCTGTAGCTCAGGCGGCACGAGCTTTCTTCATAGCGGGTGTAACGAACTCAAGTGAGCGAAGTCCCGTTCTGGCGGTGACCTCCACCATCAATGAAGCTGAGATGTTGGGCAACGATCTCCGAATATGGTTGGGCGAGAACGCCGTTGAGATCTTTCCGGCATGGGAGACACTGCCCTTCGAAAGAGTCAGCCCCACCACGGCCACCATGGGAAGACGGCTTGAACTTATAAACAAAATCCAAGAGGGATGCGCTCCGAGAGTCATTGTGAGCCCAATTAGAGCTCTCCTCCAACGGATCAATCCCGAAGCCCGCGATATCCAACCACTCAAATTCGAATGCGGTGCAGATGCAGACCTTTCCGAACTAGCCGATGCGCTAGTGGTTCAGGGATATAGGCGCGAACTCCAAGTCGAAAGTCGAGGCGAATTCTCTATCCGTGGTGGCATTCTCGATATTTTTCCTCCAACAACTGCTTCACCTATCAGGCTGGACCTCTGGGGAGACCGAATCGACCGTTTAAGCGAATTCTCGATTTCCGACCAACGGTCCACAGTCGAAATTCAGTCAATCACTATCGCACCGGCCCGGGAACTAACCCCCACCTCTCTAGTGCGTCAACGCGCCCAAGAATTAATGACCACGGAACCGTGGGGTAAGGAGCAATGGGATCGTCTTGCGTCAGGTGAATGCTATGACGGAATGGAATCCTGGCTTCCTTGGTTAGTTAATGAGGAACTGATACTCGCGGACCTACTACCTCCACGATCACTAGTTCTTCTGTTTGATCCCAAAAGACTTAGAGACCGTGCCTCGGAATTAGTCTCGGAGGAACACGAGCTAGCGCAGTCGTTGGCCACTACATGGAAAGCTTTGGACCCTGGTGGCGAACCACGAACTTTCCCGGGGCTTCACGTTCCATTTGAACGAGCACTGAGTAGCTGTGCCTCTGACGTGTGGACGATTACCCACACTGCATCGAATCCAGACGAACCTTCCTTCCAAACCCAACCCTGGGAAACAGCGGCCGGAGGCCCCGATCGTCTACTTGACCAGATAAGGGATTTATCGCAGCGACCAGATCACGAGTTACTTGTTGCAGCCGATGGCCAAGGCTCAGCTGAAAGGATGAGCCACGCCTTACGAGCTGAAAACATTGACCTGAGCCTGCATCAAAGTGAAACCTACAAGCAGAGCCCGGGCGGACACATCATTACAGCGCCACTTGAGCACGGTTTCATAGCTCCAACGTTGTCATTAGCTGTGTTGACAGAGAGGGACTTAACAGGTCGTCGAAGAACCCACCGTGTGAGCCGGCCGAAAAAGAATGTTCAACGACATTTCGAAGATCTGCAGGCCGGCGACTACGTGGTTCACCACCATCACGGAGTTGCCCGCTACGCGGGGATGGAACACCGGGTCCTTATGGGTTCGGAGCGGGACTATTTGGTGCTCGACTTCAAAGGCACCGACAAGCTTTACTTGCCTAGCGATCAAATAGAGTTCATCCGCCCCTACATCGGCGGCGAGACACCTTCACTTAGCCGAATGGGAGGCGCTGACTTTGCAAAGCAAAAGCAGCGGGTCCGCACTGCCGTCTCCGAGATAGCACAAGAGCTGGTGGTTCTATACCAATCCCGTTTGCAAACTTCAGGACATTCCTTTCCCGCCGAGACACAGTGGATGAAAGAACTTTCAGAGTCGTTTTTATTTGAAGAAACCCCAGACCAACTGTCCGCCATCCAAGAAGTGCTCTCCGACATGGAATCGCCGCACCCCATGGATCGTTTGATATGCGGTGATGTTGGCTTCGGCAAAACAGAGGTCGCGATGCGAGCCGCCTTTAGTGCTGTATCGGAAGGAAAGCAGGTGGCGGTACTCGTACCGACGACACTATTAGCACAGCAACATCATCAAACTTTTGAGGAAAGATTTGCTGGCCATCCAGTGCGCGTAGCAGCTCTGAGCCGCTTTCTTACCTCCGCGCAGCAACGACGCGTAATTGCCGAAACCATTGCCGGTGAAGTCGACGTGCTCATTGGAACTCATCGACTGCTATCGGAAGATGTGCAATTCAAGAACCTAGGGCTATTGATTGTTGACGAAGAACAACGGTTTGGGGTTAGCCACAAGGAATCAATCAAAAAATTTAAAACAGATATAGACGTGCTCACCCTGAGCGCAACTCCTATTCCCCGAACATTAGAAATGAGCCTTACCGGAATAAGAGATCTGTCGTTGCTGCACACTCCACCAGCAGAGCGACAACCCATTCTCACCCATGTAGGTGAATACGATGAGCGCGCCACGGCTGAAGCAATTAGGAGAGAGCTACTGCGTGAGGGACAAGTATTTTTCGTTCACAACAAAGTAGACGACATCGTCGAAGTCGCGGCGCGGCTGCAAGAGATGGTCCCCGAGGCTCGGATAGGGGTAGCTCACGGCCAAATGGACGAAGGATCTTTAGAGCAGGTAGTTATAGATTTCTGGGAACGGTCCTACGACGTCCTCGTGTGCACCACGATTATCGAATCCGGCATCGATATGCCGAGCGTCAACACCCTCGTGGTCGACCGAGCGGACCTCATGGGATTGGGCCAACTTCACCAGTTACGTGGACGAGTTGGACGGTCCGAACAACGAGCCTACGCATATCTTTTCTACCCACCCACGCGAGCATTGACTGAGAAAGCTTTCGAGCGGTTGAGGACTATAGGTGAGGCAACACAACTTGGTTCGGGTTTTCGAATCGCGATGCGTGACCTCGAAATCCGTGGAGCGGGGAACTTGCTCGGCGGTGCCCAATCAGGGCACATAGCCGCTGTTGGTTACGACCTTTACTGCGAGATGGTGACCGAAGCAGTAGCTGATCTCAAGGGTGATCCGATCAACCAGACGCCTGAGATCAACATCGATCTGCCGATAAAGGCGTTCCTACCTAACAGTTACGTTGAAGCTGAAGAACAGCGACTAGAGGCATATCGGAAACTAGCTGCTGTGAGTGAACTAGTTGAGGTAGCTGACATTGAAGCGGAGTGGATCGATAGATATGGGCCTGTCCCCGAAGTGGCCCAGACACTGCTGCATGTGGCTTTGCTTCGAACTGAGTGCGTCAGGCTCGGAGTAGGCGACATCAGTGTTACAAACCGCAGCCGTGTGCGAGTCTCTCCGATCGAATTAAGCCAAAGTGAACAGATCCGATACCAACGGCTCATCAACGACGAAAAATTCAACGGCGGAGCCTATAAAGAAGAAGTCGCTGAGCTAACAATCCATGTGCGGGAAGTCGGACCGAAACTTCCTGGTGACGTATTTAATTTTCTCCGCGAGCTTCGGCCCACCAAATAGCGCACTGAACCCGTACCATTTCCTTCGTGACACTCAATTGGTTTAAGAATCTCAAGGTCCTAACCACAATCTTGATGATCCTCTTGGCTGCATTAGTTACAGGCTGCGGCTCTGGCGCCGAACAGACAGAGATGCTGGATCGTGACGAAATCTTCGACCGTATTGACCAAGACGGCGACGGTATAGCTTTGCGTGCCGATTATGAAACAGTTCTCACCCTCAGCGACCGGAGCAAAGTAATTGCGGTTTACCCCGGCGGTCACATCAATATTGAGACCGTCATCGAAAGTCTGAAAGATTCTCCACCGAGTAACTTGGTTGACTCGGAGAACCCCTCCGTTGAAGTTTTTCGGGCGCGCCTAACCTCCATGCTTCGACTTCGTCTCGCGGCAGTAGTGAT
>DJZU01000092.1 GCA_002448715.1 Candidatus Neomicrothrix sp. UBA6944 | reverse complement strand
GCCATCACCCACATGAAGTCGAGAATCTTGAGGCCCTCAAGAGCCTTCCCCTTCCGGCCGGGCACTGGCGGGATTGGCACTGCAGGGGTTCTTGGTGCTTCCGACAGTATTTGGGTGGTGTGCTCACCGATAGTCGGTGGCTGGGGAAGAGGTTTCTGTGGGGTCTCAGAAAAAATTGCCATTCGCCCGGGGAAGCGCACGAGCCGGTCACCGATCTGAACGTCTTCCCAAATCCCCCGTTCGGTGAGATGAGGGTTGTTGAGAACATCTTCAGCTGTGGTCACCGGCGCGATCAGCAACCGGCGAATAAAAGCCTCGTCGAATAGCTCGGTTTTAGTTTTCGTGGCACAAAAATCGCCGATAACCATTTTCACCCGGTCGTATTCAGCTACAGGTTCTTGTCCCGAGAAAATAAGTTCCCCATAGTTCAGCCAATCTTTGTCGCGAGTGGCTTCATCACAGAACCCTTCTTCGAATATCCACTCCATCAAATTTCTAGTGAACGGGCCGAGGGCCGGCCCAAACAGGACCGTGACGGAAACGTGCCCGTCAGCGCAAGGCCACATCAATTGGACGTAGATGTCAGAAATGGTCACCCCTCCAGCGGACCGAATAGCTGGGGGAGCGTTGATCGCAGACGCCACCATGTTCGTTTGGCTTGCCTGCAGGGTGGAAGCTTGAGCAGAAAGGTTGACGTGCTGACCTAACCCTGAATTGTGTTGGCGTTCATAGAGGGCAATAAGGGCTGCGCCGACGGCTTCTGAAGACACGTGCAGGTAGGCCTGAGCCAGTGGGATGCGAACGGGAGAACGATCCAAATCACCTGCCAAGCTCATCTGACCACCCGAAGCCATGATTGTCAGATCCGTTGCCTCCCAAAACGCTTTCGGTCCTTCATCCCCGAATGCCGAAATCGATAGGTGAATAAGCGCTGGATTCCGTTCACTCATGACTTCGTAGCCGAGCCCTAGAGCGTCGAGAACCCCTGGTCCGTAGGCCTCGATCACTATGTCGGCGCCGTCCGTTAAACGCAACAATTTGTCGCGATCATCAGGCTCTTCGAGATCCAGGACTACAGATTTCTTGCCTCGGTTGTATGACCAATGCCAGAGCGACGTGTCCGGCGATACTACGTCACCTGCGAATGGGCCAAGCGTCCGTGAATGAGAACCGCCAGGAGGCTCGACCGTGATCACTTCGGCGCCTAATGAAGCAAACACACTGCCAGCGAGCTGGCCGCGCTCATCTGCTAGCTCGATCACCCGATAGTCACCCAAAACGCTCACAGACTCACACCCCCAGTGCAGTGAGAACGGCTAGAGAATTATTCACCGCGATGAGCTAAACGATCCAGTCGAAAGTGTCGAATTTCACATTCGGGCAATCACTTCGGAAGCAAATCGGGCACAAATCTCGTACTGCTGATCCACCGGCGGTATGAAGTTGAGGCCATCAAGCCCTTGTTTCTCGAGTTCAATGAGTTGCTCCACAATGTCACCGGGTTGACCAACAATCGCGCAAGAACGGATTAATTCAGGAGTTACGAACCGCGCCTCTTGCTCGTCAAGGTGACCGTAGTGAGATGAATGAACGTCCGAAACCGACCGGTCTGCATCTCGCTGTTGACGAAAATCCACATACTCATCCCAGATCGAATGAACAAAAGCTGGGGGCGCAGCGTCGGCTTCAATGAACCGGTCATATAGATAATGAACGTTAACCATCACCGAGGAGCCGACTTCTTGCAGTACTCGAGGGGAACTCAAAGTCTCATCTCGGTTGAGTATCAACATGTTCACCAGAGCAGTGGTCTCAAAACCGTCGAGATCGCGCCCCACCCGGTCGGCTCCTCGCTGCACGTTCGATAGCGCATCGGGGATACTGCCCCCGCGAGGAATCCCAGTAATCAACCCATCACCCAACTCGCCCGCTAACGCCTGCGACCTGGGTCCGAAGCCGCCAACATGAATAGGGATTGGGTGCTCAATGTCCACGTAGTCCAGTTCCAAGCTCTGAAAGTTCACGGGATGAGTTCGACCGTTAGTGGTGTAATCAACGGTTTCGCCATTCAATAATGCTTTGATCACTCGGAGATCTTCGGCGTAGTCGGCGACAGTCATCGGTAATTGACCCATGTTGCGCATAGCGGTGTTACCAGTTCCTACCCCAAGGAATGTTCGCCCCGGAGCGAGACGGTTCACGGTCGCGATGGCGTTTGCAGTAGCCGGAGCGACCCGTAACCCAGGGATAGCAACCCCTGAGCCGACCCGAATCCGTTCAGTGCGCTCAGCGACTAACGCCATCATCACCCAAAGATTTGAGCGCAACAGCGGGCTGTCCCACACCCAACAAAAGTCGTATCCCTGGCCTTCGGCTTGAACCGCTAAATCGATTTCATCGAAACGGCTGACCGTTACCCCAAACTTCATAAAGAAAATTTCTAGTCGCTGGTTCTCACTAAACGAAATACGGGAATTACGCGCGGTGCTGCTTTCTCCGCGTACTTGTGGAATACGGGAAGTTGTTCGGCCTGAGCCGTGTAGAGACGATCACGTTCGTCGCCCTCTGTGAGCACAGCGGTCGCTTCGTATTGTTCGGTACCGACTTCCAACAGCACGTCTGGGTTCGCGACCAGGTTGTGATACCAGTTGGGGTTATTCGGCGCTCCTGCCATCGACGCGATAATCACTAGATCGTCGCCGTCTGTCGAATAGGCGAGAGGGGAACACAACTCGCGCCCCGATTTCGCTCCAACCATGGTCACTAAAACAATCGGTGTTCCATCAAATGGAGGACCGCACTCCCCGTCGTTTGCCCGAAACTCAGCGATCGCCTTTTCGTTCACCGCCAAAAAATCTATTGCCATCGTTTTCCCTCCAGTTCAGAGCAAACCTAGTGCCTCGTCTCACAACGACGGGAAGAAATCACCGGATGCTCTGAAAGTCATTGCTATCTAACTGAATTGGATGATGACTCGCGACAACGTCAACTAGACCAGCTCCGCTACCCAAAAGATGCAACACATGGTTCACAGTTGCGTCACTCTCTATATGAGTGACCGTGGCTTCGCTATCTACGACTGCGGTGTGCGGATATCTGTCCCGCACCCAGGCAAATAAATCTTGAGGCAGGGTTCGTCCATAACGCCAAAGACAAAAAACGTTCACCTCGAAAACCAGAATGGGGAGATCACGAGTGAGCGTTTTCGACGCTCCTTTCAACACATCTAGTTCACTGCCTTCAACGTCTATTTTGATGAAATCCACCCGGTCGATTCCCAAACTGGTGACTGCATCGTCCACGGTTGTTACTGGCACCGATATCCCACCCAGCTCCTCAGATAAAAACCCCCAACCACTGCCGTTGCCATCCTCATGAAACCGCATCACGCCCGGCTGGCTGCTGACACCACTTTCAACCACAGATATACGGGCACCAGTTGACCGTTGAACTGTTTCACGCAACGAACGGTGCACCGATGGAGCGGCCTCAAAAGCTACAACTTGACCGCCAGGAAATCTTTTGGCCAACGCTGCAGTTACGGCACCTATCGAAGCCCCGATGTCGAGGACAACTGGATTGTCACCCAACATCAGATCGGCAACGCGAACCGCGGGTTCAAAAATGTTGATCTGCTCCGTGCACTGTGCGAAATAAAGGTCGCCACTTTCGCCCGCGACGTCAACCTCAATACCGGAAACGTTGAGTTGGCTGATCTGCAGATCACTTGTCACCGCGCCGAGAGTAGCCAACAGCGGTAGCGTTGGCGGTTCGGTACACCCTCGGAGGTCGCGATGCCGATCTTCTTAGGGCTAGTGGGTTCGCTAGTGATCGGCGCCTCAGATTTCTTTGCTCGCTACGTAGCGCGACGTAATCACGCTGCAACGACAGCAGCCACAGGTTTGATATTCGCGACAACAACAGCGATTTTGGTAGCAAGTTTCGGTCCTGGAGGATTTCGGACACCCGATTATTTGTTTGGTTGCGCGTCGGGATTTGCAAGTGGTTGCGCGTTGGCGCTGCTGTATCGCGGACTCGCAGTGTCATCGGTCGCAGTGGTATCTCCCATCGTCGCCGTGCTGCTCGGCGCGGTCCCAATGTTTTGGGACGTCGCTGTTGGATCACCCCTGAGCGGCGGGGTCATCGGCGGTGTTGTAGTAGCCCTTTTCGGGTTACTGGTCACCACCTTTGACCCCGCACTCGGAGACCGAGTGCGGCAAGGGGTTATCCTCGGCCTCGCTTCGGGTCTGTGTTTCGGTATCGGACTCGTTCTGATGGCTCAAACCACGGTCGATGGCGGTCTCTGGCCCGTGGTAGCGCAAAGATCAACAGCGTTCATCATTCTCATCGGGTTCTGCACAGTCCGAGGTTTGCCCCGGATTGTTCGAGGACACGCTCTTCGCTTCTCAGCAGCAGCTGGCATTCTGGGATCAATCGGAGTGCTTTGCTACACGGCGGGCTTCCAACGAGGCTCAGTAACCGCTGTTGCGATCGCAGCATCATTATTCCCCATCCCCACAGCAGTACTTGCCGCGACCTTCGACAACGACTCACTGCGCTGGTGGCAGATCATTGGCATTGGAATTGTCGTCGCCGGAATCGGCTTGATTGCCAAGGGATGACGATGCTTAAGAAGCGACCTTGTCTCTGGAGAGATACGGCATGACTTCGTTTGCAAAGAGCTCCATTGAACGCATCACTTTGTCATGTGGCATATCTCCCACTTGAAATTGCGCCATCAACGTTCCCGCGCCGCAAGCCGCAAGGTTTCTCTCGAGTCGTTCCCCAACCTGCTCAGGAGAACCAATGAGTGGCTCGCCCGCGGTCAGCGTCGGTCCACCACTCGAAGCCAACTCGCGAGCGATTTCGACCCGAGTCTTATACGACTCCGCTGCGGTGTAACCCGGTGGGAAGAACGTAGGCAGCGGAAGAGTGAATGCCCGTTCCCGGAAATATTGAATATGAGGTTCAATTTCCGCAGCTGCGGCTTCTTCACCATCAGGATGCACGTACACAATTGAAGTGAAACCAAACTGCTCTGGCCCGGCCTCGTAACCAAAGTCCTCACTCGCGTACTGGCGGTACCGGTCATAGAACTGTTTCAGTCGTTCCATGGGCACAAACGTGCAGGCGAGCGGATAGCGATGCTGGGCAGCCCAACGCAACGTTTCCGCTGATCCTTGTGAGGGAACAAAGATTGGGGGATGGGGTTGCTGCAGGGGACGCGGCCACACGTTGACGTAACGGAACTGATAGTTCTCACCGTCCCACGAGAATGGACCTGGTTCGGTCCAAGCCTTCACAATCAGATCATGGGCCTCAAAGAACCTGCTTCGACTTCTTGTGGGATCAAGCCCCATCGAGTGATATTCAGCCCCAATTCCTCGCACAAAACCTGATAGCACTCTGCCTCCCGACATCACGTCGAGCATCGCTACCTCTTCAGCGACC
>DJZU01000064.1 GCA_002448715.1 Candidatus Neomicrothrix sp. UBA6944 | reverse complement strand
TACCCGCCACATGGCACGCGAGTTGGTGGAACTTGGACACCGAGTCGAAGTCATTTCCGGTCCCCCTTATCCGCATCTCGACAACGGTGTCGGTTTGACAAAGTTACCCAGCCTTGATCTGTACCGAATGCCAGACCCCTTCCGTATTCCCCGTCTCAGCGAGTTCAAAGACCGTTTTGACGTTCTTGAGTATGCAGTCACTGCGGCAGCAACTTTCGCAGAGCCACTTACCTTTAGCCTCAGGGCCCATAGGGAGCTCATGGACAGATTGAGTGAATTTGATCTCGTTCACGACAACCAGTGCTTGGGAACCGGAATTTGGAAAATTCACGACGCGGGTTTACCTGTGCTGGAGACGATCCATCATCCGATCACAGTAGACCGGAGGCTGGAGACAAAACATGCTCCGACACCGTGGAAACGTTTCACCAAAAATCGGTTTTATGCCTTTACTGGCATGCAAACCAAAGTCGCTCGCAAGCTTCCAAGAATCCTCACCGTGTCATCCAACAGCTATGACGACATCATCACTGATTATGGCGTCGACCCCGAACGACTGCACATCGTCCACGTCGGTGTAGACCCACAACAATTCCGCCCGATTGAGCACGTCAACGTGGTTCCAGGGAGATTGATGACTACAGCGAGCGCTGACGTGGCAATGAAAGGTCTAGCTTTCTTACTCGAAGCGCTCGCAAAACTTAGAGCCGAGGACAACTCAATTCACTTAGTCGTAATCGGTAAACCGAAGTACGACTCCAGAGCGACTCAACTCATCAAAGAACTCGAGTTGGCCGAGAGTATTGAGTTCGTTAGCGGAGTAACGGACGAACGGATCGTAGAGCTATACAACGAAGCTGAAGTTGCCATTGTTCCTTCGCTTTACGAGGGATTCTCGCTTCCCGCGATCGAAGCAATGTCATGCGGGGTGCCACTCGTAGCAACGACAGGTGGGGCGTTACCCGAAGTCGTTGGTGCCGATGGCGTCACAGCGTTACAAGTACCTCCAGGCGATAGCGATGCCTTAACTCAGAAGATCAGATGGGCGTTGCAGCAGACAAATCTGCGCTCAACAGTCGGCGTAGCTGGCCGAAAGCGAGTGATACAGAATTTTTCATGGAAGATTACTGCTGAACGAACCGTGGAGCATTACCGAGCATTGCTAAGCGAAATGAGTGCCAATGCTCACAGTTAACTACGACCAGCTGGGAGTTCATCCAGGTGATCTCGTCCTTGACATGGGATGCGGCGCAGGACGTCACGCGTTTGAAACTGTACGCCGCGGGTGTCGGATTGTTGCCTTGGATCAGGACCTTTGCGAATTAGTCGACGTAAAAAACACATTCGCAGCGATGATTGAAGCTGGGGAGCTGGACGACAAGGTCCAGGGTCAACCCGTTTCCGCCGACGCGTTAGAGCTTCCTTTTTCAAACGCAACCTTTGATCGCATCATTTGTTCAGAAGTACTCGAACACATAGGCGATGACGGTGCTGCAATCGGAGAACTCGTGCGGGTGCTCAGGCCAGGAGGCACTATCGCAATTACCGTTCCTGCATGGGCGGCCGAAAAGATTTGTTGGCGGTTAAGTGACGAGTACCACGCGCCTAAGGCAGTGGGCGGACATGTTCGCATCTACCGAAAGTCTGAACTCGTGTCGAAAGTTAGCCTTGCTGGTTTGGAACCCCAAGCATGGGACAAAGCACATTCACTGCACTCTCCATATTGGTGGCTGAAGTGCGCTGTTGGTCCCACCAATGATGGCCACAAACTCGTGAAGGCTTACCATCGCTTTCTTGTCTGGGACATAGTGAAAAGGCCACTAATTACACGTTTACTTGACCGGTTACTCAACCCGTTAATTGGCAAATCGGTGGTGCTTTACGCGACCAAACCTGTCGCGGAGGATTCAAATGCAACCTGAATCGCTCGGGGCACTTACCGAGGAACAGGTCCGAGCAACTGCTTCGGCAATTAGCGAACAACAAACATCTAATGGAATGATTCTTTGGTTTTCTGGAGGACATGCCGACACTTGGAACCACACCGAAGCGGCCATGGCGTTATCAACGGCCGGCCTTCACGCAGCCGCTGAACGAGCCTTTGATTGGTTAGCCCAAAGTCAGCGCTCTGATGGAAGCTGGCATCACTATTATCTGACCGACGGAGTAGAGGACGCGAAGGTCGATACCAACTGCTGCGCTTACGTCGCCACTGGGGTGTTGCATCACTTTCTTACCACTGGCGACAAAAATTTTCTTGAAGCCATGTGGCCTACAGTAAAAAAGGCTCTGGACTTCGTCGTTGGACAACAGACAGCGTCAGGGCACATCCCCTGGGCAATCCATACCAGTGGCACACCATGGTCCTATTCGCTAGTGACAGGGAGCTCGTCGATCTTGCACTCTCTACGTTGCGGTATCGCCATCGCTTCTCGTCTGGAATACGAGCACCCTGAGTGGGAGTTCGCTGCTGTCCGACTCGCCAACCTCTTGAGAAACCATGAGGGTCAGTTCGAACCCAAGAGAAGATGGGCAATGGACTGGTATTACCCTGTTCTAACTGGAGCGTTGTCAGGAACGGTAGCTACCGAACGCCTTTCGACTCGATTCGACGAATTCGCCCTAGAGGGCCGAGGCGTGCGCTGTGTCTCGGACCAACCGTGGGTCACCACAGCAGAAACTTGTGAATGCGCCATGGCATTCTTGGCGATCGGTGATGAAGGACTAGCAAATAGACTTTTTGAAAGTATCAAGCCTCTTCGCAACAACGATGGCGATTACTTCACGGGGATGGTTTTCCCAGAGGAGATTACTTTTCCAGACAACGAACGCTCGACCTACTCCAGCGCCGCCGTGATACTTGCTTCAGACGCTCTGGAAAACAAGTCCCCGGCTTCGCGCTTACTTATGGGGGATGGTTTACCAAACCTCAATTCTTAAGAAACCTCTGAGTTCAGCGTCGACGTAACACCTGCAGACTGCCCACACTTGAGTGCTGTTCAAACCCGCCCTCTGCAAGCGCACGTGAATAGATCTCATATGGAGGCCTCCCCCCATCTGCCGGATCTTCAAAGACATCATGAATTGCTAGAAAACCACCTACAGCTACTTTCGGAACCCAGTTTTCATAATCTGCGTGCGCGGGCTCAGATCCATGTCCACCGTCAACAAACAGCATCGAAATCGGGGTAGACCAGTACTGAGCAACAACCGACGACTCTCCGATTATCGGCACAACGACGCTCTCGAGTCCCGCAGCTGCAAGGTTGCAGCGCAACTCTGGTAAAGAATCAATTTTCCCTGTCACCGGATCTACCAAGTCTGCGTCGTGATGCTCCCATCCTTTTTGCATTTCTTCTGACCCGCGGTGGTGGTCGACCGTGAATACGACTAGCCCGCGTTCCATTGCAGCTGCTCCCAAATAGATAGCGG
Source organism: Candidatus Neomicrothrix sp. UBA6944 (assembly GCA_002448715.1). Taxonomy (GTDB): domain Bacteria; phylum Actinomycetota; class Acidimicrobiia; order Acidimicrobiales; family Poriferisodalaceae; genus UBA6944. Next base: position 923 of record DJZU01000064.1, on the reverse strand, counting down.
ATTTTCCGCAGTACGAACCCACTTCGACAATGGGCCCAGTTGCCGTCATCGCGAGCGCGGCTTCATACAGACCTACACCCTCAAGGTGAGGCATAAAGCCACGCGCTGCACGAGCTGCTGTCTCTAAGTCACGTCTCATCACTCAGTCTCGCTGATTAAACAGAATTGTCTCGAGCACAAAAAATTTTCCCAGCCAGAGAGTCCCAAAAGCCAATAAATTAGCCAACATCAAAATCGCTGTTGACGCGAACCACAGGTCGGCCAAAGTAACGCACACCGTTGAAACAGCCAGACCGACAAGGCTATAGAGCCAAAATGGCAATATTTCTTCGCGAACCGAATGCGAATGCCTTCTTTCCCACACCCATGATCTATTCATGAGATAAGCCGGGACAGCGCCGATCGTGACTGCAACAACATTCGCCGCTAAAGCGGGCCATCTAAGAACAACTAAACCAAACCAAAGAGCGCCTTGTGTCACCACGACAGCAACGACTGAGACACCTGAGTAACGAAGAAGCTTGACTCGCAGGTTCAAGAGCTTGCTGGACATAGCACTCTAACTAGGGGTACAACCCTAACTATTCGTCTCCATCTGGTCGATATAGAGTCAACAGCAGCGCGATCGCTGCGCCGATCCCTCCAATAGTCGTAGCAGCAAACCAACCGATACCTGACAATTCAATACCTATGGCGTTATCCAAAGACCAGGATCCGGGGCCAAGCAGCGCCAGACAAGAGGTCGCAACTGCGAGTACAAAGACATATTCCCAACCATCTTTGATAATGAAGAATCCGTTTTTGCGATGACCGACCCATCCAGCGACACACATCACGCCCACGTACCCCATAGCACTTAGCGGGGTGAGAAAACCTGCGGCGATCGCACACCCAAAGCCGATTTCGCCCAGCGCCGCTAGGTG
>DJZU01000039.1:4302-4864 GCA_002448715.1 Candidatus Neomicrothrix sp. UBA6944 | reverse complement strand
GCGGTGAAGCATTGTGGTCCCAGCATATTAAATCCACCAACGCCACAGGGACCGCTGCTCTTTCGCAAACCTGAGAGCTGTAACCGATTTCGGCGAGGAGGTGCGTTCACGTTTCTCGGTGCTAGTCCTGTAGCGTCCACCCCCGCGCGTAACAAGCCTGGTCCGCCCTAAACTAAATGAGTGTTTAAAGGGGTCGCTACAAGCATCATCACCGTCGCTGTTCTTATGGGCAGTCTCCTAGCCTGCGGTGGAACAACTCAAGTTATAGCGCCCACCCCCGAACCTGAACCCATCGTTGAAGAAACACCAGAAGACGACCATGACGACGCACGGCAATTTCTTATAAACACAATTTTGGACGTCGGACCTGGAGACGCTCCTGAGGTCATTGAGTGTGTAGTTGACCTGATGGCTGACCTATCTGGTTTCAGCTACACAGAACTCGAAGAAATGTATTTAACCCAAAGCCCGGAACTTGACCCTTATCTTGAAAGTGAAAGATTCAGCCAAGACTGTGGCGCAGGTGACTTGTCACATTATTCAGATGAGGGCCCAGATCATT
>DJZU01000039.1:0-3956 GCA_002448715.1 Candidatus Neomicrothrix sp. UBA6944 | reverse complement strand
TTCAGATGAGGGCCCAGATCATTCGGATGTAGGTGAGGAAAATGGATACGAGAATTCTGAGGAGAGGAGACAACGCTACGCGAGTGAATTTGGTGAATGCACTTCTCCGGATCAGGAGATGTGTTGGGAATGGAACCTAAGTGCCTTAAGAGGAGATTGCGGGCCGGACAACGACCACGAATTCTGCTGGAGGTTCAAGACCTACCGGCCCTACATTTCGCTGACTGATGCGGAGATGGAAGCTTTCTACCGAGAGAAGATGAACGCTGACGTCAGAAAGAGTGCCCAAAGGTTGGTCGATCTGGGCTGGAATAAGGAACTTTCAACTCCGGCGTCATACTTCGTTACATCTGACCTAGACGAATCCGATCGCAAAATTGTAGAAGACGGGATAAAAGCAGCTGAAGAATATTTGGGCTCCTACGGGCCAATGCGCGTCTATGTAATCGGCTCCGATGAGGCGGCTACAGCAGCCGCTATCGAGGATTACTGCTCCTGGGCTTACGATTTAGATCTACTGCAAAGGTGTCGAGATGACCAAGGAGTGGGCATATGGGAGATAGCCCACTACAAGGGTTCCAATGCGTTCGCTCAACACTCCCATTTCCGCTCAACTCCTACTCAATCGTTCGTAATCGGAAACCCAGCACAAATTGGGCCCGCCGATGGCGCCAAAGTCGCTGCCCACGAATACGTTCACATCTACCAAAATGCCCATCAGCTCTACCCCGAAGCCGACCTGTACGGCCCCGACCTAGCGTGGCCGATTTGGCTCGAGGAGGGCTCGGCAGAGTTTCTCGCCCTCTACCTTGCTGACCAAAAAGGTTGGCTGTCTTTCAGGGAACGAATGATCGAAGCGCTCGACGAGTCTCACGATTTGCGGGAGATCGTTCCGAATCTGACAATCGCTGATATCGCCGCAGACCGCGCTCGAGTCAACGCTTATTGCGGCCTGTGCTTTGGAGTTCTCCAATATGCGACAGGCCAGTGGGCAACCGCGTGGCTTGTTAACCGCACTTCTCTCGACGCGGTTTTCTTAGAGTTCTTCCCCCAAGTATTCGAATTAGGTATCGAGGGTGCGTTTAATCGGGTCTTCGGTCTCAGCACGGACCAATTTATGGTCGAGTTTGAATCGTTTATGAATCTTCCCCGAAGCGAACAACTGCAAATTCTCCCAATTCCATAGAACTCTTTGAGGCCAACTAGTCACTCTGCGAAAAAGAGCCGGGTGCGTTGTGCGGGGTTGTTCAGTTTTCTTGCCAGTCTGGTGGAACCTCGGGGCAATGCTCCCAAGGTTCGGTCGGGAAGTAACGAATGATCAGCTGGTAGAGGTCGGGGTCATTGGCTTGTATCCAGTCGCGCGTGTCATGGGAATATTTGAAGCCGGCTCGGTCCATAAGGTAGCCCTCCACAGTGGTGGCCCAGTATTCACCAATCCATTCCCGCTTTCCCGCCGTATTTCCACTACCTAAATACTGTTCACCAGGCTTGAAGACACCCGACTCAAGGGCTCTTTCACCGAGTTGATAAATACGTTCGTAAAAGTAGGTTTCGTTCAATTGTTCGAAAACGACATGGTTGATTGTGTGAACCATCTCGTGAAAGACCGGATGACCACCACGGTCTATGTTCCCCGGAAAACAGAGCCACCTTGCGTTCGCAGTCATGCTTGCGTCGAGGGGACCTGTAGAAAATCCACCGGGTTCATATATGTCGTGGTATTCAGGCAACATAGATGTGTCTTCGCCATAGAACAAAGAGATTCTGACTGTGTTTTCCTCAAGAATTTCGCGATATTCGGGCCGTGCGGAGGTTTGGTAAACAACTTCCTTTCGTGCCTGCAACATCGCAGCGTCAGGAACATCGTCGCCGCCTGTTATCACCACACCACCCCCGGCGATGTATTTCGTGTAGTGCTCTAAACCGCGAATAGCAGGAGCTGCAACAACTTGTTGTCCTGTGTCAACGTATGGGTATGGTTGCCATTTCATGGCATGGCCTGGCCATTCTGTCCGCCAACCGCTGAACCGGCCATGTTCCACCATCGAATCTCGCACAGGGCCGTCGTCCACGGACACAAGACATACAGCGTTTCGCCATCTCAGGTAGTTGCGCCACGAAAAGACGTTCTCCACTCGAATGTCGTAAAGGTTGAATTGTGTGTCATCGAAACGATGAGGGGGCTTGTAATCATTGAGGTAATCCTCGAAAGCTTGTTGCATCCACAGAGTTTTTGGACCTGAACGAATTCGCTCTCCACCTAAGGTCACGTAATCGTAGGTATCTCGATGGTGGACTTCCCTGACTAGGGCTTGTAAGCCGACGACGAAGTCTTCAAGCGAAATTTCTTGAGCTGACCCGTAATGAGCATCACACCTGTTGGAGTCAGGGCTCGAGTCAGGGTCACTCTGCAGTTCTTGAAATGTTCTGTCTGCCATTTCTTGGAGCTGTTCTTCAATTGAGAGAGCTTGTAGCTGTTCTTCAAATTTTTTGTCTGCTATTTCTTGTAGTTGCAGCTGTTCTTCAATTGAGAGAGCGGTGTCAGATGCAGGTTCACTAGCGGTGTCAGATGCAGGTTCACTAGCGGAGCATGAAACTCCGAGCAAAATCAAGCCGAGAAACATCCAACAATTCTTGGTAACCGCTAAAGAGCTCAAGGTTGATCCGATCTAAGAAAGATTGATGGGCTTTTTGTTCTGGTGGCTGTTAACCCAATGCAGCTAATCGTTATTTGCTTCGGAAGTTTTATCCCTGAAAGGCTGAGAGTGGCGTGATGCTCACTACTTGAACCTGTGACCCCCTCGGTTATTTCTTAGAGAGAACGACAACAAATCCCTCACTATTGAGGGAGTATGGCCATCTGTTCAGTTTCAGGTAGTGCGAAGAAGTTTTCGAACTCAACATAGAACTCTTCGACTGTCATCTCGAACGTGTGCAAGAACGCACCTTCGAAGCCTTTCTCTTCAATCACTGGATAGAGGACCTCAAGTAGCGAGTCTTCGCCATATCTGTTGGTCAGATACGCGAACGCCCATGCGCCTGCGCCGTAAGCTGCGAAATAGTCGTCACATTTGTCGCCCCAGCCGCTATCGGCTAAGAACCCGCCACATCGTGCAAAGGTTTGCTTCGACAATTGAAGGTAGATTCTCATCCAAAAGTGAAAGTCATAGTCGCCCTGACCACCGATTTCAGTCAACGTTAAGTTGCCATTAGCTCGCTGTCGGTGTGTTTCCAACTGCGCCATGTACTCCGCAGTGCCTTCTCTAAACCATCGTGGCCCGGCTTTGCTATCCCGAGCAGCTCCGTTCGGAGAAGTTAAAGCTGAGTGCTGGATTCCGTGAAAATATTCATGAAAGACCAACCTTTGTGCGTCATAGCCCGTTGTGGTGGGTTTGGGACCCAGGTAAGACTCGTCGAGTCCCCATGGGAGACCTGCGGTGAATTGCAGGATGTTCAACTCGCGACTCTCCGAGGAGCTAGCTACAGCCCCACCGGCCGAGTTTGACTCCAAATGCTTTTCATTGTTCATACGGGCGTTCTCTAGACCCATGCCCCACTCTTGTTGTTTTTGCACGCAGTCAGACAGGCGATGCCCGTTACGTTCAGCCCTTCGTTCACAATAGAAATCGACCAAAGCCTGTCCAGCATCTTCGTCTATACCGGTGATGTAGTACTCGAGAGGCCCGTAGTTACCCCAGACCGATATGGCGAGCAGTAGGGCGTGCATCGCTTCTTCACATATGCGGGTATCTAGGTCACCCGCGCAGATCATCTCGGGTGAATATTCGATGACTTGCCCGTATAGATCCGGGGCGCCTACTACGACCGGCATCCCTTCACCGGTGCAATATGTGTAAGTGCCCTTGTCTTCACACTGTGCCTTCTTGGCCTCAGTTGGACCGTCGGGTCGTTCCAAACCCAAAGCGGTCGTAGGTGTCGGTTCGGTCGTGGGTGTC
>DJZU01000001.1:21010-34049 GCA_002448715.1 Candidatus Neomicrothrix sp. UBA6944 | reverse complement strand
GGCTCCTGCGAAGAAAAAAGCAGTTGACAAGAAGAAGACCTCAGCCAAGGCGCGCTTCAGCGCGGAGTGGCTCAAAAAGCAGCGCGAAGCGCTTCTCGCAGAGCGAGGCCGCTATACCCAACATGCAGAGTTTTTGGAGGCCGAAGCCGACCAACTTGCCAGAGATCGTGAGCCAGGAGACGTGCAATTTGACGAAGAGTCAGGCGAAGGTGACTCAATAGCTGTTGAACGGGACCGAGATCTGCAGCTTTCTGCCCAGGCAAGGGAGGCGATTCAAGAAATTGACGATGCGTTGGAACGCATCAAAAAAGACACATATGGCATAAGTGTTGTATCTGGGCTTCCCATACCTAAGGAACGCCTAGAGGCTATTCCCCATGCGGACAAACGAGTTGAGGAGAAAGCCACCGGCATGTCGTGGCGGTAAATCCGTGGCTACTCTCCGTAAGGTGCCATCGCGAAACACGGTTGCACTTATAGCGTTTTTGGTTGCCGTTCTCGACCAGTTGAGCAAGTGGTGGGCAGTCACTGCCTTAGACGACAAAACTATTGAGATTGTTTGGAAGCTTCAGTTCCATCTCACCTCTAACACGGGTTTTGCGTTTAGCACTGGGCAAGGTCTAGGACCCATTCTTGGCGTCGTAGCTCTCGGGGTGGTGGTCGTTCTATGGAAGATCAGGACTCGGTTCTCGGGTCCCGCGTCGACTCTGGCGCTTGGATTAATTCTGGGTGGAGCGTCAGGCAATCTGCTTGATAGAGCCTTTCGAGTTCCCGGATGGGGGCGTGGAGCAGTAGTAGATTTTGTCGATTTACAGTTCTGGCCCGTCTTCAACCTTGCCGACGCAGCCATTGTGGTCGGTGTGATCGTTCTTAGTTTGAGAATATGGATTGAGCAGCGAGAGGGTGACAACCGTGCGTGAGGAGATTCCCAACGCCCTCGATGGTGAGCGCATCGACCGCGTTGCGGCTTTGATGACGGGGCTGAGTCGTAGCGTTGTCACCGACTTAATTTCTGAAGGCAAAATATTCCACAACGAGCAGTCTGTAAGTAGTGGCTCCTCGCGGGTAGCAAAGGGCGACGAAATCGAAGTTGAGGTGCCCAAGATCGAGGCTGAAGCAGTTGCACTTGTGGGGGACTCGACTATCCAGTTTGAGGTTGTACATGAAGACGATTGGCTCGTAGTTGTCGACAAACCGGTGGGGTTAGTGGTTCATCCTGGCGCGGGACATGCCGGCGGCACGTTGGCTCACGGATTGGTGGCTCATTATCCAGAAATTGTCGACGTGGGGCCCGAAGAACGGCCTGGAATAGTCCACCGCCTAGATCGTGAAACCAGCGGTCTGTTGCTGTGTGCCAGAACTAATGAAACGTTGCAACAACTCACTAAGGCTCTGTCGGCAAGGGAAATTCATCGAAGTTACCTCACACTGGTTGCGGGCTCCCCAGAAGCACCACGCGGGACAGTGGATGCCCCCATTGGCCGTAGTCGGCGCGCTCGTACGAAAATGACCGTAACAGAAGGAGGTCGCGAAGCTAGAACGCACTATGAGGTGTTGGAAACATGGAAAAATCCGACTCCAGCGTCCCTGCTCCGATGCGTCCTCGACACAGGGCGAACACATCAGATTCGTGTGCATCTGCAAGCAATAGGTTCGCCAGTGCTAGGAGACTCCGTCTATGGAAAGCCAGATCCATTCGAGATTGGCCGACCTCTTCTCCACGCCTCGGAACTAGCGTTCACTCATCCGACATCGGGGCAGGCGATGCAGTTCAATTCTGAACCACCATACGATTTCAGCGGAGCCCTCAAGGCCTTTAGGGAACAAAATCAGAGTGCTGGTAACTCCCAATGAGGTTTATCTTGCACAAGGTCGGTGCTGAGCAGACCGCGAGTGGCATTTGTTCATGTAGCACAATTCAAGAGCTTTCCGAGCCACACCCACTTCGGTCTAGGGTGCCGATATGAGCGGTGGTCAAGAGATGATGATTCCCACACATGGGGATATGTCGGTATCTTCCATCGTGCCGGCGATTCTGACCAGACAAGCCAATTCCCTAATATCAGCGAGCATCCTTGAAGCAGATTGCATTGTTTTGCTTGTGGTGGATGGGCTCGGATGGAATCAGATGAGGGACTATGGGGGCGATCTGCCCTTTTTGCATGAAGGTTCCGCCACTGGGATTACTACAGTCGCTCCAAGCACCACTGCAACAGCTCTAACTTCGATAGCCACAGGTGTGCCCCCAGGAGAGCACGGAGTGATTGGGTACAAAATCCCGACACCACAAGGACTGTTGAACTGCCTGCGCTGGTCAGTCGGAGGCAAACTTATGATCAGCGAGCTGCCACCAATCGATTTCCAACCCGTTGAACCTTTTCTAGGAACTCATCCGCCGACAATAACTCGTGCTGAATTTCAAACCACAGGGTTCACCCAAGCTCATCTCCGAAACGGAATCTTTCGTGGATGGTGGTCCCCAGCGACACTAGTAACCGAGATCATCGATCAAGTTGAGAGCGGTGTTCCATTTGTCTACGCCTACTACGACGGAGTCGATAAAATTGCGCACGTGCATGGCTTGCATCAGCACTACCAGGACGAACTGAAATTTGTTGATGCACTCGTGGAGCGAATAGTTGAAGAGTTGCCGCTAGAAGCAGTGTTAATAGTTACCGCGGATCATGGGATGGTTGAGGTGGGCGACACTGTACTTCAGCTTGACGACGAGATTGTTCGTAGAACATCAATGACTTCCGGGGAAGCCAGGTTTCTTTGGTTGCATGCCGATAATGGAGAGGCAAAGTCTGTGTTGGAGGCTGCCCAGATTTATTCAGACGTCGCTTGGATCGCGTCGCTAGAGCAAATTCTTGATGAGCAATGGTTTGGTGCACATGTAACCAATGAAGCTCGGCGACGAATGGGTGATCTGGCAGTTGTGGCTCGCGATCCGATTGCCATTATGGACCCCCGGCTCCCGGACGCACCGCACCTAATAGCTAGACATGGTTCATTAACCGCAGACGAAATGCTGGTGCCCTTTCTAAGCTTCTCCAGGTAATTCTCGGCCGCTCGGAGCTATGACGCCGGTAGGATTCCTACATGGTCGAGCAGTACCGAGACCCTGCCGGCGGATCGTCTGCATCAGTTGACGAGCACGTCGAATTGATCGAACCTAACGACGCGCCGGAAGGCAACGAAGAACCCCCCGCGATCTCAGAGCCCGCAAAGGTAATGCGGATCGGATCGATGATTAGAACTCTCCTCGATGAAGTACGCGAAGTGGAGCTGGACGAAGCCAGTCGTGATCGCATGCGAGAAATCTATGAACAGTCGGTCACGGAGCTGTCTGAATCTCTCGCTCCAGAGTTACGCGAAGAGTTGGCGAGATTGGCGTTACCTTTCAGTTCTGAATCGCCATCTGAAGCAGAGCTGCGTGTTGCGCAAGCGCAACTTGTGGGTTGGCTCGAGGGGTTGTTCCACGGAATTCAAGCCGCTGTAGCGGCGCAACAGATGATGGCGCAACGCCAGCTCATGGAGATGCGACAAGGTGCTCTACCGCCGGGAGCCGGTGGCGATATGGGCTCGGCTAGCGGTGAACAGGACTCTCGTCCGGGAGGCGTGTATCTATGATCACCGACTCTGTTTTGCTCAAATGTCAATTATCGGCTGAACTATTACGTCGACGAGTACCAATGAAGGAAACTTCCTGATGGCCCTGACGGTCGAAACCAAAGATTGCACTGCTCTAAGCGACGCCGAACTCGAGGAGATGGCTGACCTAATCGAGGATGAGCCGATCATTTTCGACGTTGGAGAACTCTCCAAGCAAAGAGACGCATGGGTTCTGGTAACCCAAGTCAGAGATGGTAACAAACTATCTGCATATGGCTTTTGCACTCTTGAACGGGTGGGAGGGGACCCGACTGTGTTAATTGGCCTTGCAGCCGTTCGTCGGACCAGCCGCAGAGATAGCGCCCTGAAAACAATGATTACAGATCAAATGCGTCGCGCTGTCCTTGCTTTCCCTGATGAGGACGTCCTCGTCGCATCGCAGATGTCTGATCCAGCTGCATTTGACGCCTATAAGCCGCTGAGTCGAATTGTTCCCCGGCCAGGTTACGAAGCCAATGGAGAGGATCGTGCATGGGGAAGACGGCTCGCGAAGCGCTTTGATGTGCGAGGCGAATACAAAGCGAAAGAGTTTCGCGTTTACGGCGAAGGTTTACCGTCACTAGTCCTCAACCATAACTCCGCCAAACCTGAAAGCATTAAGCCGGACGTAATAGCGCTCTTTGATGGGCATGATGCGTCAAAGGGTGATGCCCTGGTGACCTTCGGCTGGGCGACTCGCGAGAAGCTCGCCAAGCTGCTCTAGCTCTGCGTCCCAGCTTGTGGAATTCTCCGAACTGATTCACAAGCGGAAAATGACACGTTCTTTTCTGCGCGACCCCATACCTGAGTCGGTATTGGACCGGGTTCTTGATCAAGCGCGCCGTGTGCCGTCAGCTGGCAATAGTCAGGGATTTAATTTCGTCGTTTTGGAAGGACATCAAACTTCAGCCTATTGGGATGTGACGTTACCCAAAGAACGTAGAGAGACGTTCCGATGGCCCAACCTCTTGGATGCGCCCGTCATCATTACTGTATGGGCGAGCCCCGACGCTTACCTGGAGCGCTATAGCCGGAGTGATAAGCAGGCGACCGGACTAGGACGGGGGATTGAAATGTGGGCCACGCCCTATTGGCTTGTTGATAGCAGCTTCGCGGCAATGGTCTTGCAACTGGCGGCCATCAACGAAGGTCTCGGCGTTCTCTTCTTCGGAATGTTCGATAAAGCATCGAAAGTGGCAGAAGCTCTTAAGGTCCCAAATGAGTGCCTACCGGTCGGCACCGTAGCCCTTGGTTGGCCGGATCCATCTGGTGAACCACCAGGGCGATCGGCTACTGAGTTGCGCAGACCTATCGAAGGTGGCCCTGACGCCGTAGTTCATCGAGGGAGCTGGTGATGAGAGAAAGCCACTGTGATGTCTGTAGCTAGGCCTCCAGGGTCTCAACATGGTGGCTACGCGGCTATAGGAGAGCTATTTCACCGATATCTGACGGGGCTGATCCTTGCGATGGTGGTTGAAGTTGGGACGGACCGAAGTGCCAAAATAGTTAAGGGGCTGTTCCGACGCCAGCAAGAAGAGCGATTTTTGCCAGGTCTGGAAAAGTTGGGGTTGGTTGGAGAACCGGATGCTGTCGCTTGCGCGAAATATCATTATCTCTCTAACCACCTGGGCGGAGTATCGGTTGTTTATATAGCTGAATCTGACGAGAAAGCTTGGGTTAAATATGTTCCGCCTCGTTGGATATTTGACGGTGCCGCGATCGCAGGCATCCCAACTGAAATATCAAGAGCCATGCTGTGGGGTTGGCATGCGAATAACGGGGTGCTCTTAGGTAACCATCGCTTGGGATTCGTGTGTACCGGTCAGACAGTCGATGCAATGCCGGGCTTAGAGGGCTATTACATCCAAGAACCAGAGCCACTGCTGCCGGAGCATCGACTGAGATTTCGTTTTGGAGAAAGTTGTCCACCAATTGTTGCTGAACATCTTCCGACGTTGAATAGCAATGATTGGCCGGCGGAGAGAAGAGCAAAGGCCGCTCGAAATTACAGCATGGACTACATCCGTAATCTTGTTCCCGTTATGTCGGAAGAGCTGGGTCCACTTGCTGCGCAAGGCATTCTTCGCAGCACAGGCCGCAAGATAGGAATGCAGTACTCGTCTGTGGTGAGAAAGAAACTAGAGACCGATAATCCTGGTGAAGTGTTGGCAGGCCTTCTCGAAGCTCAGGGTGATGTGGTGGTACTTGACGGAAATGATGTCACACAACGAACATGGCGACTGATGAGAGGTCTAGAAGCAGAAAGTACGCCCGAGTGGATGGATGGGATAGCCGGACTATGGGAGGGGGTCTTGCAGGTGCTTGACCCTGACATACGACTGGATTCACTAGAACGTCTCGATAGTGGAGACGAAAGGTTTCTGTGGCGGCTTTCTCAACGGGGGCGCCCCAATATCTATTAAGAGCGAAACTCCTCCACCGTCGTGGTGAGTTCATCTATGTACCGCAGCGTGTCATCAGCGGAAGGTAAGTCAAAGTTGACGGGAGTAAAAACAAATTGGGTGACGCCGGCTTCAGCGTATTGCTGAAGCCGTTCTTGTCTGGGCCGCCCCCAAATGTAGAGAGATATAGGGATAGAGGAGCCGTCGCGTCCTGCTTCGTCGGCGAGATTACGAAAACGCTGGATACCTCCCAAAACGTCAGGCTTTCCATCTGTGTTCATTACCCCTACATCGATGGGAGCCCACTCGTCTGCGTACTCAGCCGCATGCTGGATTCCTAACGGTCCGGCGTTTCCCAGGGCTATGGGTACGGTGCCTTTAACTGGTTTCGGAAAAACCCATGAGGGGGAGAAGCTGTCCCAAGTGCCCGAAAAGGTTGCTTCTTCGTCGCGCCAGGCGGTGCGAAGGGCCTCAACTCGTTCTCTCATTGCTGAATATCGCTTTTTGAAGGGTAGATCTGGGCGATGATTTTCTAGTTCCTCTTCGTTCCAGCCGACACCTATCCCCATTACGACTCGCCCTTCGGCCAGCACATCGGCGGTGGCGACGGCGCAAGCGAGATCTAAGAGGTCGTGTTCAAGCAGTAGGCAGATTCCAGTCCCCAGCGTGAGGGTGCTTGTCTCCGCCGCTGCCGCGGCTATAGATACCCAAGGGTCCATCATGTGGAAGTAGCTACCCGGTAGTGGTCCGCCATTGGGGTAGGGGCTACGCCTGTCAACTGGGATGTGACTATGTTCTGGGAACCAAACTGAATCAAATCCCCGAGCTTCTAGCTCTCTTGCTAAATCGCCAGGGAGAATGCCTTCTGCGTGGTTTCCTGTGAGATAACCGAACTTCATGAGTGAATTCTAGAACGAACAAGGTGTTTGAGTCTGTGTCTTCTAGGGTTCGTTTGCTAGAAGTAGAGATAGGTTCAGTTGTATCGGAACTTAAGAGGAGTTTGAGTGGGTATTTGGTTAGCTGGGGCGAGGCCAAGAACTTGGCCGGCCGCGATTGTGCCAGTGATAGTAGGAACTGCCGCCGCACAAGCACAGCCAAATATCATCCGTGCGGTGTTGGCACTTGTTGTAGCAATCGGTCTGCAAATCGGTGTCAATTACGCCAATGATTACAGCGATGGAGTTAGAGGAACCGATGATCAGCGGGTAGGGCCTATGAGGCTTGTTGCCTCTGGAAATGCCAGTCCAGGAAGCGTGAGAAATGCGGCTTTTGGCGCATTTGGAATATCTGCTTTGTCAGGACTGTACCTAGCGTCCGTGACCACATGGTGGCTTGTGTTGGTGGGTAGTTTGGCCATTCTGGCTGCATGGTGTTACACGGGCGGACCGAGGCCCTACGGCTACAGCGGTTTAGGGGAGTTGTTCGTCTTTATCTTTTTTGGCGTTGTTGCTACTGCGGGAAGCACATACGTCCAAGATGAACAGGTGACCACGCTTGCGGTGGGTGCGGCTGTGCCGGTGGGATTGCTAGCGGTCGCTTTGCTCATCACTAATAATTTGAGAGATATCCCGGGTGACAGTGAGACGGGTAAACGAACTCTGGCGGTTCGGATGGGAGATCGACCCACCAGAGCTTTATATGTAGTTGTAATGCTGTTGGCGATTTTCTGCCTTCCTTATCTGAGCCTTTTGCGTCCAGCAGCGCTGCTAGCTCTTCTCGCCACGCCGTTCGCGATTCAACCAGTTCGGCTGGTAGTCAAAGGTGCTGCTGGAAAGGAACTCATATCTGTATTGGGCGCAACAGGAAAGTTTCAAATGATCTACGGGCTGCTTTTGTGCTGCGGTCTCGGAATTGGGATCTGACTCACTGGTCTAGGGTTCCGAGAAACAATTGAGTGATGCCCCCACTTAAAAGAGTTCTGGTTGCATCCGAAAACCCAACTGCTTTGAGCTCAGCTAGAAGATCTTGTGGTTTGGGCAGATATTCCACCGACTTTGGTAGGTATTTGTAAGCATTCCGATCCGAAATTAAGCCACCGATCTTTGGAACTATCTTTCCGAAGTAGACGCGGTGCCCGATTCTGAGTAGTGGGTTAGAGGGTTGAGCGACATCCAAAAGAGCGATCCGCCCCCCGGGCCTCAAAACTCGCGAGAGTTCCTCGAAGAACGGGGTGAGTTCGGTCAAGTTGCGCAAAGCAAAGCCGCAAGTTGCGCCGTCCATAGACCCGGTGAGGACAGGGAGCCGAAGCGCGTCAGCTCTCATCAGGGGCGCGTCTGTGCCAGCGGCCTCAAGCATCCCAGCACTGAAGTCTAAGCCGATGGGATCAAGGCCGAATCGTAGGAGATCGTTACAGAAATCACCGGTGCCGCAAGCTAGGTCCAAGACTTTCGCATCTCTAGGGAGCTTCAAGGCCTCAACAGCGCGTCGCCGCCACCCGACGTCCATGCGAAAGGTCATGAGCCGATTAACGAAATCGTATCGCGGAGCGATCTGATCGAACATCTGCTCAACAGCTAACGCTTTTTCTTCTCCTTGGGGTAGGTCCTCGTTGGTGGCCACGGGTTATAAATTGAGCGATAGAAGCGTTCAGCTATAGACGCGGTATATGCATTCAGCGATACAGGCCGGTTTCTCTGATCCTTCGATTTCGAACAGAAGCTCAGCGGTGTACTGGGCCCCGCCATCAAATCGTGAAACTTCCTTGAGCGTTGCTCCCATTCGGACATTAGATCCAACGGGAACAGGCGCTGTGAAGCGGATTTTGTTGGCGCCATAGTTCACTCCCATCTGCACGTCACCGCCAATGACGAATGCCTCAGACATGCACATTGGCGCTAATGACAGGGTCAAGTACCCGTGGGCGATCGTGGTTCCAAATGGTCCCGCCTTCGCCTTTTCTTCGTCGAGATGAATCCATTGGTAATCGCCTGTTGCTTCGGCGAATTTTTGCACTTGCTCGGGGGTGATGGTGTGCCAGTCGCTGTAGCCGATGTGTTGCCCTACTCGGCTTTCCAGGTCGTCAATTCCGTCAATTTGGGTAGTCATAGTGGCCAGTTTAGGGCCATTGGCTAGCTGAACCAGATCCTCCGGTATTCCTTACTCTGAGGATGGAGTAACAGAACTACGAGAACTATGTCAAACATCAGTCTTAGTAGTAAGCCAAGGAGCTCTACGTCATAGCGAATACTTACCCAAAGTGTGGCCGCGACTGAGTAGATAGCCGCTGCTAACGCGAAACGGAAACCAAGTTTCTTCTCGTTAGCGATCCCGAGACCGCCGCCGATGAGCGCGACTACAAGAAGTAGCCAGGCCACGCGGGACGCAAATAGACCCAGTAGGTCGTAAGCAAATTGGCGGTAATAAACACTGCCAAATAAGACAATGCTTGCGCCTCGAAAATAAGCCAGCATCACAGCGCTGTAGAGCGTTTGAGGTTGTGTGGGATTCAGCCAACGCAAGTTATTCACCTTGCCAGTGTGGCAGAGGTCGACCCAAATCCCTCAGTGTTTAGGTCGCTTCGAAAATGCAACTGCCTGTTCGGCACGCAACTGCCCACAAGCAGCATTGATATCAGTTCCGCGGTTCGATCGGATTGTCGCATTGACGCCGAAGGAATCCAGAAGGTCACGGAAACGGTTGATTGAGTCTGGTTCAGAGGGAGAGGTGGCGTACCCAGGAGTCGGATTTAACGGTATGAGATTGACGTGGGCGCTCAGCGGCCTAGCGAAGGCAGCGAGTTCGCGCGCATCCTCGTCGCTGTCATTAACATCTGACATCATTGCCCACTCGAGACTGATTCGCCGGTTCTTCGTCCGTTTGTAGTTTTGGAGCGACTCGGCGAGTTTCCTAAGAGGGTATGTCCGGTTAATCGGAGCCAAGTGATTACGCGTCTTGTCGTTAGCTGAATGCAGGGACACAGCGAGACTCACTGGGAGTTTTTGTTGAGCTAAGCGCTCGATCCCTGGAATTATGCCAACCGTAGATACCGTAATTTTTCGGGCTCCGATGCCTATGTCTGTGTTAATGCGTTCGATGGCCGACCATACGTTGTCGAAGTTGGATAAAGGCTCACCCATCCCCATGAACACAACGTTGCTGACGCGTTTGCTAAGTGAACGTTGAGAGGCGCGGATTACTTGTTCGACGATTTCGCCGGTCGTTAGATGCCGATCAAATCCAACTTGTCCAGTAGCGCAGAAGCTGCATGCCATTGCGCAGCCGGCTTGAGAAGAAACGCACACAGTGGAGCGATCCCGATAGTGCATAAGGACTGATTCGATGAGGTGGCCATCGCACAGCTGCCAAAGGTGTTTTACCGTGGCTCCGTTGTCTGCACTGACTTCTCGAAGCGGTGTGAGGGCTGCAGGAAGAAGAGATTCGATGGCGGATCTCAACTTCTTGGGAATGTTCGTGAGATCGGCAGGATCTCGATGTTGACCGTGAAGGCCTTCCCACACTTGGTCAACCCTGTAGTTAGGCTCGCCTTCAAGTAGGTCAGCTAGCTCGGGTCGAGACAAGTCATAACGAGTGATCACCACCCCTACAGGGTACGGCGGGTAGTTTCGATTGCGTGGCTGCACACCGCTATGACGACCATCATCGAGACGTGCAGGGCGGAGGAGCCCGAGCGGCAGTTTTTGGTGCCTCCGATGGGCTGGTCTCTAATGTTCTGTTGATAGTTGGTTTGGCCGGGGCCGATGTTTCCTCCGGAGTGGTTCGAGCGGCGGGAGTTGCAGGCCTACTAGCTGGCGCGATTTCCATGGCTGCTGGCGAGTATGTGTCTGTCCGAGCACAAAATGATCTTGTCGGTCGAGAACTAGAGAAAGAAAGGCGGGCGCTGGCGGACGACCCCGAGGAAGAAACCGAGGAACTAGCTCAGTTGTATGTGGAAAGAGGCATGACTATCGATCAAGCCAGAGAGATGGCTCAGTTGGTGATGCGGAATCCCGAAATGGCGCTTGAGGTTCATGCAAGAGAAGAACTTGGGATCGCTCCGAACGAACTCGCCTCACCCTATGTCGCCGCTGGCTGGTCGTTTTCGGCGTTTGCCGTTGGAGCCTTAGTACCTCTAATCCCTTGGTTTTTCTCTTCCGCGAACTTCGTGATTTGGTTGTCAGTAGCTGCGGGTGTCGCGGGCGCAGCGGCCATTGGAGCCACGTTGGCGATGGCAACTGGCCATTCGATGTGGCGTGGTATCAGTAGACATGTAGGAATAGCGATCGTAGCTGCGACCTGTATCCACTTTGTGGGGCTCGCCCTTGGAGCGGTCGTGCAGCTTTAACCCATCTTGGTGGGGCGCTGGTAGAGCCGCCGGACGGTTATGACCTCAAGGCCGATATCGCGGTACAGATGCACAGCGGGAGTGTTGTCAGCGTCAACGTACAGCATGGCTCTCGTAATCCCCTTCGCTTCGAGATGCTGATACCCAGCCAAAGTTAGGGCCCGCCCCAGTCCTAGACCGTGAAAATCAGGGTCAACGGCAATGACGTAAACTTCTCCAACTGGTGGCTGTTCCGAGTCATGAATTTTGGTCCAACAAAATGCCGCAATTCGACCTTCGCGCTCGTGAATTAAGAAGCCTTCGGCGTCAAACCACGATTCTGCCTGATGTTCTATTAATAGGTCGGGGGTCCAGCCACTCTGTTCTCGATGCCACGAGAACGCCCGGTTGTTTACTTGGCACCATTCTTCTTCGTCCTGCGTTGGCTGAAACGGTCGCGTGGGTATGTCGGTTTTTTGTTCGAGAGGGATTGAGCGCTCCATCCGAAAGAGGTCACGTTGAGGTTCCATCTCGAGCCTTCCCAACGTTTCATCAGTGTCTTCCGCTGGGTTATCCAACCAAAGAGAAACGCCTTCCGCCGTTTGAGCTAATACACCCGGTAACGCCAGCGATAATGCGTCAGCGGTCCATTCGTGTGCGTTTAGCTCTATGACGTCGCCCTCTCTATCCTGACTGATTCTTATGGTGGGTTCTTCTGCGCTGCGAGAATTCACAGTATTGAAGCTATCGCTAGATGCCACTTGATGAGGTAAACAAAGACCATGGGGAAGCCGCGATCGCCTAAAGGTCGAGCGAAATTAGTGCACGAGCGACTTAAGGACGAGTACGACGCAGTATGCGAGTTGAATCATCGCAGTCCCTTTGAGCTCTTGGTTGCAACCATCTTGTCGGCTCAGTGCACGGATGTTCGTGTCAACAAGACGACTCCCGCTCTGTTTAACCGATACCCCGACCCGATCGACCTTGCTGCTGCCGACTCGCAGGCGTTGGAGGAGCTAGTGCACGCGACAGGCTTCTACAAAAGCAAGGCAAAGAACCTTATGAAGATGTCGAATCAGCTTCTCGAGGAGCATGAGGGTGAAGTGCCAACCAGTTTGAGCGATCTGGTCAAATTGGGAGGTGTCGGGCGAAAAACAGCGAACGTTATAAGATCTGTGGCGTTTGGACTTCCTGGCTTGCCAGTCGATACCCACGTGGGTCGTTTGGCTCGACGACTTGGGTTAACCGAAGAAGAGGACCCAGTGAAGGTAGAGATGGAGTTGAATCCGATGGTGCCTGAATATGAGCGCGGAGAATTCAGTCTCAGAGTGATACTTCATGGCCGACAAGTTTGCTTCGCGAGAAATCCGCAATGCGAAGACTGTGTTCTCAACGACTTTTGCCCTGCGGCATTCGACTTCTAACTGTAAAGGACAACCACGATGACTATCCGAAGAGCGGCTCATTTTGTTCCAGGAGCCAATGAGAAGATGCTGAATAAATCCCTGGAGACAGAAGCGGATGCCTTGATTCTGGATCTCGAAGATGCGGTCACTCCCGAAAATAAAGACTCTGCAAGAGCCACGGTCAGTGAATGGCTCGAACACGTAGATTTCGGACGACAGGAACGAGTGGTCCGAGTTAACCCCTTGGGGAGTCCCTGGTTTGAGCGCGACGTCGAAGAAACCATGGCGCACCCCCCTGACTCCTACCTCATACCCAA
>DJZU01000001.1:9198-20689 GCA_002448715.1 Candidatus Neomicrothrix sp. UBA6944 | reverse complement strand
GTGAACAACGCCAATGAAGTAGCTGAAATCGATGAAACTATCCGCGAACACGAACGCGCATGTGGTCACAAAGAGGGGGAGGTCAGGCTCCTCATACTAGGAACCGAAACCCCGCAGGGATTCTTGAACATCGGCGATCTCGCGGCTAACCCTCGGGTTGATGCCCTTACTTGGGGAGCCGAAGACTTATCCGCGGCTATCGGTTCTCGAGGTAATAGACATCCCGACGGACGCTATTTGCCCATTTTCGAACATGCGCGGGTGATGTGTTTGCTCGCGGCTACGGCTTGGGATAAGCAGCCACTTGATACCGTCTTTGTTGACTTCAATGATCTGGACGGGCTCAGGAGTGAATGTTTGGAATCGGCGAACATGGGGTACACAGGGAAGATCACTATCCACCCCAACCAGATTGAGATCGTAAATGAATGCTTCACTCCATCCCCTGCTGAAGTGAGCGAAGCGAGGGAACTACTTGACTTGTTCGCGGTCAAGGAGGCCGAAGGGCTCATGGCTTTCAGCTTCAAGGGTCAGATGGTGGATGTGCCTCATCTGACGCGCGCGAAGAAGATTGTCGAGATGTCTGAAGCCTTGACCGAACTGGAGTAGTGAAGACGTCTCTAAGAGCTCGCAAGGCCCTCGGCTGCTCGAGCTATACGACGTTGGGCAGTCTTCAAACTGCGCTCAACTTCGTAAAGATCAATGGCTACATCTTCTTCCTTTGTTCCCACAAGTTCATCTGCCGCGACTGTGATTCGTTCGCTCAACTCCCTAATGGCTGTTTCGAGAGATGAGAGCTCGGCTTGGGAGACCATGAGAGAACCATATCGTCCTCGTCAAGTAGAGGCGATATCCACTTCTGCGGAGCCCTCTGTCAGCGGTACCCTCAATAGCGTGTTGCAACGCATAGATCTCCGCGGCGCTAATAGGCCCTTTGCTTCTCTACTACCGCGCTTCGATCTAAGTGCGGATATTCCGACGACCGCCGTGCGAGAGATTCTTTCAGAGGTCCGAAATGGGGGCGACGAAGCCATTCGGTCCTTAACCTCTCAGTTTGATGGAGTTGAGATCGCAGACTCTCGCGTTGCCCCACAGGCATTGCGAGAAGCCTGGGAAGGTCTGGATACGGGTTTAGCCGCCGCTCTTCAAGTGGCGCACGATCGAATCCTGGAATTTCATAGAGAAGAAAGAGCTCAATCGCATGAGGTCACTCAAAATGCGATAACGGTGTTGAGTATTCCTCAGCCGGTTGAACGCGCTGGTCTGTACGTTCCTGGTGGTCTTGCTTCGTATCCGTCGACTGTTCTAATGACTGCATTACCAGCACGGGCAGCTGGCGTGAAAGAAATTGCTGTCTGCACGCCTCCGAATCCGTTAGGTGAGATTGACCAAGTGGTTTTGGCCGCCGCACATCTCTGCGGCGTTGATGAGGTCTACAAAATAGGCGGTGTCCAAGCAATAGCCGCCATGAGCTATGGCACGGAAACTATCCGCCCGGTTGACGTCATAGCTGGTCCGGGTAACACATGGGTAGCGACTGCGAAACAAGAGGTAGCGGGAACCGTCGGCATCGCCGCCGCATTTGCAGGGCCTTCGGAGATCGTGGTTGTAGGAGACGAAAGCTGTCCCAGCAGTTCAGCTGCGGTTGATCTTGTTCTTCAAGCTGAGCATGGTCCAGGGGGTCGGGCTTGGTTGGTTACATGGAATGAACAGTATGCAGATCAAGTTGAAGCGGCGATCGGGGACATAGTCTCGTTATCTCCGCGTCGGAAGGAAACATTAGAAACTCTCGCTGAGGGTGGTTACCTGTGTTTGGTCGACCGACCTGCCGACGCTGTAGAGGTGGTCAACGTAATTGCACCGGAGCACCTACAGCTCATGTGCCATAACGCTAGAGAGTTAGCTGAATCGGTCCGAAACGCTGGGGCTGTTTTTGTAGGCAATTGGGCGCCAGCCTCAATCGGTGACTATGTAGCGGGGCCCTCACACGTGTTGCCGACAGCGGGTACAGCGCGATTCAGTGGAGCACTGACGGTTGATGACTTCCAAAAACGAATGCATGTAATTGAGGTATCAAAGGACGGTTTTGACGCGGTTGCTCTCGCAGTGTCGGAGTTAGCTCAGGCCGAGGGCCTTTGGGCGCACGCTGCGTCGGTGCGGGAACGCGAGAGATGGGCTAATGAGGGGATAAAGCCGTGAAACGCCCGCTGGTGCGAGATGACTTGCGATCGATGGACGGTTATCACTCTCCTCAGGTTGAAGTGGATGTGCGTCTTAACACCAATGAAGCGCCATTAGCGCCACCGGAAGATTTCCAAGCGGCATTTCTAGAGGAAGCCGCCAAGGTTGATTGGCACCGTTACCCCGATCGGGCAGCTCAGTCCCTGAGGGAAGAATTAGCAGCTCTTCATGAGGTCGAAGCAGATCAGATATTTGTGGCGAATGGGTCCAACGAGGTTCTACAAACACTTTGCCTCACATTCGGAGGACACGGACGAACCGCTGTGACATTTGAACCCACGTACGCTATGTACGGCCAAATAGCTCGGACGACTCAATGTCGAGTTTTTGAAGCTGCGCGAGATCTGGAGTTCAGAATTACTGAGTCATCCTTGGAGGACGTCATTGATTCTGAGGATCCGGATCTTCTTTTTCTATGCTCTCCCAACAATCCGACCGGTACGCCCGAAAGTAAAGAGGTTGTTGAGGCAGCGGTGTCAAAGTCGCGAGGAGTTGTGGTTGTTGATGAGGCCTATGGGCAGTTTGCTGACTTCACCGCAATTGAGATGTTGAAGCGGTCTGAAGTGTCTGAGTCGCTAGTAGTTACGCGAACTTTCTCTAAAACCTGGTCTATGGCTGGAGTTCGTCTCGGCTATTGCGTGGCGCCGCCTTGGATGTTGCCTGAGTTTGAGAAAGTTGTCCTCCCGTACCATCTGGATTCACTGAAGCAAATTGCGGGGCGGATAGCCCTTAGGTTCCACGATGAGATGGAACAACGAGTCACGCAGATATCAGATGAACGAGACCGAGTTTCTGTTGCTCTTTCCGATCTGGGGTTAGAAGTTTTCTCTTCACAAGCTAATTTCATCATGTTCAGAACAACTGCGTGCGGTGTCGAGGGCGATGAACTTTGGCAGCGACTACTAGCGAAGTCAGTGCTGATACGAAACTGTTCGAAATGGCCTGGATTAGCTGATTGTTTGCGGGTGACTGTAGGTACTGAAACTGAAAATAATATTTTTCTCGAAGCTCTCGAAGGGGCGATCAAATGACACGAACAGCTGAACGGCAGCGAAAAACTAAAGAAACCAGCATCGACTTATTCGTAAACGTGGACGGCTCTGGCAAAGTTGAGGTCAGTACCGGACTGCCATTTTTCGATCACATGCTCAGTCAGCTTGGTAAGCATTCTCGCTTCGATTTACGCGTTGATTGCCAAGGTGACATTGATATCGACTCGCACCACACCGTTGAAGATGTCGGTATAGCGCTTGGGGAGGCTTTTGGAGACGCGCTGGGCGACAAACAAGGTGTTCGGCGCTTTGCCTCTATTTCGGTTCCCCTTGACGAAGCAGCGGTAGATGTGATTCTGGACCTTTCAGGCCGTCCGTTTCTGCACTATGAAATCGATCCCCCGGGAGAAAAGATTCTTGGGGACCCTCCTTTTGACCCGCAGCTCTGCGAAGAGTTTTGGCGAGCCTTTGTGATGGCCTCCGGGATAACGCTGCACTTGGTGTTGGTACGAGGTAAAAACACTCACCACATCATCGAAGCAAGCTTCAAGGCCGTCGCGAGAGCGTTGTATGACGCAGTTCGAATAGCCGATGACGTGTTGCCTTCGACAAAAGGTGTTTTGTGAGGGTTGCCCGGTGAACAAACCGAAATCAGGACCTCTAATTGCTGTCTTGGACTACGGCATCGGCAATCTCCGATCAGCCCAGAAGGGATTCCAACGTGCCGGCGCTGACGTTCGTTTAACTGACGATCGAGTGTTAATCGCACAGGCAGAAGCGGTAGTGCTTCCGGGCGTCGGTCATTTTGGCGCGTGTATGAATCAATTGAGAAGAGCAAAGTTGGACGACGCCGTCTACACAGCAATTGAGACCGGCACGCCATTCTTGGGTATTTGCGTAGGGATGCAAATGTTGTTTGAAGGATCAGAAGAGGCACCCGGCGTCTCAGGGCTGGGAGTACTTCCAGGACGAGTGCGTCTCCTACCCGACGGATTACCGCGCCCTCAAATGCAATGGAACCAGTTGGACATTCGTCGGCCCGAATGTGAACTATTGCAAGGCATTAGAGATCGTTCATGGATGTATTTTGTTCACAGCTATGCGGCAGAGACCGCCGCTGAGTTCGTGGTGGCCACCTGCGAATATGGCAAAGATGTAATAGCGATGGTTGAGCGGGGATCTCTTTGGGCAACACAATTCCACCCAGAAAAGTCCGGCGAATTGGGACGCCTTTTCG
Organism: Candidatus Neomicrothrix sp. UBA6944; assembly: GCA_002448715.1. Lineage (GTDB taxonomy): Bacteria > Actinomycetota > Acidimicrobiia > Acidimicrobiales > Poriferisodalaceae > UBA6944. The sequence goes on along the minus strand of DJZU01000001.1, from coordinate 16,219 downwards.
CCAGCAACTTCTGTAGGCAGGTTACGGCCCAATGAGTTTTAACCTATACCCGGCTATCGACTTACGAAATGGGCAATGTGTCCGCTTGATCCAGGGCGACTACGACCGCGAGATTCAGTACGAGGTCGACCCTGTAGAGGTAGCTACCTCCTTTGAAGAGGCTGGGGCAGCTTGGATACATGTGGTTGATTTGGACGCAGCGCGCTCCGGCAAATCTGAGAACTTGGATACGATCGCATCAATCACAAACGCTGTTCGCGTCCCGGTCCAATCCGGCGGAGGAGTGCGCACTGTTGACGCTGCTAGAGCGTTATATGACGTTGGAGTTTCGAGATGCGTGATTGGAACCGCAGCGGTAGAAAATCCGGAAATAGTTGGTGAAATAGCGACTCTAGGACAGCGTGTCGCGATTGGTTTGGATGTCCGAGGTGAGAACGTTGCTACACAAGGGTGGGAAAGGGACAGCGGCCTGAAGATCCTTGACCTACTACCGAGGTACGAAAACGCTGGCGTCGAGGCTGTGATCGTCACCCAAATCGCTCGTGATGGAATGGGGATCGGCTCCGATGTTGAAGGACTAGCAACGGTGCTGGCTTCGACTTCGATAGAGGTGATTGCAAGTGGCGGAGTTGGCGCTCTTTCACATATAGCTGAATTAGTCGGACTCGAAGTTGACGGTAAAACCCTTGGGGGCGTCATTGTCGGCAAATCCATCCATGACGGAACCATCGAAGTCTCCGCGGCACTTGCGGTAATTGAGGGGAAATGAAATCCATACGAGTGATCCCCTGCTTGGACGTTGATAGAGGCCGCGTGGTGAAAGGCGTCAATTTCGTAGGCCTGCGTGATGCAGGTGACCCAGTCGAACTAGCCGCCCGCTACGACGCCGAAGGAGCCGACGAGATCGTCTTTTTGGATATAACCGCAAGTTCCGACAACAGGAAAACAATCGTCGAATTAGCTGAGAGAGTTGCCGAAGAGGTTTACATACCCTTCACAATTGGTGGAGGTATCCGGTCTACAGACGATGCCCGCGCTCTTCTTCGCGCCGGAGCTGACAAAGTTTCAGTCAATTCGGCGGCTGTCAATAACCCCGATCTCATAGGAGAACTGGCAGCAGCTTTCGGAAGCCAGTGCGTTGTGGTCGCCATAGATGCGAAAGCGAACGCTAACCGCACTTGGAACGTATATGTCAAAGGTGGCCGTGAGGACACGGGCGTAGATGCTGTTGCCTGGGCAAAAGAAGTCGCTGACCGAGGGGCGGGCGAAATATTGCTTACCTCGATGGATGGAGACGGAACCAAAAATGGCTACGACCTTGAGTTAACCCGGACGGTCGTCGAAGCGGTGAACGTGCCAGTTATTGCCAGTGGAGGAGTGGGCACACTGAAACATTTAGTGGAGGGCGCCATAGACGGGAAAGCTGATGCGTTGCTTGCCGCATCCATCTTTCACTTCGGAGAACACAGCATCCGCGAGGCCAAGGAAGCGCTTACTGTCAAAGGGGTAGTAGTCCGACCACCGGCAGATGAAGAGTGAGACGTTTCCATCGGATAGTTTCAAACCTATGAGTTATCCAGGTATCCACGCTGCAATAAATCCGAACAAGACAGCCGTCGTCATGGCAAGAACTGGCGAGTCGCTGTCCTATCAAGAACTAGAAGACAGGTCATGTCGCTTTGCTCAGATGATGAGAGAAGCTGGACTTCGACCCGGTGACCACATTGCTATTTTTGCTGATAATCACATCCGGTACTTTGAGGCCTATTGGGCCGCTATGCGAAGCGGACTGTATTTCACAACTGTGAATCGTTTTCTCACTGCCGAGGAAGCGGCTTACATCGTCGAAGATTGCGGAGCCCAAGTTCTAGTAGCAAGTACAGCGGTTCGGGAAGTAGCGATTGCAATGCTGCCCTTAATCCAGAACTGCCCCATACGTTTGATGTTTGGCGATGCGGTCGAAGGTTTCGAGAGCTACGAAACGACGGTTGAGCAATATTCGGCGGAACCTCTAGACAAGCAGCCTCGAGGGTCTTTGATGCTTTACAGCTCGGGTACTACTGGAAAACCCAAAGGCATCAAGCGCCCACTTGACGGATCTGAGATAAGCGACCCTGACCTAATTGGGGCAGGCTTAGTTGGTGGCATATTCGGAATGAATGCGGAGTCAGTTTACCTTTCACCTGCACCCCTCTATCACTCAGCCCCATTGGGGTTCACGACGGGAACTCAGTCGGTTGGAGGCACCGTAGTGGTTTTAGAGAAATTCGATCCACACGAGGCACTACAAGCAATAGAAACTCACGGCGTGACGCACTCGCAGTGGGTTCCCACAATGTTCACGCGAATGTTGAAATTATCTGAGGAAGATCGCGATAAACAGGACTTGTCGAGTCACAAGGTCGCGATACACGCGGCCGCCCCTTGCCCGGTAGAGATAAAGAAGCAAATGTTGGACTGGTGGGGCCCAATTTTGCACGAGTATTACGCTGGCACCGAACTAAATGGCTTCTGCTACGTGGGACCCGATGAGTGGATCGCTCACCCAGGTACCGTCGGCAAGCCGCTGATCGGAACGTTGCACATATGCGATGAGGATGGAACAGAGTTGCCAACCGGCGAGTCGGGTCTGATCTACTTCGAACGGGAAGAACAGACTTTTGAGTATCACCAAGCACCCGACAAAACCCGCAGCTCTCAACACCCTGACAATCCACTGTGGACGACCCTCGGCGATGTCGGCCGTGTAGATGAAGATGGTTTTCTGTACCTAACTGACCGTAAGGCTTTCATGATTATCTCCGGTGGAGTAAATATCTATCCCCAGGAAATCGAAGACTGCCTCATTCTTCATTCAGAAGTCGCCGATGTCGCCGTTTTCGGAGTCCCAAACGAAGACTTTGGAGAGGAAGTAAAGGCAGTGGTGCAGCCTGTAGAAGGAGCCCACGGAGATGAGTATTTAGCCCAGCGACTTACCGAGTTCGCTCGCGAACACATAGCTGGGTACAAAGTGCCACGCTCGATTGATTTTATGGAAGCGTTGCCTCGATTACCGACTGGAAAGCTCTACAAACGGCTATTGAGGGATGCATATTGGGGAGGCGACGGTGACTCAGACTCAACCGTGTCGCCCATTGAGCAGATCACCGATTCGTGAGGCTGATATTTTGAATTGTAAAGAACGCTAAACCTCAAAGTAGCCAAATTGGTTTGGTCGGCTTTTGGTACGTTCTGTGATCATCCTCACAAGGAGAAGGACATGTCGGTTTATTTCGTAGTGCAGGAAGAGGTCCATGACTCTGATGGACTTGATGCCTATATGGAGGCCGCTAAGGCCTCCTCTTTGGGACGCGGCAAGGCGGTGGTCGTCGACAACGCCGTCGCCGCGGTTGAAGGTAATTGGCATGGCACTCGATTAGTAATTCTCGAGTTTGAAGATGAGGATGCTTTCAGGGAGTGGTACGACTCGCCCGAGTACCAAAAAGCTTTACCGTTGCGCTTGGCTGCTACCGATTCGCGGGCCGCGTTAGCTCAAGGGCTGGGATAACACTCCCCGGTGTTGGTGTACGACGGTGAGTGCACATTTTGCTGCCGATGCGCCGATTGGGTGAGCCAGCGAGCTTCTATACCGATGAGCGCGGGCAAGCAGGAGGATCTCGACGGGTTGGACCTTTCCAAGAGCGACGCGAAGCGCGCTCTGTGGTGGATAGAAGGGACTCTGCGGCTATCGGGCCACAAGGCGGTTGCGAAGACGTTGCGCCGGATAGGGAGCGGGTGGTGGATTCTGGGAGCAGTGATGATGGTGCCACCGATTTCGTGGATTTCAGCAGCCTTCTATCGGCTGGTAGCAGCTAACCGATATCGATTCACAAGGCTATGACTTCAACACTGCATCACTCTGAAGCAGCGCACTCGGCGATAAAGGATCTCACTAGTTTGGTGACTTGCTGAGTTTCCCCAAATAGAAAATGATCCCCAGTGGCTAGCTCTTGAACTGTGGTGGCCATCCAGTCGCTGGAAATCTGTTGCGCTTCTTCGAACGAGCGGTATTGATCATTTTTTGGCACCAGAAGAAGAGTTGGGCGCGAGTCGGAATTTGCTTTCATGTCACTTGGGTCGAGCAATGTAAGAGGCGACGCTATTCCAACCCAGCCGGCGAGACACGAGCTATCGGCGGTTAGCGACACGTCTGCTCCGAACGAGTAGCCGACCGAGAATACCGGCACACAGGGAACCAAGCTTGCTGCGTGGGAGAAAGCAGCTTGACAGTCAAGCAGCTCAAGTTTCCCTTCGCCGTGGCTACCGCCCGAATTTTGAACCCCTCGGAAGTTATATCTGAGCGTCGCTACCGACGCTTTCGGTAAAGACTCAAATAGTGCCTGCACCACGTTGTTGCGCATATCTCCACCGTAGAGAGGGTGAGGGTGTGAGAGCACTGCGATAGCGCTAGTTGACTCAGGAATCAGGTATTCGGCTTCTATTGCAACTCCATCACTCGCAGTAAAATTTGCTTTTTGAGGTGTTCCAGCGTCCGCGTTCATGCCTAAGAACGGTACCGTGCGATAGTGGCTGAAGAACCTAATGACGTGTCTACAGACCAAAATCTTAAGCGTCCGATCAAAATGTTGCATGATCGAATCCTCGTCCGCATTCCCAGTGACGAGGCCGATCGCAGAAGTAGCGGCGGGATTCTGATACCTGCTACAGCTCAACAACAAAAGAGATTGGTGTGGGGAGAAGTTGTAGGCGCTGGTCCCAATGTCCGCAGCGCGGAGGAAGGCGATCAGGTCTTATTCAGCCCAGAAGACCGTTACGAGGTTGAGGTGCATGGCGATGATTTCCTAATCCTGCGAGAGAGGGATGTGCATGCGATCGCAGCCCCAAGAGTTGAGCCCGGCAGTACGGGCCTGTACCTCTAGGTAAAGGCGATTTCCGTGGCTGAAGAGATCCGTGGGAACTACAGGACTCGGGGCGACATAGAGATTCGTGTTGAAGTCACGGCGATCAACCCTGACGCAGCCATCGAAGACCTTGTAGATCGTTTGGATTCCGCTAGGGGAGTATTGCTTTCCTCCAGCTATGAATACCCCGGTCGTTACACCCGTTGGGATATGGGATTTGTGGACCCGCCGTTGGTGCTAACCAGCAGGGGCGACACGGTACAGATTCAGGCGCTCAACCCGCGAGGCGAACTCCTTTTGGTGCCCGTGCGGGCAAGGCTAGACGAGCTTGAAGAGGTTTCTCTGGTCAAGGAAGAACCAGCACAAATTACTTGCCAAGTGCATCGGCCTGTTGCTCGTTTCGAAGAAGAAGATAGAAGTCGTCAAGCATCTTCATTCACAGTCGTTCGATCTTTAGTCGACTTATTTGCAGGAGCTGACGAACATCTCGGCCTCTACGGAGCCTTCGGCTACGACCTGGCGTTCCAGTTTGAGCCGATTGAGCTGAGCCTCGCACGACCTTCAGATCAACGAGACCTTGTCCTATACATCCCCGACGAAATTATTGTTGTAGACCACCAGGGTGGGGTAGCGGAGCGTCGACGATACGAATTCGATCATGACGGCCTCAGCACTGTCGACATCGATAGAGGTGGAGCTAGAGACCTATATCAACCCAATTTGGCACTGGAACCAGCGCGCGATCACGAAAGAGGCGAATACGCTCAAATCGTAGAAACAGCAAGAGATTATTTTGCGCGTGGAGATCTGTTTGAAGTGGTTTCCAGCCAAACGTTCGTTGAGCCCTCACCGGAGCCTCCGTCCGAACTCTTCCGACGTTTAAAGCAACAGAATCCATCTCCTTACGGTTTCCTCATCAACCTTGGGCAATCAGAGTGGCTAGTGGGCGCCTCTCCAGAAATGTATGTCCGGGTTGAAGGGGACCGAGTCGAGACTTGCCCCATCTCAGGAACCATTGCTCGAGGGCAAGACCCTCTCGACGACGCTTCCCAGATACTTGCCTTGCTCAACTCTGAAAAAGATGAGTCGGAACTCACAATGTGCACTGACGTAGACCGGAACGATAAGAGCAGGATCTGTGTGCCCGGCTCGGTCAAGGTGATAGGGCGGCGTCAAATCGAAATGTATTCGCGCTTAATCCATACTGTGGACCACGTGGAAGGAAGGTTGCGTTCAGAGTTCGACGCGTTGGACGCATTCCTCACTCACACTTGGGCCGTCACGGTGACAGGTGCCCCCAAGGCGGCGGCGATGATGTTCCTAGAAGATCATGAGAAAAGTCCCCGTGCTTGGTATGGCGGTGCGATCGGGAAGGTGGGATTCGACGGCAACCTCAACACGGGCTTAACGTTGCGAACTATAAGAATTAAAGATGGTCATGCCGAGGTGCGGGTTGGTGCGACCCTGCTGTGGGATTCCGATCCCGTTGCCGAAGAAGAAGAGACTGAGCTCAAGGCCTCAGCCTTTCTTGATGCTCTCCGGCTTCCTCGCAGAACTACAGAGACCGTTGCTTTATCCTCGCCCGCAGAAGGCAAAGAAGTTCTACTAATCGACCACATGGACTCGTTCGTTCATACTCTCGCCAACTACTTGAGACAGACCGGAGCTCATGTCGCCACACAGCGGACGGGTTTCCCACTTGAAGAACTTGCTGCTAATCGGCCAGATCTAATGGTCTTATCTCCAGGTCCCGGTACCCCGAACGATTATGAGATATCTGCGACCATTAGCGCGGCAATTGAACTTGAAATACCTGTCTTTGGTGTCTGCCTGGGTCTTCAAGCCATAGTGGAGTTCTTCGGAGGTCAGCTTGGGCAACTTGACACGCCGATGCACGGTAAACCTTCCTTAATCGCCGCAGCCGGGGGCCACTTGTTTGATGGACTTCCCAAAGAATTTCGAGCCGGCCGGTACCATTCGCTATACGCGAAAGAAGACAGCGTGCCTGAGTCCCTTAATGTGGTTGCGCGAAGTGTTGACGATGGAGTGGTGATGGCAGTTGAACATAAGACGCTGCCGATCTGCGGTGTTCAGTTTCATCCGGAGTCGATCATGTCCTT
>DJZU01000001.1:0-8795 GCA_002448715.1 Candidatus Neomicrothrix sp. UBA6944 | reverse complement strand
AAGCGACCGCGACATAATCATTGTGCAAGGGCCCGAAGCAGAGAGCTACCTTCATAGTCAGATATCACAAAACGTTGACGACATGTCGGGTGGGGAATCGCGGATCTCGTTTCTTCTCGAACCCAAGGGAAACATAGAAGGGTATTTCAGAATTACGAAGACCCAAGAAGGCCAATTCGTTTTAGACACTGAGTCAGGGTTCGGATCGCCTCTGATATCTTCGCTTGAGCGCTTCAAACTGAGAACAAAAGCTGACTTTGAGCTCCATGAATGGGAAATGGTCTCTGTCTTCGGTGAGTGGAGCCCCGCAGACCTGGGACCACAGGTTGTATTTGCCACCTCTCCATGGCTCTCTGAAACCGTGATTGATGTTCTAGGTGCGGCCGTAGAGATAGATCTACCTACGTGTGCCCAAGAAGAGTATGAGCGCATTCGCTTTGAATGTGGATTGCCAACAATCGGAAGAGAGCTTCAGGTAGGAGGAATTCCAAACGAATCCGGCCTAGTCGAAAGGGCGGTGTCGTTCGACAAAGGTTGCTACAGGGGTCAAGAGTTGGTTGAACGAATTTCGGCTCGGGGCGGCGGACGTCACAAAATTCGCCGAATTTGTAGCGATGAATCGCTGCTTTTAGGTCAAACCCTTTTCGTTTCCTCCGAACGAGTTGGAGAAGTCTTAACCGTAACCAACAATGCTCCCTATGTTGGGTTTGCATCGCTAAGTGGTGAGGATTCTGAGGTGGCTACAGATGATGGTGCCAAGGTTTCTGTTGTTTCTCTTGAGGCGGTTCTCTAATAGCGGGATCCTTCAAGACCGATAGAGCAGTAGCCTCTGCCGTAGCCTAGAAATATCACAAATTGTGAAACCGGTTGGATTAGGAGACAAACAGTGGCCAAGACTGCACTTTTAGCGAAACTTACCGCCAAGGACGGCCAACGCGACGCGTTGTTGGCAGTGATCGCGGACCTCGGAATGAAGAACGTCTCGGGGGAACCAGGAACAGAGGTATACGCGGCACACAAGGACCAAAATGACGCGAACGTGGTCTGGTTTTATGAGATGTACACGGACAGCGATGCCCTCGCGGCGCACGGTGGATCCGACGGTATGAAGGAGTTTGGTAGAGCTACGGCGGAGTTCATGGACGGACGACCGGATCTAATTTTTCTGGAACCGGCCTGCGCCAAGGGGCTCGACATCTAAGCGTTAGCAGCGCAAATCAAAACATCTGGAAGGTACGAAAGATGGCTGCCGGGAATGAGACCTATTTGGACAGAATCGTCGCGCATCATCGAAAACGTGTCGCTGCTGACCGACGAGATGTCCAACATCTCTCCGATCTTGTTGATGGCTGTATTCCGGCGAAGAAATTCCGTAACGCGCTAGCCGAGCCCGGCTTGAGTGTCATCGCAGAAGTGAAGCGACGGTCACCATCCAAAGGTGATCTCTTTCCTGACTTGGACCCAGCTGTGTTGGCCAAACAATACTTTGAGGGCGGTGCCGCCTGTCTTTCCGTTCTCACTGATGGACCACATTTCGGCGGCTCGGTGCAAGATCTACAAGACGCAAGGTCGGCCGTTGACTTACCAGTTCTGAGAAAAGACTTCACTGTCGATGACATTGATGTTCTAGATGCCCGTTTGATGGGGGCGGACGCCGTTTTGCTTATTGCCGCGGCTCTATCTTCGGCTGAACTCAAACACCTGTACCTACTCGGCCGAGAAATCGGATTGGACGTATTAGTCGAAGTGCACGACGAAGGCGAAATGGAAGCCGCTCTTGAGGTGGGCGCCGATCTGATCGGAGTTAACCAACGAGATCTGTACACCTTTAAGGTCGATCACGAGCGCGCATCGCGAATGGCGGCTCTTCTACCGGCCGGCGTCATTGGAGTAGCTGAGTCAGGGGTGCGGGGCCCCGAAGATGCTGCTGCGCTCAAAGAAGTCGGATACAAAGCAGTTTTGGTTGGTGAGACTCTCGTCACAAGTGGTGACCCTGTGGCTGCAGTATCCGCGTTGCGAGGATCTCACTGATGTTCGTCAAAATCTGTGGAGTTACCTCCGAAGAGGATGCCTTACTAGCAATCGGAATGGGGGCAGACGCTCTCGGCTTCAACTTCGTACCAGGTTCAACTCGGCAAATTCGCCCCGCGGTAGCTCGCGATATCGCCCGTCGCTTACCGGGGGGCGTTCTTACCGTAGGGATTTTTAAAGACGAACTGAGAGACACGGTGGCAGACGTGGTGCATCAAGCAGGTCTGCAAGCTGCTCAGCTACATGGTCGAGAATCAACGGACGACAGCAAGTGGATTGCAGAACGTGTGCCATATCTAATCAAGGCCTTCACGGCCGGAGATTCTGCGATTGACGATCTGGAACAATACGGAGCTAAAGCCGTCTTGGTAGATGCACCGGAACCAGGGTCCGGAGAAGTTTTTGACTGGTCAATGTTAGATGGAAGAGAACGTGGGCGGCCGTTGATATTGGCGGGTGGACTTACACCCGCCAATGTGGCTCAGGCGGTCAATGTAGTGAGACCGTGGGGTGTTGACGTAGCTAGCGGAGTGGAAATGTCACCCGGCGTGAAGGATCCAGTCAAAGTAAGAGAATTTATTATGGCCGCGCAAGAGGCAGGGGCAGCCTTGGAATCAGCAGATGAAGAGTTTGACCCCAACGCCCCTCGGCCTTACGACTGGCGTGATGAGTGATGCCGAAAGCCTTGCCGACGATAGGTTGAACTTATGGTGATGACCGACCCGAACAAAGAGGGACGTTTTGGCGACTTCGGAGGTCGCTTTGTTCCTGAAACTCTGATACCTGCATGTGAAGAGCTCGAAGAGGCTTTTCGAGAGGCATGGAGCGATGCTGACTTCGTCGAGGAGTTTCACCGAATCCTAAGGGACTATGGCGGTAGACCGTCCCCTCTAACCGAGTGTTACCGCCTATCAGAAGACCTAGGAGTCAGAGTTCTTCTAAAGCGTGAAGATTTGAATCACACTGGATCGCACAAGATCAACAACGTAATTGGCCAAGCTCTCCTTGCGCGCAGAATGGGCAAATCGCGTTTGGTTGCAGAGACAGGGGCTGGACAACACGGGGTTGCTTCGGCGACAGCGGCGGCGCTACTGGATATGGAATGCAAGGTCTACATGGGTGAAGTAGACGTGAAGCGGCAAGCGCTCAATGTATTCCGTATGCAATTGTTGGGCGCGGAAGTCGAAACGGTGACCTCGGGTAGCAAGACGCTCAAAGATGCAGTAAACGAAGCTCTTCGCGATTGGGTAGCAACTGTTGAACACACTCACTACTGCCTAGGTTCCGTTATGGGTCCGCATCCGTATCCGTGGATGGTTAGGACTTTTCACCACGTGATAGGCGATGAAGCGCATGAGCAGTGCTTAAAGCTTATGAATAAGTTGCCCGATGTGGTAGTCGCGTGCGTTGGAGGCGGAAGTAACGCAGCGGGAATTTTCTCCGGTTTTTCCGACACTGATGCCCGTTTAGTCGGTGTGGAGCCGGCGGGTGGGGCAGCCGTGGGCAGAGGAGTGCCGGGCGTGGTACACGGTATGGCTTCGTACTTGATGCAAGATGAAGTAGGACAGGTCCAAGAAGCGGAATCGATCTCGGCGGGTCTTGACTATCCAGGCGTCGGACCTGAACACGCTTATCTGTCTGCCATCGGTAGAGCTGAATATCCAGCCGTCACGGATCAAGAAGTTGTGGAGGCTTTCCAGCTTCTTTCTCGAACCGAAGGAATCATTCCAGCCCTCGAATCGGCACACGCCCTAGCTTGGGTTGTCCGTGAATCCTCGTCGTTGCAAGGGCAAGTAGTTCTTTTGAACCTATCTGGCCGGGGAGATAAAGACGTTGACCAAATGATGGATGTGTTGGGACCGGGAAACATTAAGTGAGTTCACCATCTGACGTAGGGCACATGGAAAAATTCCTCCGCGATCGGCGAGATAGTGGATCAAAACTTCTAGTGGCCTACATCACCGGTGGCTACCGAGGTTGGGAGGCAGCGGTTGAAAGCGCTGCAGCCGCAGGAGCTGACGCGATTGAAATCGGGATACCGTTTTCGGATCCCGTCATGGATGGCCCTGTGATTCAAGAAGCAAGCCAAGCAGCTCTTGAAACGGGCGCTACCCCTGCATCTGTGTTGGCGGCGGTCCCAGGTTTAGATACCGGTGTACCTCACGCTGTAATGACGTACTACAACCTCGCTCACCACCCGGGCCACGAAAGATTTGCGTCGACGTTAGCCAAATCTGCCATCGACGCAGCCATTCTTCCTGATCTGCCATTGGTCGAATCGGGACCTTGGCGAGAGGCGGCTGCCAATGCAGGCATCGAGACCATCATGTTGGCTGCTCCGACCACTCCAGACCATCGCCTGCCTGAACTATGCGAAGCCTCAAAAGGATTCGTCTATGCGGTTGGGTTGCTCGGCGTTACCGGAGAAAGAGCTGCTCTCGCAGCAACAGCAACAGAAATAGCGAGACGGTGCAAGGAAGTAACCGACAAACCGGTCCTTACAGGAGTGGGAATCGGTTCGCCAGAACAAGCAGTAGAAGCGAGTTCAGTTGCTGATGGAGTCATTATCGGGTCAGCTGTCGTGCGGCGCCTCCTTGACGGTAGTGGAGCTGAAGGAGTAGGAGATCTAGTCGCCGCCTATCGAGCGGCCCTTGACGCTGGATGAGGTAGGTACCAGTGACCAACCATATGGCTGACGACTGCGAACTTTGTGAAGCCGCACGATTTACCCATTGGTACTACGAAGATGAGGTGTGTTGGGTAGCGGACTGTGAGGCTTGCTCTACGCCCATGGTTGTATGGAAATCTCACGGGACCCGTCCCAGTAAGAAAGATCTCGCTTGGATGCTTGAGCGCCTAGAAGAAGCGGGTGTCGAAAGGTTCGGCAAAGGAGTCGGATCGATCGACCGGACAATGCGGCAGGTGCCGGAACACTTTCATGCTCACTGGCGTGACCCTCAATGGCTTTCTCGCCGTTGGACTGAAATCCCAAGTAAGTACTCAGGGGTTGGTGGAGAACGGTCTCTTCTCAAATGAGAAACGCCTTGTCTCGTCTTACCCCGGTCCTTGTCGTACTTGCTGTGTGCTGCCTAGCGTGCATCGACCGAACTGACTGGGCATCGAAGGGGCCGACAGATGAGCGTTACAGCAAGCAGGTCATGATGCTCGGCGCGGAGGTCTATCGTGATAGCTGCGCTGCGTGTCACGGCTCTAATGGCTCAGGCAGCTTTGGGCCAGATTTAGTAGGTAAAGGTCACAAGTACTCATACGAAGAGCAACGTCGCCTAATTGAGCGAGGTCGCCGTTCAATGCCGGGATTCGGCTCGGGGTTATCAGAAGAAGAGATTGAAGCGGTTCTGGCCCATGTACGAGTTGGCTTTTTTGAGACTAGAAATAACTAATTACTAACTTGAAGTGTCTGGCAACTGATTTGGATGGCTATGTTGGCTAAATGCTGCAGCCCGGCGATCGCGCTCCGACTTTCACACTCCTTGATCAGCACAACAATAAATGGCGCTTGGCGGACCAAAGCAATCGCCGTGTAGTGCTGTTTTTCTATCCCAAAGCAAATACATCGGGATGCACCCAGCAAGCCAGTGACCTTCGCGACGCCTTACCTCGTCTGCAGAACATCACTGTGGTAGGCGTGAGTGCCGACGAGCCGGACAAACAAGCGAAGTGGGATGAGAAACACAATTTCAACTACCCACTTCTTTCTGATCCCACCAGCAAGGTTGCGAAAAAATACGGCGTTTTTGGCCCGAAGAAACTTTATGGCCGAGAATATGAAGGAATTACCCGGTCGATGTTTTTGCTCTCTCCGACCGGTCGAATTGAGAAGAGTTGGTGGAAAATTTCACCTGGTGCCACAGCACCCGAATTGTTGGAAGCATTGGACGAAGTTAATGAGTAGTTATCCCGACCCCACCGATCTTCTTGCGCACCGGCCCCCCTTCCTGTTTTGTGACGAGATCATCGAACTGGAGCCAGGGGTGTCGTGCACAGCGTTGTGGTACCTGAGCGGCGAAGAAAGCTTCTTTGCTGGACACTTTCCTGGTAGGCCGACCCTGCCTGGTGTTCTGATGGTGGAAGCGCTTGCTCAAACCGCTGGTTTAGCGGCCTTGAGCGATGGAGATTTTGCAGGGAAGCTCCCTCTGTTTGGAGGGATCGATAAAGCGCGTTTCCGACGACAGGTCGTACCAGGTGAAACGCTGACTTTGGTGGCGCATCTGGGACGTATGTCTCGGATGGCCGGTCGAGCTTCTGGCATTGCTTCGGTTGATGGTGAGGTCGCTTGCGAAGCTGACATGATGTTCGTGATCGCAGAAATTACTGACTTATAGTCGACGAGTTTCGCAACGTGACTAAGCGACTACGAGCATTTTGGGGCCAAGACCACAAACGTGATGGTTTCTTACTCGGGTTGGCGGTGGGGTCGTTTGGAGTCACGTTTGGCGTTTTGGCTAATTCGGCTGGACTGTCAGCCCCTAAAGCGGTTGCTATGTCTCTCCTGGTGTTTACCGGTGCGTCGCAGTTTGCTGCAGTAGGAATAGCTAACTCAGGCGGGGAGCCGATATCGGCTCTAGGCACGGCGCTGCTCTTGTCGGCACGAAACTGCGCCTATGCGCTGTCGCTGTCTCAAATAATGCCAGAAAACAGAGGCGGTCGACTGTTGGCGGCGCAGTTGGTGATCGATGAGAGTGCTGCTATGTCGAACGCGCAGTCAAGCCCTCAAGACGCGAAAGAGGCCTTCTGGGTTGCCGGACTTGCAGTCTTCTTGTTCTGGAACGTCGGAACCCTTTTAGGGGTTCTTCTCGGCGAAGTTGTAGGGAATCCACGAGAGTGGGGCCTTGATGCGGCTTTTCCAGCAGCCTTCTTGGCGCTTTTGTTGCCACACATAAAGAGGAAGGAAAAACTGCGAACAGCACTGTTGGGGGCGGTTATAGCGTTCGTGACGATTCCCTTCGTGCCATCTGGTTTACCCGTAGTGCTAGCGGCCTTGAGTGCCGTGATTTTCGCAAGCTTCGAGGTTCGGAAATGAGTAGTGGCGCTCAGTGACATGGATCTCAATTGGGGCGTTAGCGATCGGATGCTATTTCTTTAAGGCCGTTGGCGTTTTTGCGGGTCGACACATCCACCTCTCCAAGGTCGGAGAAGACGCTTTGGGTCACCTAGCTCCGGCAGTCCTGTCCGGCTTGATAATTGTGCAAACCTTCGACGGGGGAGGAACGCTAGAGATAGGGGCGGCTGCCGCAGGAGTAGCAATTGGAGGAATAGCTGCGTGTATGAGGACGCCGTTTCCTGTAGTGCTTATTTTGGCGGCTGCTGTCACGGCAGTCGTGCGGTTGTTGTAAGTCGCCCTATTGCACAGGGGAAAGCACAACAGAACCGTTGTGTCCGCCGAAACCGAAAGAGTTCGACAGAGACGGACCTGGCTCCCAAGTCTGAGGTGAGCCAGAGACTAGGTTGAAGTTAGCCATCTCTGGATCAGCAGTCGTGTGGCCAGCAGTTGGCGGGATCGACTTGTGGGCAAAGGAAAGAAGTACTGCTGTAGCTTCCAGCGCTCCAGCTGCTCCGAGCGCATGCCCAGTGACCCCCTTGGTGGAAGTAACCGGGGGGCCATTGTCGCCGAATAACTTGGAGAGGGCCTCGGCTTCAGCAGCATCGTTGAGTGGGGTTGAAGTCCCATGAGCGTTCACCGAAGCAATGTCGGATGGCATGAGTCCGGCGTCCTCGATAGCCAACTGCATACATCGGAGAGCGCCATTTCCTCCCGGGGAGGGAGCCGTTATGTGATGAGCATCGGCATTGGAGCCGGATCCCAAAATCTCCCCGTAGATGTGCGCGCCTCTCGACTTCGCCGAGGTCATTTCCTCAAGAATCAGAGTTGCCGACCCTTCGGTCATCATGAATCCATCTCGATCTTTGTCAAAGGGCATCGATTGTCCTGATGACGACAAAGCAGTCATATTTTGAAAGCCGGCCATGCCCACAGGAGACATCACAGATTCGGCTCCGCCTGAAACGATGACATCTGCGTACCCCATTTTAATGAGCCGTGCTGCGTAGCCGAGAGCGTGGGTACTTGCCGCGCACGCTGTAGTGATTGTTTCGTTGGGGCCTTGAAGGCCGAAACGCATGGAGATCGCCGCGCCCGGCGCGTTCGGCATGATCATTGGCACCATGAAAGGCGAAACACGTCGAGGGCCCTTGCGGTCATGAACTATGACCTGCTCCTCAAATGTTTGCAATCCTCCGACGCCAGTGGCATAGATCACACCGCAGCGATCTGGGTCGGTATCAAGTTCCCCGGCATCCTCAATTGCCATTATTGCTGTGGCAGTTGCCATTTGCTGCGATCGGTCTGCTCTTCGCGCTTCCTTAGGATTTTCGTAATAAGGAAGTGGGTCAAAGTCGTGGACTCGCCGCTCACCCTCTGGTGGCTCTGAGTTCAATCCGTTCCAGAACGCTTCAAGACCGGTACCAGCGCAGGAAACGACTCCCAGGCCGACGACAGCGACCCTGCGCCCTTCTGTCACAGCTTCGACTCAACCAGAGCCACAGCGTCGCCTACGGTGGCTACGTCGGACAGTTCCTCTTCTTCAACGCTGATGTCGAACTCTTCTTCCAGAGCCATTACTAACTCGACTAGGTCAAGACTGTCTGCGTCAAGGTCGTCTGCGAAACTTGCCTCAGGGGTTACGGCGGAAGCATCCACTGCGAGCACCTCTACGGCGCAATTCTTGAATCTCTCGAAGTTGTCA
>DJZU01000065.1:7202-54818 GCA_002448715.1 Candidatus Neomicrothrix sp. UBA6944 | reverse complement strand
CACTGAAACTGTGCGTTATTTAACCCGCCCCCTCGTAGCAGCGCTGGTTGCCGTTTTTATCGTGGCAAATGGCGGAGGATGGACGGAACTCGCGATTGGCGCAGTGTTGTTCCTTCTCATTGATCTCGGTTCTCGCCACGTTCTGCGACGACTGAGCCGCACTTAGTGTTCGTATCTAGGACCCGCCATTGACACTCGATCAGATCGCCAACTGGGCTCAAATTGTAGAAGCAGTAATACTTTCCTTATCGATTGTTTTTATAGGCGCTGAAGCCCGGCAGACGCTCCAACACAGTCGCACACAATTTGGACACGGCCTCACCGACCGTCTGTATGATCGCTACTTCGCTATTTCACGCGACCCCAACTTCAGTCAGTTCCTGATCAAGGACTGGTCTACCGAGGAGTTGCAGGGGGAAGAATACTTCCGCGCCCTCAATCTCTTGGGAGCAGACCTCATTGATCTCTTCGACACCTACGATGCTTGGAAAGAGGGTCTGGTAGGTCGGGTGCATGTCGACATGCGCATGCAACTGATCAAGCTCGGTGCTTTTCTTTCCCCCGTCGGTAAAGAGACCTGGGACCTTTGGAAAAGTACACGCGATGAGGAGTTCTGCGAATGGTTCGAGGCCGAGGTCTACGGATCGGGTTCCTAAAATTGCGCGACAGCTGACTTTCAACAGCGATCAGATCTATTGCTGCCCTGAACGCTCCTTGCAATAGCTGTGCATCGTTTTGATTAGTGGTTAGATCCTTGGGCACGCTTCCTCGCATCCATCTAGTCTTGGCGCCATGAGAGCAGTTTTATGCAATGCGTTTGGGCCGCCAGAAGATCTAGTGGTGGTCGATGTTCCGGATCCGAGCCCTGGGCCCGGAGAAGTCCTTATTGAAGTCAAAGCGGCCCCAGTCACTTTCCCCGACACTTTGATGTTGGAAGATAAATATCAGTTCAAAGCGGACCTTCCATATGTACCTGGTGCAGAAGTAGCTGGCGTTGTGACGTCCCTCGGAGAAGGCGTCGACGATGTTGAGGTAGGTACACGCGTAGTGAGCGGCTTGGGTTCGGTAGGAGGCTATGCGGAGTTAGCAGTCGCCAAAGCATCATCTGTGAGGGCTTTACCCGATGGTGTTGCTTTTGCGGAGTCGACTGGCTTGCTTTACGCACATGGGACGACCTACTACGGGCTCAAAGAACGAGGACATCTGCAAAAAGGAGAAACACTTCTAGTTCTGGGCGCTGGAGGTCATGTAGGTCTATCAGCGGTGGAGATTGGCAAGCTCATGGGCGCTCGAGTAATCGCTGCCGCTTCCACTGAGGAGAAGCTTGATCTATGTCGGGAACGTGGTGCTGACGAGACGATCAACTATGCAGAAGAAAACCTGAAAGATCGGGCCAAGGAGCTGACTGATGGAGCGGGTGTGGACGTCATTTATGACGTCGTGGGGGGTGATTACGCCGAACAAGCACTGCGCGCAATCGGATGGGAGGGCCGCTTTCTAGTGATTGGCTTCACCGCCGGAATTCCATCCATTCCTCTCAACTTAACCCTGCTCAAAAGTTGTCAGATAGTGGGTGTCTTCTATGGGGCTATGACGGCCCGAGACCCGGTATTAGCAAACCAAATCGCTGAAGATTTGCTGCAGTGGGTTGCGGATGGGCAGCTACGCCCTCATATCTCGGCCACTTACGGTCTTGACGGAGCTGCAGAAGCTTTGCGGAGCCTCATGGATAGAACGTCTATTGGAAAAATAGTTATCGAGCCCTAAGCAGAGCGGCGTTAGCCCACGACGAATCGTTGGTGGGTGCCTTCTGATACCAAAATTTCTCCGTGAGTGACTCTGACATTAAAGACGAGACGCTTACGGTCTATTTCCGCTAACTCTGCGTGGACCAACACTTCCTCACCCGAAGCAACTGCCGCTGAATGGCTGACGCAGATGTGGATTCCCACCGTTGTTTGGCCCTCCGGAAGCTGGTCCTGGACACCGAATAGGCATGTGCCCTCGATGAGACGCACCATGTCAGGAGTCGAAAGTACTTTGTTGGGAAGGTGGGGTGGCGACATTTCATCCGTGACCTGAACGACGTCGCTAAATTCATCACCAATTTGGAGTTCACTCATGGGTTTGAGGCTAGTACCCACCAAGACTTTGTGACCCCAGGAATCTCTTTGGGGTATCTACCAACATGGTGTCTATTTGCTCGTCAGAGACTCCAGCTTGCAATAAGGCGGGAATGACATCTTTGCTGATGTGTAGATAGTGCCAATTTGGAAGCGGAGCCAGGGGCACTTCTCCCTCTATCCAGTCGATATAGCACGAAGCGTCATGACTTAGTACCAACTGATCAGCAAAACCTTTTTCGCACAAATGCGCGACAACCTCAACTCTTTGCTCTGTTGTCAGGTATCCGTCGATGCCGAATCGATCCATCCCCAAGATGCTGCCAGCGTCGAGAAGCCTTTGAAGGTAGTCAAGATCGTTTGTGTCTCCGCAGTGACCGATCACCACTCGGGTAAGGTCGACTCCTTCTTCAAGAAAAATTTTTTGCTGGTCTAAGCCGCGCTCGGTTTCTGCGTCTGTATGTGTAGTTATAGGGCATCCAGTTTCGCGGTGGGTCTGAGCGCATGCGCGCAACACTCGCTCTACGTCGGGCGTCAGACCCGGCTTGTCAGTCGCACACTTGATTACTCCTGCTTTGACTCCTGTATTGCCAAAACCTTGGTCAATGTCTTGAACGAAATGCGAAGTGAGAGCATCGGCATCCGAAGTGTTTCGGCGACGGTAGTAGTGAGGTAATTCGTTGAAGGTGTATAGACCGGTTGCGCAAACGATCTTTAAGTCGATTTGCTCGGCGACCTTTTGAATTCGAGGGATGTAACGACCGAGACCTATGGCTGTCGGATCAAGAATGGTGTCAATCCCGCTCTCCTTTAGTTCTCTCAACCTCGCTGCAGCGTCATCAATTCGATGTTGCTCGTCTCCCCATTCCTGAGGGTAGTTCTGCTGAATTTCGGTCGAAATTACGAAAACATGTTCGTGCATCAACACCCGACCCAGCTCCGAGGCATCGATTGGGCCAGTCGCAGTTTCAACTGATGATGTCATCGCACCACTATGTCACTTGAGGGGTGATGAAGTAGCAGCTGTCCGATAGATAGCTAACTGTTTGTCGATCGGTTACTTCCCAAGATCTGCACTTTCGGTCAAGAGTCGCATATGGTGCTCTTTGATTTCAGGTGTCTGTCCTTGTACCAACAAAAATAAAGACTCTCGAGCAAGTCGTTGAGCTTGTTGTTCCATAAATAGGGCAGATCCTCCAACAGTGGCTACTAAAGCAGAAGTAGTCCGGACGCATAGGTCTCCCAAAAGAGCTCTCGCTGCTGGTAACTCGTCAACGGTTGCCGCATTGATTCGGTCCCTCGCATCGATCAGTTGCTCGTCTAAGGGACTTGGACCTAACAACTTCGCCGCGCGAGCGGCCACCCCCAAAGGATTTGAACCGTTTGAACGCAGCCCTTTGCGATAACGGTCTGTCCACTGAGCGAAGCTCTCAACAGAGATAACCGATGCTTCTGCCACCGGATGCTTGTCAAAAGACAACTCAACAGTGACGGCTGAATCGATAGCTGCCAATGTCAGGCGCCGACTAGTAATTGTTTCGCAATCCTGCGCGTCGAGCATCGCCCACACCACTGAGTCGTTGTGACGCGCAGCGGTCAGCACGACGTCAATGTGACCCCATCCGGTGACAAAAGGAGCAGAACCCGAAAATGCCCATCCGCCGCCCTTAGGTTCTGCTTGAAGCATAGGAGTACCAGGTCGGTTTAAGTGGGCGAAAGCCACCCCGCCTCGCGACTCTCCTGTGGCTAGAGCCTCTGCCCAGCGTGTACGCATCGGCCCATTGGTTTCGACTGCAGCTTTGCTGGGTCCCGCATGTTGAGCCCACACGAAACTCGTGGTCAAACAACCCCCTGACAACGATTCATGAACAGCCCACTGAGTTTCAGGAGAAGCACCCAAGCCTCCAAATTCCGTCGGAGCGAAAAGGCCATGAAAACCAGCGTCCCGAACAAGATCTAGTTGTGCTGAAGGAATAGCCCCTGAAGCATCCACCTTGAGCGCGGAGGGGAAGAGATGATTGTCGGCAAGTTGTGTGGCTCGATCCACCAAGTCACTGTCTAAATAGCTCATTTATCTTCAAACAATTCGTAGACGACTGGTGAATATAGGTGACCTAAGCCCCGCTCTATGGCTTCAGCAAATCGTTCTCGAACTAGGCGCGCTCCAGCCGCGTTAACGCCGAGGTCGTCTGCCAACGCTAAAGCGTAATCGAGGTCTTTTGCGGAGTAGCTCGTGGGAAAACGGTCGTCGGGATAGTCCCCACTAGTCATGAATGCTCCGTGCCGCCGGAGAGCGAAGCTATCCGCCGAACCTTGACCCAATAGGTCGAATACTCGAGACCGGTCAACCCCAGCGCGCGTTGCGATTGCCATCGCTTCTGCCAAAGCCGACACATTCTCAAATAGCACCATGTTGTTCATGAGTTTGATGACCGTTCCGGTTCCGACCGGACCACAGTATGCAACGTCGGAACCCATATAACCCAACCACGGAGCAATCCGATCGAAGACCTCCGGCTCAGCGCCAACCGTAATGGACAGCGTTCCGTCTACAGCATTGGGAACTCCACGTGCTACGGGGGCATCGGCAAATTCACAATCCAGCGACCTCAACGCCTCGGCGACTTGATGATTAACGTCGACGGTCGCTGTAGTGCAATCAATGAAAGTTGTGCCCTTTCTGGCGTGGTCACACAAACCGTCCTCGTCAAGGAAAATCGATCTTGTTTCTTCTTCTCCTGGGACGCATACAAAAACTATGTCGGCGCTTGCAACATGTTCTAGATCTCTAGCCGCTATGGCGCCTAGTCCAACTGCTTTTGATACTGCTGCGGAATTGAGATCGTAGGCGAGCACCGGAATGGGTGATTTGGTCGCCAAGTTGGCGCACATCGGCCCTCCCATAGCCCCGAGCCCAACGAACCCCAGCAACTTCACCTTCGATCCCGTCATAGGAGAAGTCTGTCTCACCTCAGATGACTTTTGTCGACACATCAGATGAAAACAGAAGCACGCGGTGATTGATAAGCCCAGATCTAGGCCCCATGGCGCTTCCCAACGAAGACCTCCGCCTCGACCACTCTCAAAGAGATATCTTGAGTGCAGAGAACCTTGGAGATCCTGGTAAATCAGAATGAACACGAAACCTGACGAGCAAATCTTTGCCCAAGCCATCGAAGTTGCGAACATCCCTACTTTGCTAATGGTGTTGGTCCAACTAACGGGTGAGTTGCACTGGTTAGAAGAACCCTATTTACCCAAGCGCCAACCAGGGCTAGGTGACAACGACACCGGCGGGCTCGAACCTGCACACCAGCAAGAAGTCCGCGAGTCGGCACTTGAGGCCATATTGGCTTGGAGAGAAGGTCGCCCGGTTGCTCTTCCAGAACCCGAAGAGGATCTGATCGTCAGGATGCTCAGCGTTTCCATGGCCGAACCGGTTCCATCCGAATATGGTCAATTCACAGCGGCCCAACTTGGCCAAGTCAAGTTCCTCGATCACGAACCCATAGCTTCCCCTGATGACTTCAGTGTTTTAATCATTGGCGCAGGTGTTTCAGGTTTGTGCGCCGCGATCAACCTCCAAATGCTCGGTATCAATTTTCAAGTCGTAGAACGCAACTCGACAGTTGGTGGAGTCTGGTGGGAGAACCGTTATCCGGGTGCAGGCGTAGATACCCCAAACCACCTTTACTCGTATTCATTCGCCCCCTACGACTGGGAAAAATATTTCTGTTTGCGCGATGAATTACACGGCTACTTAGAACACGTATGTGACAGCTTCGAGGTTCGAAAATCCATTCGATTTGAGACCGACGTCGAACTAATCGAATACCAACCCGATCAACAAAAATGGCGTGCGGTACTTCGACTATCCGATGGCACAGTGGAAGAAGTTGAAGCAAACGTGGTCATCAGCGCCGCAGGGATATTCAATCCCCCTGTTTTCCCAAATATCGAAGGTCTCGACGAATGGGAAGGAGAGAAGTGGCACACGGCTCGCTGGCCGAAGGAAGCTGACCTTGCGGGTAAAAACGTGGCGATCATCGGAAATGGTGCGAGCTGCATGCAAATCGGACCTGAAATCCAAGACGAAGTGAACTCCTTGACTATCTTTCAGAGATCCGTCCATTGGGCAGCTCCCTTCGAACAATTCCGCAAAGACGTACCGGACCCCCTTCGGTTTTTGCTTCGAGAAGTGCCGCTGTACAGAAATTGGTACAGAGTGCGTCTTGGTTGGACCTTTAATGACCGAATCCATTCGGCACTCCAAAAAGATCCAGATTGGGAGCATCCAGATAGATCATTGAACGCGCAAAATGATGGGCATAGGGCGTACTTCACTGACTATGTCGTTAACGAGTTGGGTGACGAAGCCGCTGATCTCCTCGAACGCGTCCTGCCTACTTACCCACCTTTTGGTAAAAGAATGCTCATGGACAACGGCTGGTACCGCATGCTGCGAAACCCCAAAGTCACGTTGGTTGACGAACACGTCGACAGGGTTGATTCGGGACGTTTATATGCAGATGATGGAACCGAATATGAGGCTGACGTTTTAGTTATTGCGACAGGCTTTGACGTTCTGAACTTCATCACCACTTATGAAGCGAGGGGACGTTCGGAGGTCTCCCTAGCGGACCAATGGGAACGCGACAACGCACAGGCGTATCTGGGTACGGTTGTCCCAAACTTTCCGAACTTCTTTACCCTTTATGGGCCGAATCTTCAGCCAGGACATGGTGGAAGTCTCATCTTCGTAGTGGAGATGCAGGTCAGGTACATCATGGACATGATCCAAAAGATGCTTGACCGAAATATCGGTTCAGTGGAAATTCGTCAAGAAGTCCACGACGGATATAACCAGGACGTTGACCAAGCACATGAGCAGATGGTGTGGACCCATCCGGGAATGACTTCCTACTACCGAAATGAGCGAGGCCGCATCGTTGTTAACTCACCTTGGCGGAACGTCGATTTTTATGCGATGACGAGAGAAGCAAACCTGTCGGATTATTTGATAGAACCAGTTACCGAACTGGTGGCTGACTAGTTCGCTAATTCTTCAGCGATCGCACTCACGGCCAAGTCCACATCATGTTCTGTGATGTCAAGGTGAAGCACCATCCGGCTGCTACGCCCAGACCAACGCGTGATGACACCGCGGTCCAGTAATCGTTGCTCCAAGTCGTCTGTAGCTTGTGTAGAGCTCACAAAAACCATATTTGTGTTTTGTGCATCGACGTTTAGACCTTCGATTTTTGCGAGGCCTTTAGCAAGAAGTTCAGCGTTTCGGTGATCTTCAGCTAGGCGATCAATGTGATTTTCTACTGCGTGTTTTCCTGCGGCAGCTATCAAACCCACCTGGCGCATAGCTCCACCTAGCATTTTTCTCCACTTGCGCGCTTGGTCAATGAGTAATTCTGACCCTGCTAACACTGAACCGACTGGGGCTCCTAAACCCTTGGATAGACATACCGACACTGTGTCAAAGGGAGCTGCTATTTCGGAGGGTTTCACTTCGAGTGCGACCGCCGCGTTCCAAAGACGAGCGCCGTCCAGGTGATAACCCAAGTCGTGCTCGTCGACTAGCTCGCGTCCGTCATATAGGTCCTGAAGTTCGATGACTTTCCCATCGGTGGTGTTTTCGAGACAAAGAAGTCGTGTCTGAGCGAAATGAGAGTCGTCAGGTTTGATCGCTGACCGTGCAGCGTCGAGGTCCAACATTCCAGAGTCCAGCATCTGAATGGTTTGAGGTTGGATACTGCCCAGCACAGCAGCGCCGCCAGCTTCGTACATATATGTGTGTGCATGATCACCGACGAGGTACTCATCACCGCGTTGGCAATGAGCCATAAGGGCGCAGAGATTCGATTGGGTTCCGGAAGAGACAAAAACGGAAGCTTCTTTGTCTAGCAGTTCAGCAACATGAGTTTCGAGGTCACGAACTGTTGGATCGTCTCCGAAGACATCATCTCCCACCTCGGCACTAGACATAGCCTCGCGCATTGCATCTGTTGGTCTGGAAACGGTGTCAGATCTTAGGTCTATCACCCTATTAATCTGCCACGTTCAGAGGTCAGACACATAGCCTTAGAGAATGAATGCCATTACTGTCAGCCCGATTACTCCACGGATTGGTGCTGAGATCACTGGTATCGATCTGCGTGAGGAACTCAGCGAAACCGTAGTTCAACAGATTCGCACAGCTTGGCTGGACCACCAAGTGCTGTTTTTCAGGGATCAGGATCTAACACACGAACAACACATAGCGTTTGCCGGTCGCTTCGGAGAACCACACATTCACCCCACTGTCTCCCACCATCCGAATCATCCTGAAATCTTGGTGATTCACGCTGACGAAAATTCTAAGAATGTAGCTGGTGATGGCTGGCACACCGATGTCAGTTTTGAGGAGTCGCCTCCCTCCGCCAGTATTTTGCGAATGACCGAAGTACCTCCCAACGGTGGAGGAGCCACCCTTTTCAGCTCCATGTATGCGGCGTATGAAGCGTTGTCGCCAACTTTTCAGGAGTTCCTTGAAAAGAGAGTTGCCCTACATCAATTAGGCAAGCTGCCTGGTCACCGCCAAGAAGTAACACCTCCTTCGGCGCTGCATCCTGTTGTATCCACGCACCCTGAGACCGGAAGAAAAGTTCTCTATGTCAACCAGGGTTTCACTAAACACGTGGAGGGCTTGACTCGAGAAGAGAGCCGATCGGTGTTGCAGCACCTCTATCGACACATCGAGAACCCCAACTTTCATGTGCGCTTCCACTGGTCCAAGAATTCGATAGCTATGTGGGACAACCGCTGCGTTCAACACTACGCAACATGGGATTATTTTCCCGCTACCCGCCGTGGTTACAGGGTGACGTTGACGGGCACCCCTTCAAGCTAAGGCCGGACAGCGCGTTTAGGGCGTTGAGCCAATTCGCGTAATTTTGGTTGGGCAAGATTTATAAACCGACACGCTAATGATCTTGTTTCTCTGGGATCGATCAGATCAACCACGTCACCCCGGTGAGCTGCCCTGAAAGGAGAGCGAAGTCGCAGCAACCGCTCTTCGATAGCTTCACGGTGAGCATCAGGGTCTTCTGCAGCTTCAATTTCTCTTCGATATGCCGCAGCGACTCCACCCTCAATTGGGATTCCTCCCCATTCACCCGAGGGCCATCCAAATCGAAGATTGATGCTGTCAGGCAATCCGATGGAGTTAGGAGCATCTGCAGCTACGCCGTAACTCTTTCGCACCATAAATTCAATCTTTGGCACCTCGCACTCGGCTGAGGCTATGAGTGCTCGAACTCCTCGTCGCATAGTCGCAATCCGCTCCGCGTGAGACCCCAACATAAAGCCCGGCATGTCCAAGAAAATGAGGAGGGGCAAGTTAAAAGTGTCACAGAGATCAACGAAATGGGTGTACTTATCGGCAGCATTGCCGTCCATAGCGCCAGCTTTACTCATCGGATCGCTGCCAATAACTCCTACTGACCAGCCGTCTAACCGGGCGAAACCAGTAATAAGTCCGCTCGCGTATAGCTCTCTCATCTCGAAAAAGTTTCCGTTGTCAACCACGTGGCGGATCAGGGCCCGCGCATCGTAGCCCTGTCGTCTATTAGTAGGAATGAAATCGAGAAGTTCCTGAGGTCGTCGTTCGGGATCGTCACCGGTATCGACTCGTCGAGCCACCTCCCTAACAGTGTTCGGAAGGAAGGACAGAAAATCGCGTATTTGCTGAAAAGCGTCGTCTTCGTCTTCAGCGACGTTGTCGACCTGACCGCTTTCAACGACGTGCATTCGCCAGCCACCCAGTTCCTCTTTGGAAAGCTTTTCTCCTATGGCCCGCTCAACAACCGGAGGTCCAGATGGAAAGATTTGAGATTTTTCTTTAACCATTACGCTGAAATGGGAAAGCAGTGCCGCTGCTGCGGGCCAGCCAGCCACAGAGCCCAAAATTGCCGAAGCCACAGGGACATTGCCGAGCAGTTCGACTCCTTGATGCCACAAATCGCCTTGTGGGAGACCCATGTGACCGTCTTGCTCGTCTTGTTTTGAGGAGTGCCCGACGCCTTCACGCAGTTGGACATAAGGAATTCCGTACTTGAGCGCTAACGGTTGTGCAAAATGATGGGGGAGCTTGTGCACATCGTGCGGGCTGCCGCCAGACAGCGTGAAGTCGTCACCGCCAACCGAGACCGCTCGACCATCAATTTCTCCTAACCCCATGACGTAGCCGCCTGGCGAAAACTCCGCCAAGTTGCCCTCGGAGTCGTATTCCGCGGCGCCGATGAGATGGCCCATCTCTAGAAACGAGCCGGGGTCGCAGAACTTCTCCATCCGTTCTCGGACGGTGTATCTACCACCGTCGTGCTGTCGCTTAACCCGCTCCGCTCCTCCCATCTCGTCGGCTAAGCCTTTGACGTATTCGATGTCCTCAATAGCTTTAGCCCAATCCATGCCGGGCTTCCAGAAGTCGCGATCGGGGTCTACAGGCACTCGTTAGCCTTTGCCCTGACGGAGTAGCTTTCCAGGCAATCCAGATTCCGCAGAGACCGTGTCTTCTCCATCATGTCTAATGACAGTTCCGTTCACGACTACTGCGTCAATCCCTTTAGCATCTGAAATCAAGCGATCGGCCCCAGATGGAAGGTCGTACACGCGGCGTTTTCCATCGTGTCCAACGTGATCCATGTCAAACACGACGACATCAGCCCAGCCACCCTCGCTGAGGGTGCCACGGTCTTCGATCCCAAAAATCTGGGCTGGCCGCTGGGTGAGCATATGAACTGCTTGTTCAACCTCGAAACTTTGCCGTTCTCGCACGAAGGTTGACAGAAACTCGGTCGAGTATTTGGCGTCGCATAGCTGACTGGCGTGAGCCCCCGCATCTGAAAGTCCGATAACTGTGGTGGGGTCGTGTAGCAACTCGTCTATCTCATCACGGTCATGATTAAGGACATCTTGAAGTATTCGCATATCCAGATCAGCGTCCAAGGCCATGTCCAACATGAGATCTATAGGATCTTCCCCGCGTTCATCGGCAAGTTCCTGAACATTAAGTCCTTCAAACGATGGATCTGGAGGAAACCAAGTTATTTCCGTCCGAGACCAACGATCGCCTACCTTGCCGCCATTGCCGGCCTTTTCTTTGAACTTTTCTCGCCACTCAGGATCGGCGTAATAGGCCTTCCTGCCGTCGTGGTCGCTTTTGGCCACAGGTTCAAATAACCGCATACCCTCGTAAATGAAGGGAGCCTTCCAACTCATTTCAAACTGCACCGGCTGGACTGCGACCTGAGGGTAGACCGCGATACCGCGTGCAGCCAGTTCATGGGCTTGTTCTACATCTTTTAAATGACTTCCAGGTCCGACAGCACTTGCAAGTAAAGCTGTCCAACTTACGTTGGCGCCAGTGGTTTCGGCTACCTGCGCAAATTGCTGGTGGCTCAGACCACGACCTTGAGTCGCCTGCATAATGCCGCCCACGTCGCCGAGTGCTTGAGCGATCTCAATTATCTCTTCTGGGGTCGCTAAACGGCTGGGGACTGGGCGACCCTCGTAGCCGACGTGAGTGTTAGCCCGACTAGTAGCAAAGCCTAAGGCGCCTGCTTCGAGAGCTTCGGTTACCAGTTCACGTTGGACCGCAATTTCGGCTTCGGTGGCCTCCCGCTCTGTGGCCTCTTCGCCCATAACGTACATTCGCAAAGCCGTATGGCCGATCATGGCTGCCATGTTTACGGCGCAACCATTTGAGTCAAGAGCATCAAGGTACTCGGGGAAGGTTTCGAAACCCCAGTCACCCAGACCAGCGCGAAGGGCCTCGACACTCATACCCTCCACATTCTCAAGTGTGCGCATGATCAGGTCTCGATGTTCTGGACGAGTTGGTGCCACGGAGAAGCCGCAGTTACCCATAACAATGGTGGTGACTCCGTGCCAAGGAGAACAACTGACTAACGGATCCCAGAGCACTTGAGCGTCGTAATGGGTGTGAATGTCAACAAAACCGGGAGCAACAATCCGACCTGTCGCGTCGATGGTTTTATCGGCCTCAGCTGGAGCGTTACCCATCGCGACAATTCGTTTGTCCTTAATGCCTAGATCGCCTGAGAAACGTGGTGAGCCCGTCCCGTCAACAATGGTGCCGCCCGTAATCTTTAAGTCATAGGACATTTGGATCCCCCTGTGTGGAATTACCACAAAAATAGTTCGATTCCGTCGAACATGCTCATATCTCGGCTAGTCGACCTAGTCCGGTAGGATATAGAGACAGCTATTGAAGGGAAACTGGTTTGCCGAAACAGAAGGACGACGCCATCTTGCTCGAAGGAAAGACTGTTGAAGCGCTTAAGGGCGGTCACTTTCGTATCGAGTTGGATAACGGACACGAAGTTCTTGGTCACCTGAGCGGCAAGATGCGAAAACACCATATCCGCATCCTTCCCGGAGATCGGGTTCAGGTAGAGGTTTCCGCTTACGACCTGACTCGAGGAAGAATCACCTATCGCTATAAGTAGTTATCTGGTCAGCGTCAGGTGAGCTAGCCCGTCGTGGGTGCAGCAGACCATCGGCAGTGCGTCAGGACTTGAAGCCATTCATAGGGACGCAATGTCACCTCTAGTGGGCTCTCTCCTAAGCCGGAACTGGAGGGAGAGATTCGTTCAAAGAACGGATTTCCTACTTCCCTAACGAAAACGGCAGGGATGGAACTGCAATCAGAATCCAGTTGAAAGACCCAAATAGTGTTTCCCTCTTTGCAGGGCCCTTCGCAAGCGTTGTAGATCATTAAATCGCCGATACCTTCAGTGCTTGGGTTTTGCTGGGAGCCAACGAACGTCAGGCCCTGTGATGAGAACAACAACAAGTCCTCCGGCTGAGGGATTGTGCCAGCGTCTATCTGCTGGTTCCATAGGAAAGCATCTGGAAGTAGGTCAATTTCCCAACCGCCCGAAGCCGAAACAGAGATTTCTTTGACGCCCTGTGTCACATCATCAAGCCACCGTATGCCCTGAACTGGCCAATTGCTTTCTGAGTACCCAAACGAGGCAACTGTCACCTGATCGTCGCGGAGTTCAATAACGAGATCTGAATTCGGCGCTTTGCTTCTGTAGATAGCAGTGCGGAAATTTGGCCAGTTCTCACCCATCGCGACGACGTTGTTGCCGTACCCACTGATGGTCACCGAACCCTCCTCACTAGTGGTGAAGGAAAGAGAACTCGGGGCACTCGTGGTGCTCGTTGGTGCTATCGGCGAAGAGGTTGGAGCGCTAGCCGAACTGCTCTGTGGTACTGACTCGGAAGGTGAGTCTTTCGCTATGGGTTCGACTTCTTCTTCAACGGGAGACGATGCTGTAGAAGAAGAATTGTCACCTGAGTCGCCGTTGATCAGCTGCACCAGGGCTGCGACTCCTAATAGTAAAGCGATCGTTAGAACAAGCAGCCTGGATTGGTTCGGTACCACTCCCTCCAGAGTAAAGATAACTTGCCCGACATATGGGAATGCTGAGCCGTTTAAAGCGGTTTTCTATAACATCGATCCTGGGCGAGGACCTACTCTCAAAGAGTGACTGAACCTCAACCAAGCCATCAACCGGGCGTTACTCCTTATCTCGAAGGTGTAACTGTCTTGGACTTTACCCAATATCTAGCGGGTCCCTCTTGCACGAGGCTCTTAGTGGAGATGGGAGCCGATGTCATCAAAGTTGAATATCCACCGTATGGAGACCCTGTTCGACCGAGTCCACCGAGACGAAATGGGAGGTCTGCCTATCACGTGCAACAAAATCGGGGGAAGCGCAGCCTCTCGGTTGACCTGACTAGCAGTGAGGGCGTATCGCTAATCGAAGATTTGATCCCTAAAGTCGACATCGTCGTAGAGAATTACAGCCCAGGCGTAATGGAGCGACGAGGACTTGGCTATGCCAGATTGCGACAGCTGAATCCCAGAATCATCATGGCCTCGATTTCAGGTTTCGGGCAATCTGGCCCTCTTTCCGAAAAGACAGCGTTTGATTTCATTGCTCAGGCGTACTCCGGATTAATGCATATGACAGGAGACCCCGACGGTCCTCCGACGTTGATTGGCGCAGGCATATGCGACACTGCGACCGGTGTGCACGCCTTTGCCGCCTTGGGATACGCGCTATACCGTCGCGATCGCACGGGGGAGGGATCGCACCTCGATATCGCAATGGTCGATTCTGTCTACCATATGCAGGAGACAGCGGTCTCTGGCCCGTCGCTGTCTGAAGGCGAGGTTGTCGCGATGCGCACCGGCCGTCACTACGCACCAGCCAGTCCAGCTGGAATATTCAAAGGTCCCCAAGGCTGGATTGTTGTGTTCGCTCTTGAAAACCAGATAGCTAACCTCTGGGCGGCTCTGGGCACCCCAGAGCTAGCCGACGACCTACGTTTTCAGAACAATCGAACCCGGCTTGAGTACCGTGACGACCTAACAGAAATCATCGAGCAGTGGATGTCAACCTTTGAAACCGACGAGGAGATCGTCGCGCTTCTAGAACAGCACCGTGTGCCTTGCGGACCGGTAGTTGAACCCGTAAAACTCGCAGAAACTCACCCTCACTTTCTGGAGAGAGGCACTGTGCGCGAGGTAAGCGACCCGCTTGCCGGATCAATGCTCATACCGGGCTTCCCGCTTCGCTTCTCGGATGCTCCGGATCTGCCCGATCTGACCGCCGCCGAAGTCGGAGAACACAACAGTTCAGTTCTCAGTGATTTGCTGGGCATGAGCGCTGAAGCGGTGGCAGCTATGGAACAGGATGGAGTTCTGTATAGACGACCGCCCCGAGATTGACCTAGCTTTTCACCATGACCACAAATATGCCCAATGGCGTTGTCCAGTACAACCAGGATGAAGGTGTAGCCACCATCACCTTAAATCGCCCCGAGTCACTCAATTCAATGAGCGACGAACTAATGCAAGATCTGAGTAGCGCTCTCGAAACAGTGCAAGAAGACGAGACAGTCCGGGTCGCAGTCATTACAGGCGAAGGGCGAGGCTTTTGTTCGGGAGCTGATCTCAACAACGCCGCAGAACAACCCGAGCAGGCCGACTCGAATGAAGCCACCGAGTCGATGGGAGATTTCTTCAACCCAGCGTTGGCCGCTCTTCACAATTGCCCAGTGCCAACTGTTGCCAGAGTGAATGGGGTTGCGGCCGGTGGAGGAATGGGACTCGCGTTGGCATGCGACGTCACCATCGCAGTGAAGTCATCATTTTTCGTAGCGACGTTCGGACCTCGCCTTGGAATAGTTCCTGATTTAGGTTCAACCTGGAGTCTCCCCAGACGTGCTGGTAGATCACGGGCCATGGGTATGGCGATGCTCGGAGACCGAATTTCAGCTGAACAAGCTGCTGAGTGGGGATTGATCTGGAAATGCGTTGACGATGATCAATTAGACGCCGAAGTAGCGGCTGCAACAGACATCTTGAAACGCACCAGCCCTGACGCAATGGTTCGAATTCGGCGATCGATAGATGGAGCGTCGACGTCGAGTTTTGTTGATCAGTTAGCCGTCGAAATGGAGCATCAGTCGGTCCTAATTCCCCGCAACATGGCGGAAGGGGCACAAGCCTTTTTGGAAAAACGCGACCCACAATTCGACGGGCGTCGCGGCGAAACCTGACTCTTTGGGATCATTTAGACGACAGTCAGCTTGTGCTAACCCTGCTTGATTGACAAGACTGCAACTATGGCTGATACCGCTACCTCCGCAGACCTATCCGAAGAAGTTCTTGTTACCGACGCCGTCGAAGCGTTGCTTGCCGACAACGACCCAAAAGAAATGAGCTACGAAGACTTTCGTGGCGCCCAGTTCGATCACGGCCTGGCATGGGTCTACTTCGACCAGGGTCACGGTGGACTTGGTGTGAGCCCCACCCTGCAAAAGCAGGTGGAAATTCGACTCCGAGAAGCCGGTGCCTCGCCGATGAAACCCGCCATGTTTTTCATGCATCTGGCCGGTCCCACTATTCATACCCACGGCGATGACGATTCAAAGAAAAGATTCCTTCGACCGATGTTCACTGGGGAAGAACGTTGGTGCCAACTCTTCAGCGAACCCGGTGCTGGAAGCGATTTTGCAGGATTAGCTACTCGGGCCATAGAAGATGGCGACTCCTGGATTGTCAACGGTCAAAAAGTTTGGAACACGATGGCGCATCTAGGAGATTGGGGAATGCTGGTAACCAGAACTGACCCCGATATGCCCAAACACAGGGGCATGACTTACTTTGCGGTAGACATGAAGAGCCCCGGGGTCGATGTTCAACCCTTGCGTCAAATAACTGGCGAAGCGGAATTCAACGAAGTATTCCTCACAGACGTCCAAATACCCGATTCGAACCGGATTGGGGACGTCGGTGACGGCTGGCGGGTGTCGTTGACGACCTTGATGAACGAACGTAACGCGATCGGTGCTGGCAGTGGCGGCGGCCCACCCAAGGCAGGATCTGGACCCGTCTCCATCTTGACCAAGATGTGGAAAGACACACCCGAAAGTCTTCGTAGCAGTGTTACCCGCGACCGAATGATGCAGTTGTATGTGCGTTCCGAAACACAACGTCTGACAAACATGCGCGCGGGCGAAAACCGGAGAAAAGGAAACCCAGGCCCAGAAATGTCCATCGCCAAACTCGCGTTTGCGGAACTAAACCAAGATCTCCTCACCGCAGCGGTTGACATGATGGGTATGGCAGGACAAGTCGATTACGACTACACCTTTCGTCGGCCCGAGGATTTATCAGTCGATGGGTCGGAAAGCGGTGTGCAGCACGGCTTTCTAAGAGTGCGTGCTAACTCCATCGAAGGCGGAACGTCTGAAATCATGCGAAACATCCTGGGTGAACAAGTCTTAGGACTCCCAGGAGAACCACGGATCGATAAGGACGTCCCATGGATCGAGGTCCCTCGGAGCTGAGCCCCTCCACTCCTAGCAGGCAGAACCGATCTTTAATAGATCCCTAATACTGGGAGCCCAGCTAAGAGTCCCAGGCCTTTCACGCAAGACAGATGTTCCTAGATTCTGAGCTGCGGGATGCCCCCCGGAGACAATAGCCACCTGTTGCGTACAGCGAGGGCTGCCGTGATTACCTCGGGTTAGAGGCTCCCCTCGACCAAACATTCGATGAGGTTCAGTCCATACCAAGTAAACGTTTGGGGCCGCCAACACTCCTCCCTCTATCCCTTCGAATTGCAGCATTTCTAAATGAAGTTGCGCAAATTCCTCTTCGGGCATCTCTTCAGAGGCAACGACGATCGCGCCAGTTCCATCGTTCCTTATCTGAACTGGCCAACCCGCAGCCTTGGCGTGATCTCTAAGATTGACGCATTCAGGGTGATCGGTTGGTTCTTGACAGTGATCGCTGACTGTAATGAGAATCGTGTCGTCCCAGAGAGGTTTCAACAAATCCACGAGTAAACCGTAAGAGCGGTCACTCCGTCGGTACTGGTCCCTTGCCTCATCGGACTCTGGTCCGTGCATATGCATTGAGGTATCGGGCTCATTGAGGTGGAAAAGAACGAAATCCACATCTAAATCTGTGTTCGCTGCAGCTTCTATCACGGCCTCATCTTTGGGGTATCCATAGGCATCGAGCGGGGTCCCCTCCGGGGGAGAACCCGCCGGTGGCCATGACACATTTGCCTCTAACGCACCCATCGTCGCCAATAACTTGTGATCGCCGACCACGGCAACAGATTCCAGATTCGCGTCGTTGCAATAATCAAATATGGTTCGGCCCTGAGGTCCACTGTCGTAGGTCTTCCCAAACTCGTTGTTAATCCAAGCCCAATTGCCCCAGTGTCCTGTTTGTAATGGAGGTAAACCAGTCATGAACGCAGCATGATTGGAGTAGGTAACGGAAAGCATCAACGATTCACCACCAGCCTCCGGCATTGCGCCGACAGCCGCCTGTTCTGACAAATTCGGAGTCATGTCGGAACCAATGACTGAGTGGGGGAACGCATCAAGCACGGTGAAGACAACACGCATACCTTCACCGTATGCGACGCGATGCCCATCGTCGGTCTACCGTGAAGGAATGAATGAATATGTCACCCTTGAACAACATGGTCACGTCAGCGTCATTACCTTGGATAATGGTGAAAACCGGTGGACCACCAGCATGGTTAGAGAACTAAATGCTGCTTTAGATGAGGTCGAGCAAACAAGCGGACCTCAGGCTCTCGTGACCGCATCGTCTGACTCTAAGTTCTTTTCTAACGGCCTTGATCTCGACTGGATCACTAGCAAAGGCGAACACGAAGGAGGCGACCGCAAAGTTTTCGGTGACGAGGCAATGAAGCTGTTCTCGCGCCTCATCACATTCCCTATTCCGACAATCGCCGCTGTTAATGGGCATGCATTTGGGGCAGGATTCATGTGGGCTTTGTGTCACGACCAAAGAGTGATGCGACGAGACAGGGGCATGATGTGTGCCAATGAAGTGGAGATCGGTATGGCCATACCGGAGCCAGAATTGGCGCTTTTCCACCACAAACTTCCCCGTCACGCCTTTTATGAAACTGTGCAATTCGCGAAACGTTGGACAGGGCAGGACGCTTTCTCCGCGGGCTTTGTTCAAGAACTAGCAGAAGAAGACGAAGTTACAGATAAGGCCATCGAACGTGGGGAGGAACTTGCCAGATTTGGTGGCAACCGAAATGTGTTTGGATGGATGAAAGAACATATCTGGGGACCTGACGCCGCCATTAACAAGCTAGATGGACCCGCATACATGCTTGCCAATAACGATGACTACCCGCACCCGCCAAGGTTCAGCTAGCCAAACTGCAAACGATTAGAGATCAGTATCAAGTCGGTACGCATCTCCATCAACATGCATAGTGCCCGCCGTCGGAGTACCGAAATGGGTTCCAATTACCAAAGTACGTCCGTCCGCCCATCTGGCGAATGCTTCAAAGCGAGTAGACCGAGCCATATCTGGATCGGTGTCAAAACTCGAACTTAGGTCTGGATTGGCAATTTGTATGGGGCTATGTGCCATGTCACCCGTAATGATGGCTCGTTGACCCCCGGAATCGACCCGGATACTTATGTGCCCCGGTGTATGACCTGGAGTTGACTCAAACGAAACGGAATCTCCTATCCCATAATCAGATCCGACGAGATTCGCGAGCCCGGCATCCTTAATAGGTGCTACCGAATCCTCAAACACAGGATCACCAAACAAGTCCTCAGTGTTAGACCAATGATCGAACTCAACCTCCACGAAGAGGTACTCCGCATTGGGGAACGTCGGCACCCATTCGCCATTCACTAAACGTGTGTTCCAACCGACGTGATCGACGTGCAGGTGGGTGCATACAACGTGAGTGATCGACTCAGGCGCATATCCGCTAGCGGACAAACGATCAAGAAAAGGGCCCTGCTGTTCGTGCCAGAGCGGATTCCCACGTTCTTTGTCGTTACCAACACACGTATCGACAGCGATCCGCTCAGTGCCGGTATCGATTATGCAACAATGAATTTTTTGGAGCAGATGTCCCTTTTCTCCTACGAACGGTTCTAACCAGGGAGATTCGTCGCGGAGCGCTAGCACCCCATCTTTATCGATCGAAGAGAACATGAACTTCGGCGAGGTTGGGTCCGAAGATTCCGGAACCGAGGTAACAGTGACATCACCAACCTGCCACTTCAAAATGTCGTCGTGCATAAGGCGACGATAGTCCCAGTCATAATCACTTGCCGAAGTGCCACGAACCAATGGACTCCGACAGCGTTACCTCTTCCGCTCTAATGCAGTCTCAGAGCCGACCTAGTCGAGTCCCGTCCATGAGAGTTGTCGGCGATAAGGCGCAGCGTCAAAGCCCAATGCTCCGTAGCGTGCCTCCACCGCATCGATCTTGTCTGAATCCCAATAGACGTCACCAGGTGCAGGAAACCCAAGAACTGAACGCTGCTCAGGGGTCGCCTCCGCTATCAGTCGTTCCATTCGCCGATCCGGTTTATACATAGCCCAAGCCCAACCAGGATGAAGTGTGCTAATCCAAGTGGCTTCTGCCTTCCTGAACGTCAAATTCTGAGCTAGGCGAATAGACCCAGGGTGTAAAGGAGTTCCTCGGTGCCACGTATCGTGCCTGTATAGCAGCACTGACCCTTGACGATATTTGGCATATACCTCGCGTTCGTAGAGTCGTCTTCGAAACTCTGCGACATCGGGATGATTCTCCCGAAACCAGGCCTCTGCGCGGGAGCGATCATTGATCCAGGGAACGTCGCTGACACCCGGAGTATTTACCATTGGTGGCGCATACGCGAGGTCATCTTGGCCCTCGCGTGGAACTACAGCGGTGGCGCCTCCAACATCAGCTTCGTCGCACAGGTAGACGATGATTTCTACAGCTTCAGGCTGATCCCAAGTGGGTGGATGAGTCAAAGTGTGATTTGGGTAATCAAGATGCATTCGTTGGTCCTGGTTATCTAAATTGCCGCGGTCGCCAGACGTACGACCATATTTGGGCCAGAGGTCTGACTGGCTAAGTCTGAGTTCGCTAACTGGCACCCCCAGTAGTTGAGATGCGACGCCGAGTAGGTGGGGGTGCAAGGACATCAAGTTGAAATTTGCATTTCGATCAGGGAAGGTCATTCCACCGCCAAAATCATTTAACTCAGCGGCTTCATCAGAATCAGCTGCAGGGAATCGGGATATCGCTGCATCAAAGAGTTTGCAGATGATGTCTATTGGCAGAAGGCCGTCCACAAGAACAAAGCCCTGCTCGCGCCAGCTTTCTACCTGAATGTCGGTGAGAGTTGAGCTGTCGGTGTCTACTAGCGTCGGCTCAACAAACTTCATCATCGAAGTCAAAGTGACTCAGTTTGTCTAACTGGGATCTCGACCAGTTAGACCCAAAAAACGTTCTGCTGCGCTTGCGCTCTCGGCCACGTCAACCTGGTCCGCTACAAGACCCCATTTAGAGAGAGTCTCTATCATCGGTTCAATAACTTCATGACTGTTGGCCGCCAGGTCGTCAGGCAGGTGAGCGTCGATTCCGGTGGCTTTGCCAATATCCCATGCGTGGGTCATCGGATCCCACTGCACGATGCCGATCCACTCATCAACAGACATCGGACCAAACCAGAACTTTCCTTCCCGTTCAAGAATCCCGGTCCGGTCGAGTGCCTCTAAAGCGGCATCGCGGGTCGAGTTCCAGAGCGCTACTGGATCTGGAGCTGAATCAACGGATTCAGGCGGAACTGTCTCACCACTGTCCAATGTGGCTGTCATAGCAGCTAGCACTCCACAGTGATGTCGAAGTACGTCTCTAGCGGACCAATCTTCGCATGGAGATTGGTTGTCCCAATCTTCGGATGCGACGCGTTGCACAACCGCATCGAACACAAATACGGATCGAGTGAAGTTTCTTAGATTGACGCTCATGAAAGGCCCTTTCCCCTTGGGTTTAATCCTATAAAAAAGTTAAGAGACGTAATTATCCTCGCAGGTAAACCCGTAACCCTCCGAGTAGCACCTGTTCTTCATTAACAGCGCAACCTCGCTGTTCAGCTCCGGCGAGAACGGCATCTCGGTCTACGCATTCAACGTCGATGCCCCCAAGTCCATCGCCACGCCCGTCTTTGGCCTCCACAAAGCGGATCGATGCATTATCGAACTCCATAGTTGGGTTTCCTGCAGAGTCACTTTGTAGTTCGAGCTGAGCTATCTGCGCCCACCTTGCGGACAGTCGTTCAGGATCTACTGCCTGTAGCTCAGCGGCGGAGATTGAACGCACTCGTTCTGTGCGCGAAAAATCCGCCCAGCTAGACCCCGCTGGCCACCAAGGACCAGCGCTGTCTTCTCCGCCATCGACTTTCATTTGATCCATTTCGAAGAAGCTTCCGCCAGTGTCGGCCGGATGCAGCTGTATACCCTCGAATCCGCCTTTGTCGTAGTTCATATGGTTGGCAATCCGAACCCCTAGATCTTCCACGTGGGTGATGCGAGAAGCGACATCATCAACCTGGTTGATAACCATATAGCCGGTATCGCCGCCTCGTCTTTCGATGTAGCGACCCCCCGCGGTGTTTGCGGTTGTCGGTGTGACACACTCCAAGAACTGATTGCCGATGGGCCAAAGAGTGTTCTTCAGTCCGAAGACGCCCACTCCAGGATCAGTGTGACAGGCTTCGACGCCCAGAACGGTCTGGACATCAAGGGCTGTCTTCAAGAGATCTGACGTAACCACTGCGATTTGACGTAGGCGAATCCACATGGAGCCAGCCTATGGCTTATGTGGGATGGCCTGCGTTCGATCGCGCTATTGCCTTCTCGGCTGACGCTTGTGCTAGGTAGAAGATCCTCGCGGGGCGTACCATACACATATGGCTCTTCACCCCAACGGCGTCAACCATCTAGCTATTTCCACCAAGGACATGAAAGCGCAGCTCAAGTTTTTCGCTGAAGTACTCGGATGCCCAACTAAAGCCCTCTACTGGATGCATGGAGTTAATGGTTGTTACCACGGCTTTGCCGAACTCTCCGAAAGCTCATACATAGCGTTTGTTCAACACCCAGACAATGCTGAGGAGATCCAATGGGGAGTTACTCACGCTGGCAATGGGGGAGAACCAGTCACCAGAGGAGTCATGCAGCATGTTGCCTTTAATGTCGATGACCTCGACGAGTTGCTGCAACTCCGTGACAGAATCCGATCCCACGGGATTCAGGTATTGGGTCCTCTGGACCACGGCTTTATCCAGTCGATGTACTTCGCGGGTCCGGAAGGCCTCAGCTTAGAAATTTGTGTAGGTAGCAACATTGACGCTGAGTCCTGGATAGATCCTGAGGTGCGCGAGCTTTGCGGCATTGACGCCCAAGAAATTGAAGAGCTTAAGAATCCCAGCCAGTATTCCCAGCCCGAACAGCCACTTCCGAATCCGCCCTTTGACCCAACAAAGCCTCATATGAACTATCCGTCAGGGGTGTTGGAGAAAGTCATGGCGGTAGCGGACGAGGTTGTATGGGAAAAATTCAGTGAGACCACCCCTCCGGTGCGAGTTGACTGACCAACGACGTTCGCAGTGATCAGCAAGGAGCGTCGGCCCACTGTTTTCGCGGTGGGTCAGAACCAAGGTTCACTTGAAAGCAGCGAGCCTGACCAGCGTCTTTTGACCCCGCAGTTCGGCATTTTGTGCCTCTCTGCATTGTTTTCCGCGCTTGGGTTCTCATCGGTGATTCCCACAGTTGCTCGTTTTGTAGTCACCGATCTCAACGGCGGCGACGTTGAGGTCGGCGTCGCTCTGGGAGTGTTTTCGCTCTCTGCTGTTCTTGCGCGCCCTTGGATCGGACGGCTAGGTGACCGAAGAGGACGCCGCTTGTTGATCGCTGGAGGCTCTTTCATTACAGCGGGGGTACTAGCAGCGCACGCCTTTGCTGATAGCTACTCCACGCTGCTGATCGCTCGTTTACTGATGGGAGCGGTGCAAGGCGCCTTTTTTGTGGGAACAGTGACCCTTACTACTGATTTAGCCCCGGAGCATAGGCGAGGTGAAGCAGCAAGTTATTTCTCAGTAGCGATATACGGGGGGATGGCGTTTGGGCCCTGGCTTGGCGAGTGGGCTGTGGGCAGGTGGGGCTTTGATGGTGGTTTCCTCCTTGGAGGCATGTGTATGGCGTTGGCGGCAATTGTTGCCTGCTGGCTACCTGATTTCGTTGGGCCTCAGGACCCTAATATTGTGACGAGAAACCAGTCAGCTAGAAGTTCCTTGCTGTATCGCTCAGCCATCTGGCCGGGAATTGTCATGGCCCTGGGAATCATGATCTTTCCTGCTTTACATGGCTTTATGCCGAAGGTAATGGACGAACGTGCGTTAGGTGACGCAGGACCCATCTACGCGTTATACGGGTTACTTGTGCTGGCGTTACGTCTTATGTGTAGTCGCTTACCTGACTCACTTGGCACAACTCGAACAGCTGCTTTGGCGCTTGTAGGTTCGTCGGTTGGGATGATCGTCATGGGTAGCTTTGTGACGCGGCCAGGGATGTTCGTCGGAGCGGCAATTCTGGCTATCGGAGGATCGCTGCTCTACCCGGCCCTCATGGTCGCAGCTGTTGACGGTGTCCCGGAGAACGAGCGCGCCCAAGCAATGAGTACGTTCACAATGTTTTTCGAACTATCAGGTGGGATCGGTGGCCCAGTTCTAGGAATCGTCGCATGGATGAGCGGCACTACCGTCGCCGCGTTTTACGGAGCAGCGGTCCTTGCCGCGATCGGACTTCCGGTTTTGTATACCTGGAAAATCAAGAATCCTGAAATCACTTAATAAACTCACGTCGACAATTTTGCTCAGAGTGGTTCAAGTGTGAGTTGGGTGGTGGCGCGTCAAGAACTCCGCAACTGCTTCAGTAAATGCGTCGTTGTCATCTCCAGCGACCATATGGCCTGTACCCGCTACGTCGACAAACTCTGCTTCGGGCACCAGATCAAGAAAACTCTTCACTGCTTCTGCTGTAACAAGTTCGGATTGCCCGCCTCTTACGAGAAGCATGGGGACATCAGTAGCCAACATTCCCTGAGTCATGATTTCGCTGACTCTGGTCATGTGGGCGGCTAAGGCCGAATGATCGTCCGCATCGAAACCAGGTTTGGATGTCACATAAGCGGGGTCCCATTTCCATATCCAGCGCCCGTCGGGTCGTTGGTGTAGGACGCGAGTTAAGCCAGCTGGATTTGAAGGTCGGCTGCGATGAGGGTTGTAAGCAGAAATAGCGTTTGCTGCCTCCTCGAGGGTCGCAAACCCATCGGGATTACCTGACATAAATTCAATAATCTTTCGGGCGCCGTCCATATCGAAGTGAGGAGTGATGTCGACTAGGACTACGGCCGCGTATAGCTGACTTTTCGAGGAGCGTTGAGCGGCGAGACTTCCCATTCCGCCCATCGATGCTCCAACAACGGCCGGTGGAGAATCGAACGTTTCAAGCACCGCAGCGAGATCTCTCCCAATGTCCTCTGAATCGTATTTGTGTTCATGGGACCAATCACTATCGCCATGTCCTCGCGCGTCGACCGTGGTTACGAACCATCCGCGTTGCGCCAAAATTTCGGCTGAAGATTTCCAGGCGTATCGATTTTGTCCTGCGCCATGACACATCAGAACAGGAGGTCCAGAGGGGTCTCCCCATTGATCAGCCACAAGTTTGAGGCCATCTGCTCCGTCAATTTTAACTGTGCGCACGGCGAGGGATCCTAGGACGTTCAGGTCAGATGTGTCTGTTTACCAGGGATGAATTGAGCCGTCCCACCTTAAGAATGCGCCGCTCTGTTCAAGCTGAAAAGTCTCTAGGGTTGAGAGAATACCTTGAGCTGATTCTTCAACGCTTATGTCGGCAGACGAACCACCCATGTCAGTCCGTACCCAGCCGGGGTGAAAGGCGACTACTGCAACGCCACTAGCTTCGAGCTGAGCTGCTAGTTGCACAGTGACCATGTTCATCACCGCCTTTGATGCAGCGTAAGGCAGATCGTTGAAATTGGAGCCGACAACCATGGAACCGATTTGACTGGTGATGTTGGCTACTTTGCTTCCAGACCCCAGCCGATCCGAGAGGCTTCTCGTGACGGTTGCTGCGCTCAGTCCGTTGATTCTGATCAAGTCAAGTGTCAAAGCGACAGGAGCGTTCATCACGCCTACTTCGTCGCGAGCGAAACCTAAGTTTGTGATACTTGTTCCGGCGTTGTTAATCAGAAGGTTTACGTGCCCATCTATTGCTTCGCTAAAGGAGAGAACCGAGTTCTCGTCTCCGACATCGATTGGCAAAATGAGGTTCGGCTTAAGTTCTTTTAGCTCTTGAGCCTCATCGGGTTTGCGGCACCCAGCCACTACGTTGTCGCCTCTTTGGATGCATTGGCGCGCCAACTCAAGTCCGATACCTCGGTTGGCGCCGGTGATGACTGTCGTCGACATTTCTGTTCCTATCTGGTTAGTTTCGTGTGAACAACCTAACCAATCCGATCGAAGCCTAGGTGAGCAGTGAGCGGCTACGTAACTCCTAACCACAGCATGGCAGCGAGGTATATAGCGAGTAATAACAAAGCGTCTATCTTGCCGATCCTTCGCTTCCTCGCTCCCTGCAAATACGCCACAAATACAGCTCCAAGCATTGCGAGCAGACCGCCTCCAGTGAGCTTGGCATCGTTTATCGGCCCAGCGTTGACCAGCCCAATAGCCGCTCCGCCAGCTAAACCATTGAAAAGATTGGAACCGAAGAGGTTCCCGACGATGAGCCCAGCTTCTTTCCTTCGAGCTGCGGCAACCGCAGTTACTAATTCGGGCAGTGAAGTCCCTAAAGCAACAATTGAAAAGCCTACGAAGCCTCCACTCAGGCCCCATTCATCAGCAAGCGAGGTAGCTCCTGAAACCGCTAGCTGCGCGCCTGCAAGGACGCCCCCTAACCCCAAGAGCGAGAAAAAGAAGCTGCGAGTAAGGGTGTAGCCAGTTTCTGGTTCGGACGGCGAAGCCTCAGCAGGTGTCTTAATCAGAATTACCATGGCCACTACTAGAAGAGTTAATAGAACCCCTCCATCGAGTCTCGTTAGTTCACCATCGGCCACCGTTGCAGCGAAAATAACCACTGCGGCGATGGACAGTGGTGCTTGGCGACGAATGACCGAAGACGAAAGAGCTATCGGGGTTATTAGCGCCGCTACTCCTAAGACCAGAGACAGATTGGCGACGTTGGAACCGACGATGTTGCCGACACCTAAAGATGGATTTCCTTGTGAAGCTGCAATCGTCGATACAACTAGCTCCGGTGCAGAAGTTCCGAAGCCCAACACGATCG
Organism: Candidatus Neomicrothrix sp. UBA6944; assembly: GCA_002448715.1. Taxonomy (GTDB): domain Bacteria; phylum Actinomycetota; class Acidimicrobiia; order Acidimicrobiales; family Poriferisodalaceae; genus UBA6944. Next base: position 27,866 of record DJZU01000065.1, on the reverse strand, counting down.
CTCCGACAACCACCGAGCTCATCTTGAGCGACTTCGCTAAAGAGACAGCTCCGTCGACAAAAACATCGCCGGCTTTTACGAGAATGAAAAGGCCGAGTATCAGCGAGACTATTGCGATTAGCACGTGACCTCTAATGGTTGTTTCGCGGGGGACCGAACGTACGGGCAGTGTCCTGATATTTCACGGCAGGCTCCAACACCATTCCTTCATCGAATTGCCCGACCATACTTCTTTGGATCTCCTGCCAGGGAGTATGGCTTTCAGGAAATTGAAAGCCCCCTGATTCTTCAAGTTCGCGCCGTCTCGTTTGCAATTCCTCATCTGAAATCAACATGTTGGCAGTCCCGCGCCGCAAATCGATGCGGATATGATCACCGGTTTTGAGGATCGCTAAATTACCCCCAGCCGCCGCTTCCGGCGACGCGTTAAGGATTGAGGGCGAGCCCGAAGTGCCGGACTGGCGGCCATCACCGATGCAGGGCAGAGAATGAATGCCCCGCACCAGCAAGGCGGAGGGAGGTTGCATGTTCACAACTTCTGCGCCGCCTGGATAGCCAATAGGGCCGGCTCCTCGAATAATCAGCATTGAATGTTCATCGATTTCTAATGATGGGTCATCTATCCGACTGTGGTAGTCCTCGGGCCCCTCAAAGACAATTGCTTTCCCTTCGAAAGCGTCAGGATCTTCTGGATTGGACAGATAACGATTTCGGAATTCGTCGCTGATCACACTTGTCTTCATAATGGCACTGTCAAACAAGTTTCCAGACAAATGAACGAAACCGGCATCGGTGACCATCGGCGCGTCTACGGGCCAAATCACACGCTCGTCTAGCACCTTGGCACCAGAACAGTTAACGCCGATAGTTGAGCCGTTGACAGTTACAGCATCCGGATGAGGTAGCAGTCTGGCTTCGATCAACTGGTTAACGACAGCTGGCACCCCTCCGGCGTGAAAGTAGTCTTCGCCCAGGTATTCCCCCGCGGGTTGCATGTTCACGATGAGAGGTATAGACAAACCAAATTTTTGCCAGTCGTTGTTGTCTAAAGGAACCGAAAGATGGCGGGCTATAGCGTTGAGATGAATGGGGGCATTGGTTGAGCCTCCTATAGCCGAATTCACCACAATCGCGTTCTCGAAAGCCTCTCGGGTCATAATGTCAGAGGGTCGGACATCTTGGTTCACTAGATCCACAATCCGCAGCCCTGTTTTGTAGGCGATCTGAGATCTTTCTCGATACGGAGCTGGAATTGCTGCAGAGCCTGGCAGTTGCATCCCGAGTGCTTCAGTGAGGGAATTCATTGTGGTAGCGGTACCCATCGTTGAGCAATAGCCAGTTGAGGTGGCCGATGAGGCGACGAGATCCGCGAACTCACCATCGTCAATCTCGCCTGCAGCATGCAACTCGCGTGCCTTCCAGACAATCGTTCCCGAACCAGTCCGCTCTCCTTCATGCCACCCGTTCAGCATCGGCCCGACAGACAGAGCGATGGCAGGAATGTTCACCGTCGCTGCCGCCATCAGGCAGGCCGGTGTTGTCTTATCGCACCCGATTGTCAGAACCACTCCGTCAAGTGGGTAGCCCTGAAGTATCTCGACTAAACCCAGATAGGCCAAATTGCGGTCCAGAGCCGCAGTGGGTCGTTTACCGGTCTCTTGGATGGGATGTACAGGGAACTCAAAACAAATACCCCCTGCTTCGCGGATACCCTCCCGAACTCTCTTTGCTAGTTCCAGATGGTGCCTGTTACACGGCGAGAGATCAGATCCAGTTTGTGCGATTCCGATAATGGGCTTGCCGGATTGAAGTTCCTCGCGCGTTAAACCAAAATTGACGTATCGCTCTAAGTACAAAGCGGTCATTAACGGATCGCCTGGAATGTCGAACCATGCCGTAGACCTAAGTTTCGGTCGATGGTTATCCTGCATCACGTCCTCCAACGTCCCCTTAGGCCTCGGTTCTAGCAGCCGGAAAGCAACCTTGATTGCAGAAGTCGAGATATGTCAGGTTTTGCTGCGTCTTATCTAGGAGAGATCCATGATTTCTGACAATCGACGCACGCCTTCCTGAATGACATCTTCGGTTGGGTTTCCGAAGCAGAGCCTCATCTTGTTGGAGCCCCAGTGAGAATCAACTGACCAGCCGGCTCCTGCGTTGAACTCAATTCCGCTGCGGGCAGCTTCCGCAGAGAACTCAGCGGTGTCGACGTCTTCGGCGAAAACGAGCCACATGAAAATGCCGCCCTTGGGCATCATGAACTCCACCGAGTCTCCAAAATGTTTCTCCACTGCATCGGCCATTACTTCGGCCTTGTGGCGAAGTGCTGATGTCAGCTGTTCAGCGTGATCATCAAAATGAGATGCCGCGTACTCCGCGACAACCATTTGCTCAAGAGCACCGGAGCCAGCATCAATCTTGAGAGAGAGAATCTGCTGAAGAATTGATGAATCGGCAATCAAATACCCAACTCTCAGCGCTGGGGCAATCGATTTCGAGAAAGACCCACAGTAAATCACTCGGGTATTAGCTTGATCTAGCTCCCATAACGTCGGAGGTCGGGTGCAGCCCCAAAGTAAATCGGCATAACAGTCGTCCTCGAAAATTGCAGTTTCGTATTCGCCCATCACTTCTAGGATTTCGAGGCGCCGCTCTAGTGGCATGCAAGAACCAGTTGGGTTTTGCACCGTGGGGATGGTGTACAAGTACTTTGCGGGTCGCCCGTCGCTAACACAACGATCAAGGAGTTCGCGGAGATGTTCGGGGCACACCCCGTCACTATCCAGGCGCACCCCATGAACCTCAACCCCTAGACGCTGAAGACGACTGAGCATCCCGCCGTAAGTCGCTTCTTCGACAATCACATTGTCACCAGGTGACAGAAGCAGATCATTAACTAAATCAAGCGCCTGAAGAGACCCAGAAGTAATAAGCACTTGATCAGGTTCAACGTTTGTCGCAGCTCGGATTCCAAGCTTGTCGCACACGAAGACACGAAGATCTTCGTGACCTAGAGGACTCCCACCTAAGTTGTATATCGCGAGCCTTCTACCTTCTCGCTGCAACACTCGTGCAGCGGCTTCGGTCAGGCCAGCGACGGGAACGTTTGATTCGTCGTTGTTTCCGCCAACGAAACTAAATTCTGGGATGCCACTCCACGGCTTTTCGGGAGATGGAAGGTGTTGTCGGTACAAGTTGCCGATCTCAAAACTCAACGGGTGCCTCCAAACTTTGTGTACCGGCATCGTAGAGCCGAAAAGACCCGCCCGTGGCACTAGCGTGTTGACACTTATATCTCTAGGAAGATGAGGCCCGGTGCCGAGCTACGAGGTTCACGCCATCAAATACGCAGAACGCGATGCGGTGCGCGCTGAACACTTTGTTGGAGGAGACCCGCACGACACCACCCCCATGCCCATGGATTATTTCGTCTGGTTAATTAAGGACGACGCCGGCAAAGAGTGGGTTGTTGACACCGGGTTCGAGCAAGACGATGCACAAAGCAGGCAGCGAACATTGCTTAGAACCGCAGCAGAAGGTGTTGCCCTCTTAGGAGTCAACCCAGAGAAGGTCACTGACGTGATCATGACTCACTTCCACTATGACCATGCGGGGGGAGTAAGCCAATTCCCCAACGCAACCTTCCACGCACAAGACCAAGAGATGTCATTTGCTACGGGCCGTGATATGACACGCAAGGCATACAGTCACGCTTTTAATGTTCGCCACGTACAAGAACTCGTCGGTCGAGTCTTCGATCAGCGGGTCGCTTTCCATAACGGCGATGCTGAACTAGCTCCTGGGCTGACTCTGCATCTAATCGGCGGACATACCCGAGGCTTACAAGTAGTTCGAGTCGATACCGGCCATGGGGTGGTGGTCCTGGCATCCGACGCAAGTCACTACTGGGCGAATATGGATGAAGGACGACCTTTCCCCATAATTGACGACTTATCCAAGATGGTCGAAGGATGGGAAACTCTCCGACAGTTGGCAGGTCCCGAGGGCGTCATCATCCCAGGTCACGACCCGCTTGTTTTTGACCGCTTCCCATCTTCGTCACCGGACCTAAAGGGCATAGCAATTCGGCTCGATTGACTCGGACACGCAGCTAGAAAACAAAGCATCAAAAAGCAGGATCGCCCGCGTCTAATCCCAAAAGCACTCGCCCCGCAGTGTCAATCTGATAAGAGCCGACCATGAAATGACCTGCCACGGCACGAGCATCATCCAAAAGAGCCATGAGCCCAGATTTCTCGAAGTTCGCCGAGCTGCCTGCAGCATCAACAAGATGCTGAATAGCGCTGATGGAATTTTGTACCGACCACGAGCAAGCTAAACGCACCCGAGCGTGCAAGTCGTCACTCACAACAGCGTTCTCGTTGGCGGCTCTCCAGACAGCATCCAACTGCTCATGAACCCAAGCCTGCCCAGCGCCGACAAGCGCTTCGGCCTTGGCCATTGATAAGGCGGCATCTGGGCGTTCCCCTAGTGACCGCTTAGAATTCAGCGGTGTTTTCTCCAGAGCTAACGATCTAAAATCTGCGATGGCCCTGCTCGCTAAACCCGCTGCGACTCCGGTCTTAGGAAACGGAAATCTCAACGCCGAAGGTAACCGATAGAACGGTAAGTCTGGAAGCGGTAACGAATTATTTGGCACCACACCGCAAAAGTCATCTTCTACAAAAACACTGTCTAAGACCACATCATGAGAACCTGTGCCACGTAAACCAACCGTGTGCCAGGTGTCCTCAACGAAGTCTGGGTTTGCGTCAATGACCGCGAAACACAACTCGATTGGAGAACTTGCCTCCACGATGCTGTTCAACACCCACTTGTTGGCAGTGGTACACCCACTAACGAAATTCCACCGCCCACTAATTCGCCAGCCCCCACTAACTCGTGACGCCTTTCCCTTGGGTACACCAGAACCAGCTATCACGAGTGAAGGATCGTCCCTCCATAAACTGCGACAGGTATCAGGCGGCAGATAAGCCGAAACTAATTCAGCTTCCTCATTACAAGTCATTGCAACCCAAGCCGTCGATCCGTGTACCTCAGCAAGAGCTTTAGTGAATTCGATCAATTCAGCGGGATGTAGTTCATGCCCACCGTATTCCTTCGGCACGAGGAGCTTCATGAGCCCCAAATGCCCCAAAGAAGCAATCACCTCCGGGTCAGGGTGTCTAAGCCGGTCGGATTCTTTTGCTCGGCCAACAATGAGTTTTTTAACGCCAGAAACCAACTCTGTAAGTTCTAAAGAGGTCGACGTCATAAACGCAAACTATCGTCTCAAACCAAGAGAGGAGAAGGGCGACGTTGAAATCGACTGACCAAACCCTAGACAACGACGTCTCGGAGAATTCTGCGCGCCCTTTGGAGGGCTTGCGGGTGCTTGATCTAACTGATCACCGCGGTGACGTTGGACCTTGGATTTTGGGGGAATTAGGGGCCGACGTCATCAAAGTAGAACCCCCTGAAGGGTGCGTTACTCGCCATTCGAGCCCCTTGAGGAAAAATGACAGTTCCGACCTGCGTAGCTTGCACTTCGGAGCGTACGCCTCCAATAAACGATCGATTGTTTTGGACCTAGACGCAATCGATGATCGAGAGCTTTTCCTCAAGTTGGTTGGGGGCGCGGACTTCCTTTATGAGTCTGGATTGCCAACCTTTACAGCGGAGGCAGGTATCGACCGAAGTGACATTCAAGAAACTAATCCGCAGCTCGTACACGTCGTTATCACACCGTTCGGGGAACACGGACCAAGAGCCAATGATCCCCATAGCGAGATGTCGATTGCATCGCTTGGCGGTTCACCTAATTTGCAAGGCACTCCGGAGCGACCACCAGTGAAGGCCTCCATACCTCAAGTTTGGCGCCACGCTGGAGCTGAGTCAGCAGTTGCGGGACTAGTCGCCCACGCCCGCATGTTGACAACCGGAGAAGGACAACACGCAGTCGTATCCGCGCAATCGTGTGTCACATGGACACTCTTAAACGCGATGGAAGCTCACGCGATTCAGGGGAGTGATATTCACCGGACTGGAACAGAAATCCTTACCGATCCGCCATTGCAAATTCGAGTGGAGGCATCAGACGGCTGGTTGATAGCTGTCAGCAGGGGTGACCTAGCTAAGGCATTAGGCCCTTGGCTTATCCAAGAAGGAATAGTGGACTCGAGGTGGCTTGAAGAAGACTGGGACACCTTTGATCATCGCTCGATCAGCGGAGAAAAGACCATCTATACCTTCGCCGACATTTACGAAGCGGTCAGCGCCCTATGCCTCCGATACCCACGCGAGACCATGATGAGACGTGGGCTAGAGCTTGGAGCCACTTTGGCGCCTATCAATGACGTAGAGGACCTTCTGGCCTTCGACCACCTCGAGATAAGGGACTTTTGGCGCAAAGCAGCGAATGAAAGAGGCTTCGCAGATGAGCGAATCCCCGGAGGATTTCTATCTTTCGACGGTAAACGGCTTGAAGCACCAAGGCGACCTCCGCGCATTAACGAACACGGACGCGAAATACGAGATGATCTCGCAGGAGGGTTATTCACAAGAAGCATTCAAGAAATCAACCACTCCGAACTTCCCTTGGAAGGGTTGAAAGTCGCGGACTTCTCCTGGGTTGGAGTCGGACCTATCACAGCTAAGGCTTTAGCCGATCATGGAGCGACGGTAGTTCGTATCGAATCTGGTGGACGACTGGATCCCTTGAGGGTTAACGGTCCGTTCAAAGATCAGATCTTTGGCGAGAATATGTCTCAGTTCTTCGCAACCTTTAACACATCCAAATTGAGTATCGATGTCGACCTAAAGAACGACACCGGAATCGATATCGCAAAAAAAATGATTGCCTGGGCAGATATCGTAATTGAGGCATGGAGCCCCGGCGCCTTTGCCCGAAGCGGATTCAGCGATGATGTCATACGCTCACTAAACCCTTCCGCGATTATCGTCCACACGTCGCTGCTTGCAGGCGGCGGACCTTTATCGCCCCTCGCTGGCTACGGCTACCACGCAGCTGCTATAGCCGGCTACTACGAAGTAGTTGGCTGGCCAGACCTTCCGCCAGATGGCCCATATCTCGCCTACACAGACACCATTTCCCCGAGGTTCATTACGTCAGCCCTCTTGGCCGCGATCAACCATCGGAAGCGAACCGGGCTAGGTCGAATTTTGGAAGCAGCGCAGCTGGAGTGCGGGCTGCAACTCATGGCGCCCGAATTACTTGATTTTCAAATCAACCAAAGAAAGGCGACACGGGTTGGCAACCGTGACAATGAGCTCGGCCCTCAAGGGGTATACCCGATTCAGGGAATTGATCGCTGGATAGCCATCACCATCATTGATGACCTGAATTGGGTCAGTCTCCTCGATCTTATGGGTAACCCGAAATGGGCTTGGGGGGATGCGTATGAAACAAGTAGCGGTCGGATCGAAGCGGCAGACCTAATCGACGCGCACATTTCCGAATGGACGACAAATCAAGAAGGAAAGGAACTCGAGAACATGCTTCTCGACGCCGGCATTCCAGCAGGGATTGTCGCTCGGAGCAGCGATCTTCTAACAGATGCTCAATATGACCACCTCGGCTTCTACAAATGGCATGACCATGGAGCTATGGGTCGAGTTCCTTACGCAGGTCATCAATATTCAATAGATGATTACGACCATGGCCCTCGGTCAGCTGCGCCATTGCTTGGTGAACACACCTTTGACGTCCTAGCGGAACTCCTGGGTTTAGATGCCGAGGAGATCGCCGAAATCGCCATAAGTGGCGCACTTGGGTGATGGCTTTGACATTCAACGATCTGATCGAGGTAGGGAAACAAGTAGCTGCTGCTCTGGAACAGACAGAACGTTCTATAGCTGTGTCTGAATCGGCAGCAGGGGGACTCATCAACGCAGCTCTGGTAGCGGTCCCGGGTGCTAGTGCCTTTTATAAGGGCGGAATGATCGTCTACACGAGCTCAGCCCGTGACGTGTTGGCAGGCGACGAGCCTCTGCCTGAAGGTCTACGCGGAGCTACTGAAGCCTTCGCGTTGATTCAAGCCAGAAGAGCACGACAGCTATATCGCGCAGATTGGGGCATAGGGGAGACCGGCGCGACTGGTCCATCAGACAATCCTTACGGTGATGCTGCAGGTGTCGGCTGGGTGGCGTGTAGCGGGTTAACGGAACTCACATTCGAGTTGCAGACAGGAAACAATGATCGCCAATCGAATATGTACGAGTTCGCGATAGCAGCGTTGGAACTAACACTTCGGGCCATTAGGGCGTAGATTTTTACTGTGGAACTTTTACCCCTTTCTGTTTTGGATCTTGCGACCGTTTCGAGTAATGCGACCAGTGCACAGGCACTAACCGAGGCCACACAGGTAGCACGTAAAGCGGAAGAGCTCGGATATTCAAGATTTTGGGTTGCTGAACATCACAATATGAATACGGTCGCAAGTACTTCCCCGGCGGTCCTTATGGCTCATGTGGCTGCGTCTACCCAATGGATCAAGGTTGGTTCGGGAGGTGTCATGCTCCCGAACCACGCCCCACTAGTCATAGCTGAACAGTTCGCGTTATTGGAAGCACTCCACCCTGGCCGTATCGACCTTGGAATTGGTAGAGCCCCCGGCAGTGACCGACAGACGATGGCAGTGGTAAGGGGATCGGCTTCCGCGTTGTCAGTTGAAGATTTCCCCCGTGATCTCATAGACGTGATGGGGCTGCTGGGCGACGTTAGAACTGACCATGGACTGTGGAATAAGTTTTCTGCGACACCGGTCGCCACGTCTTCACCTTCAGTGGTTCTTCTCGGTTCAAGCGGATTTAGTGCTCAGCTTGCTGGAGTGTTGGGACTTCCATTTACCTTCGCAAATCATTTTGATACTGGTGGAACGCTCGAAGCGGTAAAGCTCTACCACGAAGCCTTCCGACCATCACCGGTACTCAACGCTCCATACACAATTGTTTCGGCGTCAGTTATGGCCTCTAACACCTCTGAGCAAGCGCAACTTCTCGCTGCCCCGAGCCGTCTCAGAAAATACGGTATGCGAACAGGGAGATTTTGGCCGTTGTTGCCGCCAGACGAAGCGTTGTCTCACCCTGAATGGGATCGAGCGGACGCTATGCCAAGCAACGCGATTACTGGGACCGCGGAAGAGGTCACAAAAGGTCTAAAGGAACTCGCAGAGCAGACTGACGCCAACGAACTATTTCTGCATTGTTCCAGTCACGGTGTCGGCGAACGGATTGCTGCCCTCGAGCTCATCGCCGAAGACTGGGGTCTCAACGCTGAACGGCATCTTGAGGCTAGGACTGTTCTTCAATAACCATGAACAAAATCACGTCACTTGGAACGCACTTCGGGCCTTATCGAATAGAGAGCGATGGAGACGAAGTTATTGCGGTGCATGGACACGAACTAGATCCCCACCCATCGGGTATAGGCAAAGCTTTTGTGCATAGATCCACGCTTCGAGTTCTTCGCCCCTCGGTAAGGCAGTCGTGGCTTCAAGATGGACTCAAGACGCGTCGGGAGCGGAGAGGCGATGAACCCTTTGTAGAAGTTGAGTGGGACCGAGCCATCGATCTCGTCGCAGACGAATTAAAGCGAGTGCAAGGAGAATACGGCCCGGAGGCTCTGTTCGCAGGTTCGTATGGCTGGGGATCCTCGGGTCGTGTTCACGCGCCGAGTGCTTTGCTGTTTCGACTCCTACGCATGTATGGCGGCTACACCGATGTTTGGGGCACTTACTCTTCCTCGGCTGCAGAGGCAATAGTTCCTTACTTCCTTGGTATGAGATACCACGCTGCAATCGGCAGAGGCACAAGTTGGTCGGTGATCAGCAAACACACCGACTTGTTCGTCACATTCGGAGGTCTCAGGCGTTCCAACACCGAAGTTACCTATGGCGGTCAAGGAACGCATCACACAGAAGACTGGATGAAAGAGGCACACCGCAACGGAACTGAATTCCTCAATGTCGGACCCATCCGTGACGATATTGATCCTCAGATCGACTCCCGTTGGCAGCCGATCCGGCCAGGTACCGATGTTGCGCTGATGTTGGCCTGTATCCACACGTTGCTGGTTGAAGGTCAAGTTGATTACGACTTTGTTAATACATATGTCCATGGTTGGGATCGTTTCGAGGCCTATGTCCTCGGTGACGCCGACGATCAACCCAAATCGGCGACTTGGGCTGCATCTATTACCGGAATAGAAGCCCACACCATCAGCAAGTTGGCTGACGAAATGTCGCGTCGCCGCACTTTGATCAACGTAGGCCTGTCGGTTCAACGCGCCGACCATGGGGAGCAGTCTTATTGGGCGGCTACAGCCCTCGCGTGCGCATTGGGTCAGATTGGCCTGCCGGGAGGCGGAATAGCATTTCCCTTTGGGGCACAAGGCAACGTAGGAGCAGGCCAAGTTCGTAAACGGGTGCCAGGAATCCCCATCCCTCAAAGACCCGAAGGGCCACCAATAATTTCAGTGTCCCGTTTCCGCGAGTTGTTGGATCAACCTGGGGAGACTTATAACTTCAACGGCCGGACCGGCCGGTACCCCGAAATCAAAATGGTCTGGTGGGCAGGCGGTAATCCTTTCCACCATCACCAAGATTTAAATGAACTCTCGGCTGCCTGGGAGCGCCCGGACACGATAGTGGTGCAAGAGCCCTTCTGGACTCCGACAGCGCGAAGAGCGGACATCGTGTTGCCATCAACGACACCAGTTGAACGAAATGACATTGGTGGCGCAGAGAACATGCTGATTTCTCATGGACGTGCAGTAGACCCTCCGGGGGAGGCTCTTGACGACTACCAAATTCTTGAAATGGTGGCAGAACGACTCGGTTTAGAGGACCAGTTCACTGAAGGGCGAACCGGAGATCAATGGGTCGAAGTCCTGTATGAAATCTTTCGAGCTGAGAACGACTGGGCGCCCGATTACGAACAATTCCGAGAAGTCGGCTATTTGCGTCATCCTGAAATGAACGAAATGGGAGACAACGAACAGATCTTTCTCGCCGAGTATCGAGCCGATCCCACCATTCACCCGTTGGGAACCCCAAGTGGGCGAATCGAACTGTGGTCTGACACCATTGCGCAATTCGACTATGACGACTGCCCTCCACATCCAGCATGGATGGAACCATTCGAACGATTAGGAGGAAATGGTTCTGATTGCTGGCCTTTGCACCTGGTTTCAAACCAGCCAACCGTTCGACTTCATAGCCAATACGACCACACCGAACCAAGTCAGGGATCGAAGGTCGCAGGCCGAGAACCCATTCGTATACACCCCAAAATCGCAGAAGAACGAGGCATATCTGATGGTGACGTGGTGCGTGTCTACAACGACCGGGGAAGTTGTCTCGCAGGGGCGCTAGTCGACGATTCGTTAATGCCTGAAGTCGTGCAGCTTTCGACAGGAGCTTGGTATGACCCAGATGCTGATGGAATGTGCCGGGCGGGAAACCCGAACGTGCTCACCAGAGACAAAGGCACCTCCCAGTTAGCTCAGGGCCCCTCAGCACATACCTGTCTGGTGGATATTGAACGCTTTGAAGGGCCCGTCCCTCGTGTCGAATCCTATGACCCGCCCCAATTCGCAGACGACAAATAGAGAAGAGGACATGTCAGAACAAACTCCCTCAGCGCAACAATGGATTGAAGGTTTAGCCAAGGAGCTCAACTTGCCTGCGCCTAGCCCTGAAGAGATCGATAACCTTTTGGATCTCGCTGGCATAGCGGCTCACAGTTCTGAACGGATAGCCGCCCCAATTGCTTGCTGGCTGATCGGGCTAGCCAAGATAAGCCCAGCTGAAGCGCTGTCACTTGTAGAAAAATACGAGAGCGGACGCACTAGCTAAACCATTACCTAAACTCGTTGTTGTGAATGACCGCAACTGGGGATTCAGGACCAGAGCTCTGCACGCAGGTGGTAGGCCCGATCCGACAACGGGTTCTCGCGCTGTGCCGATATACCAGTCCACTAGTTTTGTTTTTGAAGACACAGCGGACGCGGCAGACAAATTCGCGCTCCAAAAATACGGGAATATCTACACGCGGATTTCTAATCCGACAATCAATGCCTTTGAGGAACGAATGGCAAGTCTTGAAGGCGGCATCGGGTCTGTAGCGACCGCATCAGGTATGTCAGCCGAATTCTTGACCGCCGCAGCTCTCACCCATCAGGGTGACAATCTCGTCACTTCCTCCGCTCTCTACGGCGGCACGCACACCCTCTTCGACGTGACGCTAGGTCGCTTTGGTATAGAAGCAAGATTCGTTGATGGCGACGATCCAGATGCTTACGCGAAAGCTATCGACGAGAACACAAAGTTTCTCTATACCGAAATCGTTGGGAATCCTTCAGGTTCTATCCCGGATGTCTCAGCCATTGCTGAAGTAGCTCATTCAAACGACTTGCCGTTGGTCGTAGACGGCACATTTGCCACACCGTACCTCTGCCAACCGCTCACACATGGCGCGGACATAGTTTTGCACTCCGCAACGAAATTCATTGGTGGTCACGGTAACTCGATTGGTGGCGTTGTAACGGAATCAGGCCAGTTCGATTGGGGGACTGGTCGCTTTCCCCAGATGACCGACCCGGTCGAAAGCTACAACGGCTTGAAATTTTGGGAGAACTTCGGAGAGTACGCGTTTTGTACGAAACTTCGAGCAGAACAATTGAGAGACATTGGGGCCTCCATGTCCCCCATCAACGCCTTCCTGTTGCTCCAAGGGATAGAAACGCTTCCGTTTCGCATGGATGCTCATGTGGCGAACGCACAAGCGGTAGCAGAACACCTTGAACAGCACTCGATGGTGAACTGGGTGAACTACGCCGGCCTCGCTACCTCTCAATATTTTGACCTCGCTCAGAAGTACATGCCCAAAGGACCTGGCGCTATCTTCACCTTCGGCGTGAGCGGTGGCCGAACTGCAGGGGCCAAATTCATTGAGTCTCTGCAAGTGATCAGTCACTTAGCAAACGTAGGCGATGCTCGCACCCTGGTAATCCACCCTGCCTCGACTACGCACCAACAGCTCTCTGACGAAGCGCTTGCCACCGGCGGGGTCAGCGAGGACATGGTCAGAATTTCTGTAGGACTCGAAGACCTCGATGACATTATTTGGGATCTCGATCAGGCATTATCGAAAGCGAGTGAACTGTGACCGTAACGCACGAATCCGTTCCGGGTTGGAGCGAACCGTCTGCAGCGGAACGCTTAGCGCTTCTTAACCGCACAAAGAGCGTGGCGATGGTCGGCGTGTCAGCAAACTCGGCAAGACCAAGCAACTTCGTCGCTACTTACCTGCTGAGTTCAAGTGCAGACTTCAAAGTATATTTTGTGAACCCGCTGGTCGAAGAAATTTTCGACCAGCCTTGTTATGGGAGTCTGACGGAACTACCAGAGGTTCCTGACATGGTAAACGTGTTTCGACGTTCAGAAGATCTGCCTGAAGTCGCAGAAGAAACAATTGCCGTCGGAGCTCAATCCTTTTGGACACAACTAGGTTTATGGAACGTCGAAGCAGCAACTATTGCCATCAATGCAGGCATAGACGTGGTAATGGACCGATGCCTGAAAATTGAGCATGCGAGATTTCACGGTGGTCTTCATCTCGCAGGTTTCGATACCGGCGTCATCGACTCTCGCCTCAGGCCCTGAGAACAGACCTCAGAAGCTACACATGCGAACTTGCTAACTGATGACCCGGAAAACCCTCCTATCTCTTACTCTGTGCGCATCAACGATCGCGGTTGCCTGCGGATCAGTTACTTCAGAGCTAGGTCACGAAGACAACTCAATCCGGACTGGTTCATCAACCTCAACAGAGCAGATGTCCACGTCGACAACACCAATTACGGAGCGCGACTTCACCTATAAAGGAGAAATCGCTGCGCCCGAGATTCCCAACGGTCTCGAATGGTTCAACGTAGAACGACCTCTCTCCCTGCTATCCGACCTGCGCGGAAAGATCGTGATTCTCGACTTTTGGACCCAAGGTTGCGTCAATTGTTTGCACGTCATACCGGACTTACATCGTCTAGAAAACGAGTACCCCAATTCGCTTGTCGTAATAGGTGTCCACTGGGCCAAGTTCGATCACGAACGTACAAATGGCGCAGTAGAACAAGCAGTTCGACGTCTAGAGGTCCAACATCCAGTAGTAAACGACGACTTCGAATACTTACGGCGCGCATACCGGGTTCGAGCCTGGCCAACCCTCGTACTCATTGATCCACTAGGTCGGGTAGTAGGAAGCCACGCGGGAGAGGGCATATACCCACTCTTCCAACCCGTCATCGACCGAATGAGCCGTGAATACGGAACAGCGGGCCTGATCGATGTCCGACCTTTAGAAGTTATAGCGGCAGAAAAAACGCCAATTCCCACCGTCTTGAGTTTCCCGGGCAAGGTGCTCGCCGATAAAGATCGCAACCAGCTCTTCATCGCTGATTCGGGTCATCACCGGATCATTGTCACCGACCTCGAAGGCCAAATACTTGACACCATTGGCGGCGGCACAGCGGGATTAGTGAACGGTTCCTGGGATAATGCTCGATTCAACCAACCACAAGGAATGACACTGTCATCGAGCGGCAGGTACCTCTATGTCGCCGACCGAGCCAACCATACGATAAGAATTGTCGATCTTTTTCAACGCACAGTAGACACAATGGCCGGGACAGGGCAGTCGACACACCGTGTCGTCCCTGGGGCACCGTTATCGACGCCCCTAACCTCCCCCTGGGACGTGGAACGAGTCGGAGAGCAAATCTTCGTCGCGGGGGCCGGGCGACATCAAATTTGGGTGATCGAAGTTTCAAATGACGGTCGAACCGCCACATGGGTTGACATCTTTGCCGGAACTGGGGCAGAAGGATTAGATGATGGCCCACGCCTCTTAGCGACACTCTCACAGCCTTCTGGTCTCGCGGCCGACAGCTCAAGCCTCTGGTTTACCGACCCCGAAGCAAGTGCTGTTCGATCCATTGATCTGGGGAGCAATGGCCAACTCTCCACGCTCATCGGCGAAGGACTCTTTTCCTGGGGGGACGCAGTAGGCGCCGGTGAAGTGACGAAACTTCAACACGCTGTAGGTATCGACATTCTTGGCGGAAGCCTCTACGTAGCCGACACCTACAACCACCGAATAAAGATCATTGATTCGGAGTCAAGTAATTCACGAGTCGTGTCAGGAAATGGAGAGCCTGGGCTGAGAGACGGGTTCGGTGAAGCAGCTCAATTGAACGAACCAAGTGGCTTGAGCGGAGTCAATGAAACCTTGTTTATTGCGGACACCAATAATCACCGAATCCGAACCCTAGATGTAGCAACTGGCGAACTCACCACACTGGAGCTCAGTAATCAACAATCAGCTGCACTCCTTCACCGCACAGCAGCAGACGAAATCGTGACCCTCCCTTTGCGAACTGTCGCCCCGGGCGTTCTCGATCTCACAGTTGAACTATTTGTTCCTGCTGCATACGAGTTCAATAGCGACGGAACTTTCGTTCTAGACATCGAGATCCAGAACGCGTCAAAGTCACGAATCGAAGGGAGAAGTACCTATCAAGCCCAAGGCCCTGTCATGCCTCAACAGTTTTCACTCATTATCGAAGAGGAAGAAAATCTTCGTATTCAAGCGGACGCAACGGTTTTCTATTGCCCCGCTCAAGACGCCACTTTCTGTCTTTTGCGTCATGTCCAACTCGCAGTACCAATAGCTGTCGAAAACTCCGGAGCGAAGAAAATCTCATTAACTCATGAGCTTCCGACATCTGAAGAAATCGATCTCAGTATTGGGAGTATCGGTGAGTAGATATAGTCGATATCGCTCGCTGCGAACTCCGGTGTTGACGACTCTCGCCGCGCTATTGATAGTCACATATCTGGGCGCACCTCTCATTGCCGCAGAGACATCGACCCAACCGATCACACCGGACTCGACCGTGGTCGCGGTAGTAGGAGGGCCCGGTGGCATGGGGTACTGGGTTGTATCCGCTGATGGGTCGGTTGAAGTCGTAGGCACAAACATTGTTCCGCCTCTAGGGGAAAGCGAACCTGTAACCGACAACGTTCGCACCGCATATGAAGGAGCGCCAGGCGCTTTGGGTATTTGGCTCGAATTGGTAAACGGGGCGAAGGTCGCGATCGGAGATCCAGGACCACGAATATTCACTGGTCATGAACGTCCCCCTGGATGGCTCTCGGGACTGGCTGTGAAACAACTCATGCGCGGCAGATGGATTGACAGCATCGATCGCGGGTGCGTTGCAGAGCTACCGCGAGCAGTGCGAATAGGGCAACTGCTACTCCCCACAATGCAAGAGTCTCAGTTTGGGGCTGCGGTGGAGGAAGCACGAGATCACCAGATTGCTGGAATTCTCCTTACCGGTGGAGCAACACCATGGATCGGCAGAAGGGTTGATGAGCTCCAAGAATTCGCGAGCCGTATTCCACTTTTGATGGCAGCGGACGAGGAAGGCGGACGAGTTCAGCGTCTACGACACATTTTGCCGGACCTACCGAGTGCCGGTCGGCAGGTCAATGAGCGCCTCGAAATTGTCGCCCAAAGAGCAGAACGTCACGCAACCCAAATGCTTGAAGTCGGATTTAATGTCAACCTGGCCCCTGTACTTGATGTTGGTGCGGGTCCGGGAATAGGAGACCGTTCGTTCTCGAATGACTCAGCCTTGGTGACCGATTATGGCGTAGCGACCATCGAAGGCTTGAGCGACGGAGGAGTACTGCCTGTGGCGAAACACTTCCCCGGCCACGGGTCCGCTACCGAAGACTCGCACCACGGGAGGGCCCAAGCCCCACCGCTCGCACAACTACTTCAAGACGATCTGACGCCATTCCAAGCCGCGATCAGCACCGGAAAATCAGCCATCATGGTTAGCCATCTTGAAATCCCCGGGCTGACAGGAGACTTGCCGGCTTCACTTTCCAGCGATGCCATCGACGGTCTATTGAGGACCGATCTTGGCTTTGACGGGCTAGTAATTACGGATGCACTGAACATGAAAGCCATCGCCGACCGCTGGCCGATCGAGGAATCAGTCGTTATGGCGGTAAGCGCTGGTGCTGATCTGATGATTTTGGGCACGTTGGCTGACGTTGGTCCAGCGTTCGCGAGCATCGACGAGGCGGTATATCAAGGCCAACTCAAAGTGGAAAGAGTCAACGATGCCGCGACCAACGTGCTACGAGCCAAGAAAGTGAACGCATGCACCTTGGTGGGCAGAGTTCGAGGAGTCTTTAACACCGTGCATGACTGGTAACGACCACTCGGCATAAGAGCAGCTAATGAGTCAGTCGAAAGTTACCACTGACCTAGTCACCGAACCGGACTTCATCGCGTCGAAACCTTGGTTGATCTCATCCAGACTGATTCTGGCAGAAACCATTTCGTCAAGCATCAGGCGACCATCCAAGTACATGTCGACTAAGCGTGGCATGTCAGTCCTGAATTGATTTGAACCCATGTTCGATCCCTGGATTTTCTTCTCAAAAAGAAAATCGACACCATGGATCTCAATGTTTGTCCCAATTGGGATCATGCCAATCACAGTTGCTGTGCCGCCATTACGGAGACTTTGGAAAGACTGTTCGGTGGTTTGTTTCAAACCAACAGCTTCAAACGACTTGTGCACTCCACCAGCGGTCATTTCGTGAATGCTTCCCACAGCATCAGTATCTCCGGCATTTACCGTGTCGGTAGCGCCCATTTGTCGTGCTACCTCCAGCTTGCTGTCGATCATGTCTACGGCGATGATTCTGCCGGCACCCGCGATTCGAGCCGCCTGAACTGCCGCTAGTCCAATACCGCCGGCGCCGAATACTGCCACTGTCTCTCCAGGTTCTACGCGGGCAGTGCGAAATACAGCCCCAACGCCCGTCATAACACCGCATCCGATAAGTGATGCCCGGTCGAGCGGCATGTCCTCGCGAATCTTCACGATCGCGTGCTCATGAACCAGCATCTGTTCAGCAAAAGAAGAGAGATTAAGAAACTGCCAAGCTGGTTGACCGTCAATTGTTAGACGTGAGGCTTCATCAGGTCCTCGGTTGCATTCGAGATCCTTACCGGAACACAGAGAAGGGCGACCCTCGGTGCAGTATGAACAATGACCACAGAAGACAGACAGGCAAGTAATGACATGATCGCCGGGTTTGACATAGGTGACATCAGACCCAACTGCTTCCACCACGCCGGCCGATTCGTGTCCAAGGACAGCGGGGGTCATGTAGGGGTATTTCCCCTCCATAAAGTGAAGGTCGCTGTGGCAGAGCCCTGCGGCGGATGTCTGGATGAGTACCTCGCGCGGTCCAGGTTTGTCTATCTGGACATCCTCAATGTCTAGCTCACCTGGAATTTCATTTAGAACGGCTGCTTTCACATCAAACCCCTTCTGTTCCGACGCTCGTTATCTCTTCTGTAACTGAGAGACGAGGCTAGCTGCCTTGGGGTCGGGGAGTAAAAGAAACTTCAGATAGAGCAGTCTAAGAAGTGCCGATCGAGAGCAAATTATCGACTGGTCGATACAGCTCCTCCAAGTTATCTATCTCCTCTTCGGATAACTCGATTGAGCATGCCTCAACTAGCTGATGCAACTGCTCAACTCTGGACACACCAACTACTGGCGCTGTTACTCCGGGTTTGGAAAGTAGCCAAGCTATCGCTATCTGAGCTGGTCTACAGTCCCGGTCCTCGGCCAATTTGATCACTCGATCAGCAATTGCAAAATCCATCTCACCTCTGTACAGAGACTCGGTTCTAGTCCGATCTTGACCAGTTGATCGGTTTGTGGTGCCTCCTTCTAAGCTCCCGCGGTACGCGCCTGCGAGAATTCCTCGTGCCAACGGAGACCAGGGTTGTAACGCCACTCCGGTGCTGACGCAATAGGGGTTCATTTCGCGTTCTTCTTCGCGGTAGATGAGATTGTAATGATTCTGCATGCTGATAAATTCTGTCCAGCCGTTGAGCTTGGCGGTTAGCTGGAGTTCTGTGAACTGCCAAGCAAACATCGACGAGGCTCCGATGTAGAGCGCCTTGCCCGCCTTTACTACATCGTGAAGAGCTTCGAGAGTCTCTTCGATTGGTGCCGCGCCGACGCCTGGAATGCCATGCGGATGGCGGTGGATAATCAGTTGGTCTAGGTAGTCGAGCCCCAAACGTTTCAATGAACTATCAACACCTTCGAAGATGTGTTTTCGGGATAGGCCACCCTGATTGGCACCTCGACCCATTGGCATAGAAATTTTCGTGTTTATCAGGTATTCGTCGCGGGGAAGCAACTCGCGAAGTAACTGTCCTACGACCTGTTCGCAGGCTCCGACTCCATAGATGTCAGCCGTGTCGAAGTAGAACAATCCGGTCTCAATAGCTGCCTCGAAAATTGGCCGAGCGTCCTCAAGGCCCAACGTCCAGTCACCCTGGTGGCCTCTACCGGGTTCACCGAAATTCATAGTCCCCAAGCAAAGTCTCGGCACCTTTAAGCCGGTCTTGTCGCCGAGTGTGACGGTATCCAACATTATTGATCCTTTATGAAAGTTATGTGGTGCGAGGGCAGACACAGTGCCCTCACCTGGAACTGCGCGACTACTCTACGGCAACCCCGATGCGACGCAGGAGGTCGGCCCAGTGTCAAGCCAAGTTTTGTACTCGGAAAATGAAAGCGTTGCCGTCATCACCATCAATCGTCCTGAACGATTGAACACACTGACAGAAGAAGTAATTGATGGAGTAGCAGTCTCAATAGATCGGGCGACAGTAAACGACGCTATCTCGGCGGTGATCCTTCGCGGTGAAGGACAAAACGTTTCTGCGGGCTACGACCTTGATGTCTTCCTGCAAAATAATGAGGCCTCTAATAGCGAGATCTGGGATCCAGTGCAGGACTATCGGTCGATGTCCGCCAACGTCAGCAAGTTCATGAAGATTTGGGAATGCCCTAAACCCGTGATCGCTGAAATTTCTGGTTGGGCAATCGGCGGTGCAACTGATTTGCTTTTGTGTGCGGACCTTATGTTCATGGCTTCCGATGCTCATATCGGCTACGCACCCAGTCGAATTTACGGAACGCCGACAACGATGCTCTGGGTGTATCGGATAGGGCTCGAGCACGCAAAACAGTTCTTGTTGACTGGGCGACCAATTGACGCTGAAACAGCTTTGCGAATTGGTCTTGTATCCCAGGTCTTCGAAGGCGAAGAACTCTCGGTTGCGGCAGAAAGAGAAGCTCAAAGATTCGCAAACATCCCATTGAACCAACTTGCCTTAAACAAGCTTCTTATCAACCAGGCCTTCGAGAACATGGGACTCCGCACATCTCAAATGTTGGGGACATTTTTTGACGGCATAGCTCGGCACACCCCTGAAGCTCAGCGCTGGGTTGGTGACATTGCAGACGGTTCGCTACGTGATGCCATCAAGAATCGTGACCGGCCCTGGGGCGACTACGGAGAACGTGGACGCTGAAAGCAGGATCATTAAGTCGGATGCTTACTATTGAGCAGGCAAGGTCACTTCAACAATGGGTGGCAAAGGCTCCTCACCGCTAGCTATGGCTCTCACGATCTGCTGCCAGGTCAGTAACCACTCTTCCCAAAGTGGACCGATCCGCCATTCGTCAAT
>DJZU01000065.1:0-6877 GCA_002448715.1 Candidatus Neomicrothrix sp. UBA6944 | reverse complement strand
GGAATAGCGGTTACTTCAACACCGAAACGTCGCCACGCTTCGGTTCTCACTATGTCGGTTCTTGCTGGCCGACTCCCGTAGCGGTCCGGGACACCGTATTGAAACAATGGCTCAACGAAACTATCTACGAGACGCCCTGCATCGCGCCGATTTGGAGTATTAGCGACTACCCCCGCATAGTTGACAACCTTGACACAGCCGCTATCGAGCACGGCAACATCAGTATCAACTGGCAGCTCGGGTATAAAGCGAACACTCACTGCTGGCATTCCCGAAGAGCCCCAAGTGAGAGACCGGGTATCGGCGCTTTGAGTCCCGGCTGAAGGTTGGAAGCGACTAAACCAAGCTTCTTCCCAACTGGGAGCGATCTCCACTCCTGAGCGCAACATTTCATCTACCAGTTTTGGCCAAGGAGTGACACCGTCAACGTTTTCGGGGTAAAGACGTTCAAGAGCAACCAACAAATAGACTCCGAACCGACTCGATAGAGGATCAGGAATCACCGCGGTGGCGGCATGCCTCGGGTCGAAGAGGGCTTCGAAGTTTGTCGGAGCTTGTAAAGGAATCTTCTGAGGGTCAGGTAGTTGATCCAGGCGACGCTCAGGAGATTCGTACCGAGACTTTGAATGATTCAGGCATGCGGCGAGCTGACTCACCGGTGTCAGCATTGCGTCCTGAAGAACCAATGAGGGGTCAAGACGGTCTATGGCAATTGGTCGATAAGACTCAACCAGCCTCTTCTCTGTTACTCGGCGACGCTCAAGACTGTCGATACCCAAGACAACATCCGCAACCGGATTTTCTGCCGACCGTTCGAGGAGATCAACCATAGTGTTTGCATTTCCTTCAACGAATACCAAAACCTCTATACCGGTCTTCTCTTCGAAGTCTGCAATTGCTTCGCCCGGAACATGAAAATCTTTGTGAGTGAGAAGCCTTATGGAATGCTGAGCATTGTCGGGCGAAGCGCATCCTGTATTAAGAGCCAAAGTGCAAGAAAGAACAATCATTGCTTTGGCGAACTTCGAGGTGGAGTCACTCATCTGGAGAAGAAATTATTGCTAGAAGGCTGCCTTGGTTGACCTCAACAGAAGGCACATCAACGACTTGGTTACTCAGACCCAGGCTACTGAATGGAGGGAAGGAGTCGGTGAGTGCAAGGTTCCATTTCAAACCTTCGGTACGGACCCGGGTTTCGGCTTTGAGAGAAATCAAGCTGATCCAGCAGCCGGTGAGATTTTCCAAACCAAGGGATTGACCTGGCCCTAAGGCCACTAAACGACTGCTACCGCAGTGAGTAACAATCGATCGCCCCAGGTTCTCGCTGTTTGCTATAAGTAAGGCTCCGATCAGGAGATGATCTAGACGCCCGTTTCCACCAGTAATGATGTCAATATGATGAGCACCAACCCGGTTCGCAAATCTGAGCGCCAAAGTCAGGTCGCTGTCATCTTTGTCTACGCTGTGCCGCTCTAAGATGACCCGAGGGTCAAGAGTCTCAACGTGCTGAGGGGCGACAGAATCAAAATCACCGACAACGACGTCGACCTCGAGCCCCAAATCGCGGGCATGCTCAAAGCCCTTATCGGCTGCTATCACCAGGGTCGGAGTGGGGATATTCGGCATGACAGGTGGATGTGGCCCTCCGTCAACTATCAAAACTCGAGTTGGGTCGAAAGAAGATGCACCAACATCAGGACGGTTCACAGCACCATGATTGCGTACAAACGCGATGAAATGATGCCGAGTAGGGGCTGGGCGACCCTTTGGAAGCTCTCAGGACCGGTACCTTCGATAAATAGTGAGAGCTTTTCGGCGGTTTCTTCGCCTCCCAGTTTTGGCGACAACGGTTCTGGCCTGCGCTGTTTTGCTGACCGCCGTAGGAATCGCGATTGGGCCTCACGGCCAAAAAGCATTGTTTGCAGTAGACAGAGAACGCGCTGATGTCGCTCTTGATCTTTCGCCAGGAGAGCAACGAACAGTGGTCTATGACAATGCCGGAAATGAGATCGGCATCTTGCGTTACGACATTGACCGTCAGCTCGTCCAGATAGGTGAAGTTCCAGATGATGTTCTGGCAACGCTCTTAGCGGTTGAAGACAACAAATTCTGGCTCCACAACGGCGTAGATATCCGAGCGATTTCGCGCGCAATGATTCAGAACCTAACGAGCGGGGCCATAACGCAAGGTGGTTCCACCATCACTCAACAGATCGTCAAACTGCGAATCGTAGGGAATGAGAGTTCCTTTAGTAGGAAAATTCGCGAGGCTGTCTTAGCTGCCCGACTGGAAGAACAATTTTCCAAAGAAGAGATTCTGGAGTTCTACCTCAACGAGATCTATTTCGGTAACGGCGCCTACGGCCTTCAAGCGGCAGCGGAGACCTACTTTGGTAAGAACGTCAACCAACTAGACGTTGGCGACGCAGCATTTTTAGCGGGCCTTATCCGAAGTCCGGGTATTTACGATGGCTTCGACGACATGGACATAGCTGGCAAACGACGAAGCATGTCGTTGCAGAGTGCTCAAGACGCAGGGATCATCGACTCTGAAGGCCGAGAACGTTTCGAGCAGCGCGGTTTGCCGGACCGCAATAGAAGCCCGCAACGAACTGATGAAACTTTAAAGCGAGACTATTTTCTTGATGAAGTTACCGAAGCATTGCTGGCGCACTCAGCACTAGGAGAGACGTATCAGGAAAGGTTCGCCAAGGTATATAACGGCGGTCTTCGAGTGTGGACGACGTTCGATCCAACACTGCAACGGCATATGGAAGAGGCTGTCCTCGAAGTTCTCCCCGGCGGCTCAAATGATTTCGAAGTGGCCGTAGCTTCGGTCGATCCAGCATCGGGCGCTGTCCGAGCATTCATCGGAGGACCTGAGTTCGCTGATTTCCAGTTCAATCTCGTCACTCAGGGAAGTAGACAACCGGGCTCTTCTTTCAAAACGTATGTTCTGGCTGCGGCAATCGAAAAAGCTGGCCTCTATCCATTCGACACCATTAGTGGCGTTGGTCCCTGCACTTTCCCCAACCCACCGAATGTTGACTATGAGGTCAGCAACTTCAATGACAATGAGGGGCTAGTAGGAACGGTGCAATATGCCGTGTTGAAGAGTTCTAACTGCGGATTTGTCCGGCTGGGATTGCGGACTGGGTTAGACAACGTCGTTGAGGTTGCAAACCGTCTACTTGGCCGAGACCTTGAAAACTCTTTCCGCCCGTATTTATCGATGTCTTTGGGAGCGCAAGAAGTAACCCCTCTGGAACAAGCAGTTGCCTACGCAGCGATCGCCAACGGCGGTTTACGAATGGAGCCTCATTTCATTACCAGAATCGAAGACGCAGCAGGTTCCGTGATTTACCAGCACGTACCTAGGGGCCGTCGAGCAATTAAGGCAACTACAGCGGCATGGGTTTCGGAAGTGCTCGCAAAAAACGTCGTCGCAGGTACTGGACGCAGGGCGCAACTTCCAAGTGGTCAGCCCTCTGCAGGAAAGACTGGTACTGCTCAGGACTTTAGCGATGCGTGGTATGTAGGTTTCACCCCTCAATTAAGCACAGCGGTCTGGATGGGGCACCCTGAAGAGAAAGTTTCGATGACTGACATTCAGGGAAGAGACGGAACAGGTGGTTGGATTCCCGCCAGAGTCTGGGGCGCATACATGACCCGGGCATTACAAGATCAGGAGATCCTGCCCTTAGCGTCGCCGCCTCCGCCCCAGCGGAACTCACAATTGCTGTATCTGTCCGACGAAACTTGCGCTATCGATGTTGACCTTGGTGTCGAGCGAGGATTGATGCAGTTCGAATTGCCCTGCGCGATGACTGTCGTTGACCTAGAGGCTGGAAAATTCAGAGCCCATCCGGAAGCCAACTGTCGGATGACTGAGCGTTCGCCAGCGGGAATTTTTAGGGATGAATATCTCAATTGCGCTCTGGTCCCGACAAGAAACCCTGTGACCACCACTACCGAACCGCCTCCAGAAGAAGAGAATGGAACCTGAGTAGCCGGTCACGTGATAGAACCAGAGTAAGGAGCCCTAGATGGATGGCCGAGGAGGCGACGACATTGAGTGAACTTGAGGTTTTAGTTGAGCTTCAGGAACTCGATACTCGGCTTTCGCAGCTAGCGCACCGCGCGGCGACGTTACCTGAACGCGAACAGTTAGCTCTAGTCCATGAGCAAGACTCCAAACTCGAGGACGAATTAAATCAGTTAGCTAGCGAATTGACGGCGTTGCGCCAGAGTCAAAGTGACAGAGAAGCCGAGATCCAAAATTTAGAGGACAAGGTGGCCAGAGCCACGAGTTCTCTATATGGAGGCGAAATGACCTCGCCTAAAGAAGCAACTGTTCTACAAAGCGAAATTGACTCGCTGTCGGGCCGCCAGTCTCTGCTTGAGGATCAAATCATCGAGATCATGGAGGAGATCGAACCTTTCGCCAAGGAGGAGTCCCGAATCGAAGCAGAGCGATCCGAATTTCAACTCCAAATTGCAGATCTACAAGAGCGCATCTCTAATCAAGTGACCGAGATAGAAAGTGAACAAGAGTCGGTCATGGAAGAGAAGCGAGACACAGAAGACCGTGCGGGGTCCCGATTGAGTGGCCTATACATAGAAAATCGTAAAAGGATGGGAGACCACACGGCGATCGGACGTCTGGTGGGAACTTCATGTGGAGCTTGTTTTTTGGAAATAGCCGCTGTGGAAATTGATCGAATTCGGCGACTACCCAGTGACGAACCTTCGGAATGTCCGGAGTGCGGCGCACTCTTGGTGCGATAGGCAGGTCCAAGTGTTCCTGTGGTTCGTTGGTACAGCGTTGACCGCAATGTGGTTTACGTTCCGAGATCCAGCGATTGACCATCGCCTCCTCGTGCTTGGGGTTTTATTGCCGGACGCCGTTGATGGTTTAACCGGTCAAGTGCCAGTTCTACACACGCTCGCTGCCCCCATCGTCGTGATGATGACGTTGATGGTCTGCACCATAGGAAAACGCAGACTACGAAGACGGCTTTTGGCCATCCCAATCGGACTTTTTTGGCATTTGGTTTTCGATGGGGCATGGATGAATACGTCGTCCTTCTGGTGGCCTTTCGCAGGTTTTTCGCTCAACGATGTTCCTTTGCCGGTTACCGAGCGTCCCATAATGCTGCTTCTCGCCATGGAATTAATGGGTCTCGTTTTGGTGCTATGGAGTTGGCATTTGATGGGCTTAAGTCGGCCTGATAGGCGCCAATTGTTCCTCCGGAGCGGTCGTCTCGACCCAGCATTAACTAACGATCGTGTTCGGGGATAAAAGTGTTGCTGATTGTTCGACATGGCCGAACCGTCGCGAATGCGAGCGGGCTCCTGCAGGGGAGAGTGGATCACCCACTTGACGCGATTGGCCTACAGCAGGCATATGAGATTTCGTTAGCTCTAGGCAAAGTTGACATAGTTGTGTCCTCGCCGCTCATGAGGGCGCGAGAAACAGCGGAACCCCTAAAGTTGCCAATTCGGCTAGACGAGCGGTGGACTGAACTCGACTATGGGGAATGGGACGAACTTCCGATTAACGAAATTACTTCTGACCAATGGGCTCAATGGCGCAGCGATTCCACTTTTGCGCCCCCAGGGGGAGAGTCATTAGCTGCATTAGACGAGCGAGTCGTCGAAGCGTGCAACGACTTGCTCGCGGAAGCCTCAGAACTAAATGTGGCGGTATTTACCCATGTCTCGCCAATCAAATCAGCTATTGCATGGGCTTTGGGAGTAGAAGAGCAGATTTCGTGGCGACTGCAGGTTGGACAAGCTCAAATTTCCCGCATTGTTGTCAGGGAGGGCCGCCCGCTTCTAACTTCGTTCAACGAAACTAGCCATCTTATGAGTTCCTAGTTGCATCGATTTATGCAGCGCGGAAGCTACTTTCAGTTACTTGCGTAAGTCGCCCATCTCTGAGCATCCGATCGATGTGAATCTGCGCCGAGCGCGTTTCGACGTGATGGACGAACTTGGTATCAACAGAGGGCCGATAAACAAACCGTTGCAAAGCACAGTCTTCGACCGACTTGGGCTCGGACATGAAGGCAAGCATCGCCAACTCGCGTTCGGTGATCACCGTGCCGAAATCGCGCAGCATGCCAAGGAAGCGATCTTTTCCTGATACGACCCACTTATGGTGGAATGTCACGAAGTGGTCAGCGTCAATTTCCCCGCAGAGCTGAAGTGACTTCTCGAAACTTTCCAATGATGACCACGCGTCAAAGTAGTAAGGACCGAAGCCCGAGAGCTCAATATCACCCAGGTAGACAACTCGAGCTTCCGGGATCAAGAATGCGCAGTGCCCTCGCGTGTGTCCAGGAGTATGTATTACTTCAATATTTACTTCACCCAAATCTACGGTCGTACCATCGGTGAAGGTTGACACCTGCTTACGCGGGGCGTAGCTAAAGTCCTCCAATACTTCCTTACGGAACTCTTCTTCGATTTCTCCGGGCAGTCCATACATCGACATCAAACCATCAAGTGATGTCAACCCAACTGCATCTTCTTCGTGACATAAAACAGGGACCCCTGGTAAACGGCTCATTCCAGGAATGTGATCTTCGTGTACGTGGGACAGAAGAATTCGGTCCACGTCAAACGAGATTCCTCGCTCAGCAATCGTCAAGGATGGATCGACCAAGATCTTTTCGTTGGTGCCGGTTACCAAGATCGAATTGCCGTGTGGATATTTTCCTTGGTCTTGACCCGTGAGCACCGTGACGGGACCCAGTTCAAGGGCGTCAGGCCAGTTCTCCGTCGTAGAGCTCCTTTGCATAGTCACCAAATTTATCTGACATTCCGGTCGCAACTTGAAGAATCGATTTCATGGCGGTGAGTCAGCCTGTAG
>DJZU01000117.1 GCA_002448715.1 Candidatus Neomicrothrix sp. UBA6944 | reverse complement strand
CAAAGAGGCCCGAGGGTCGGAACAATAGGACGATAAGAATCACGAGGAACGCTGCAGCAAGCTGCAGGATCGACATGTAAAGCTGGCCGAATACTACGACTCCACCCCAGGTAACAAACACGGCCTGGATGATGCCTACAAGGATTCCTCCAAGGACTGCACCTCCAAGGCTGTCTAGTCCACCCAGAGCGGCGCCAGCTAGGGCATAAATCAGGATGGTGGCCATCATGTTCGGGTTCACACCACCAAGTTGAGGTGCGACGAGCACTGCGCCCAGGGTTCCGAAGGCCGATGCGATCGCCCAACCGAAGCCAAGGGTTCGTCCCGTGTGAACTCCCACAAGCCGTGCAGATTCCACATTGGATGAAACAGCTCTGAAAGCCAACCCAGCTTTGGTCCGGTTAAGAATCAATCCGAGTGCGAACAGCGCCAATGCGAGGGTCAGCCAGATACCAATGGATTGGTATTTCAGCCTACTTCCCAGCACTTCCACGAAACGGTCACCGCCAACACTGGGGACCCAGTCTGGGAACTTGCCGAATGGGTTGGTGAGGATACGAACTTGGTAGTTCCATATATCACCAGCTACAGCGTTGATGATGAGAAATAAGCCAAGTGTGATCAACACAACTGGCAAGTGATCTGCAGGGTCAAATGGTCGAGTTAGCGACCGTTCTATTAACACACCGAGACCGGCACTCAACCCCATGGCGATCGCCATTGAGAGCCATAGCCAGATTCCCTGTTCCATGTGTAAGACGTACACCAAGAAGGCGCCTAGCATGGCAAGCTCGCCTGTAGCGAAGTTGATCAGCGTTGTCGCCTTAAAGATAAGTACGAGGGCTAGCGCCACCGTGCCGTAAATGGCGCCGAGGCTTAACCCGTTGAAAATGAAGTCCGGGAGGACGTCAAAGTTCCAGTTCATTGCTTTTTGTCCTCCTTAAGCGCCCAAGTACGCTTCCTGCACTGCAGGATCGTTCTTGAGTTGGTCAGCGGATCCGTGCAGGCTAATTTCGCCTGACTCGATGACATAGCCATAGTCGGCCATGTCAAGCGCCAGATTCGCATTCTGTTCCACAATGAGCATGGTGAGCCCTGTCTCTTTGTTGAGCGTAATGAAACGTTCGAATAAGTCTTCAATAATGAGCGGCGCCAAACCTAGCGATGGCTCATCTAGCAGCAGAAGTCGGGGGCGGCACATCAATGCGCGCGCCACGGCCAGCATTTGCTGTTCGCCACCTGAAAGTGAGCCAGCTAACTGGTCTCGACGCTCCGAGAGCCTAGGGAAGATTTCGAACCAACGGTCCACATCATCCCTGACCTCGTTGTCTTTTCTGGTGTAGGCGCCGATCATGAGATTATCCATGGTCGATAACTCTGGGAATGTGCCTCGACCCTGTGGAACGTGAGCAACACCTCGTCGGACTATTTCCGCTGTTCCCATACGGGTGATGTCTTCGTCACCCAAAGTAACAGTGCCACTGGTGTTGCACATGTTGCACAATGCCCGCAGCGTGGTGGTCTTTCCAGCGCCGTTCGCTCCCAGTATCACCGAAACTCCTTTGGCGGCAACCTCGAAGTTCAATCCTCGAAGAACTTCGACCGCGCCGTAAGAGGCATGGAGATTTTCTGCTTTCAAGCCAACTTCGTCAAAAACGTCATCAACCATTACGAGCTCCCTAGGTAGGCCTCAATGACCTCTGGGTCGTTACGAACGACATCCGGGTCACCGTCGGCAATTTTCCGACCGAAGTTAAGTACGACGAGCTTTTCGCTAATACCCAAAACCATTCGCATGTGGTGTTCGACCAGAAGCACCGTCAGATTGTGACGGTCCCGAAGGTCTTTGATGTCTTGGGCTAGTGAGTCAACCTCGGCGTGAGTTAGCCCTGAGGCTGGTTCGTCGAGCATGATCATCCGAGGGTTAGCGATAAGGGCTCGAGCGAGCTCTATCCGCTTCAGAGTTCCGAACGGCAGCCCTGCAGCTGGGTTGTAGGCCACATCATCGAGACCTAGCTCCTCTAGGGCAGCCCAAGCTCGATTCCTGAGGTCTTCTTCTTCGGTTCGCATCGATGGAAGACGAAGAGCCGAACTGAAAACGTTCGCCTTGGTATTGGTGTGGTCACCAACCATGACGTTTTCAATAACCGTCATACCGGGCCATAGGGCCAGGTTTTGGAATGTCCTGTAAACACCCACCCGGCTGATTTCGTGAGCCGACATGGAAAGTAGATCTTGACCATCAAAGGTCACCGATCCAGCTGTCGGGTCATAGATGCGGCTTACCACATTGAACAACGTGGTTTTTCCTGCACCGTTCGGCCCTATCAGCCCGAGGATCTGTCCTTCATCCATTTCGAACGACAGGTCATCGAGCGCAACAATTCCGCCGAATCGGACAGTTATGTCTGAGACTTCGAGCAACGCCACGCGTTGCACCCCCTCTCTACTAGGACGCTTAGGCTTGGTGCCTAGCGAATGCGCAAATTACCAGCCTGAACTGGTCATGCAAGTTTGTTTGGCTACTTCTAATGTTCTAACTGTGCTTTCTTAGTCTAAAAACGCGCTAAAAGCGCTGATCAAATGGACTATTTAAAAAGAATACTCACTTTGTTTCTTCTTCAGTTAATTCAAGAGCAACTTCTAAATAGCGGTCAAGTTCGGGGAGGAGGACTTGAACCCCCAATGACTGGACCAGAACCAGTTGTGTTGCCAATTACACCATCCCCGATCGGATGCACTCCTAAGAGCAGACAGGTCAGGGTACCGCGATCACTGGAGTCAACAAACAGGCTCAGTGCGCCAGTTAAGCGGAATCTCTCGGTTTGTCGGTATCCAGCTTTTGTTGGGCTGCTGTGATTCGCTGAAGCACAGTCTCACGTCCCAGGAAGTACATCGACTCGAACAGCGGCGGCCCAACCGAGCGGCCAGTAATAGCAATCCGAAGCGGCGCTTGGGCTTTGCCCAGCTTCATCTCGTATTGCTCCCCTATCGAACGTAACGTCTCATGCAAAGCTGCACTGTCCCATTCAACTTCTGTAAAGGCGCTCTTCACTGCGTCGAGAATCAGTGGCGCTTCGTCCAAGCTCATGACCTTTGTCCATGCAGCCTCGTCGAATTCAGGGTCATCAAGAAAAAAGAAGTCGAGTTGTGGAGGGCCTTCGGCTAACACTTTGGTGCGTTCTTGAATGAGGGGTGCAACTGTTGCCAGCTGTTCAACATCTGCAACAACACCCCAACTTTCTTGTTCGAGCCAAGGCATTAAAGCGTTCGCGAAATCTTTCGGATTCATCGCACGCACGTACTCAGCATTAATAGCTTCAAGTTTCTTTAAATCGAACATCGCTGATGAGGGGTTAACGTCAGTTAGCTCAAACAAAGAAATGATTTCGTCGATCGGACGTACTTCAATGTCGTCTGGTGGGCCCCATCCAAGCAACGCCAAATAGTTGATCATCGCAGGAGCGAGCACTCCACGTTCGCGATAGCTCTCGAGCGCTACATCGTCTCTGCGTTTCGAAAGCTTTTTCCGTTGCTCGTTAACAATTAAAGGAAGATGGGCAAACTCGGGCGTGTCGCTAGCTCCTAGTGCTTGGCGAAGCATGAGGACTTTCGGCGTCACATTAATCAGATCTTCGCCTCTAACAACGTGGGTGATACCTAAATCGAAATCATCGACTGCGTTAGCCGTAAAGAAGGTCGCTGTGCCGTCAGCTCTTCTCACAACAAAATCCTCGATGTTTTCGTTTTCAAAGGAAACGTTTCCTCTAACTAGGTCATGCCAAGACGTCGCTCCTTCTGCCGGCACGCGGAATCGCACAGCGCCGTCATCCACATACGCCAAATCCTTGGAAAGCCATTGCTCGACTGCGTCGTTGTAAAGGTCCGTGCGTTCACTTTGTCTGACAGGCTCACCGTCGAATTCGATTTGAAGCCAGTCAAGCGACCGGTAGATGTTGTCAATGAGCTCGGGTTTGCTGAGTTCGGCATTGGTGTCTTCGATCCGGAGGATTAGTTCTCCTCCCGACCGTCGAGCTGCCAGCCAATTGAATAGGGCTGTACGCGCTGACCCTAAATGAAGTGAGCCAGTGGGAGCTGGAGCGAACCGAAGACGAGTGTTACTCACAAGCTTGATGGTACGAGAGTATTTCGTTGGTTCAGACCTCTCGACCGAAGATCTCCAGTAACTCGGTTTGAGGATCAGCTTGTGCAACGCGTTGTATCGGCGGATCGAACAGTTCAGGCATGCGGGCCATTTGGTCTCGTCTTGTTCTCGCCCACGGAAGTGCCGCCGACACAACCTCTTCGTCAATACGCTCGTCTACACCTAAACCGACAGCTAAATCCCAAGCATGGACCGCAAGGTCGCAGGCGCGGATTCGTAAGAATTCGATAGCGGGGATAGCTTGTTGGCCCAGTTGGACTTGCTCGTCTAGATCTGCCGCAGCAAAAGATGCTACGGCGTTCCGCCACGAAACTTCCCATGCCATTTCAGGGTCTTCTTCGACGACTTCGGTGTTAAGGGCCATCACTTCTTCAAAAGGCGCTTCTTCGAGAATTAGAGACACACGCATATTCTCAATCACGCAGTGGGCGACTAGGTCGTAGATATCCCATTCATCACATGGTGTTGAGGCATCCCAATATTCAGGAAGAATTTGGCGAATTCGGAAGTCAACTTCGCCAGCCGCTAGCTGGTGAATGCGGAGCCATCCATCGTGAGGTAGCTGCTCATTCAGCACTGTCCGGTGCCACAAGAGGGGTCTGATGGATCTATCCATAGACCGGGTGGACGGCCATGTCGGGCAAGTAGGCGCAAAAGCGGTGGTGTCGAGATGTCGAACTCAAGTGGAGGTAGAGAAGGCCACACCGATACGTCGGGTTCGACCATCGAAATACGGTCCACCAATAGATCATCTAAACCGGCTCCAGCTCTAATGGCTTGCTGAAGGTCATACCCCAGCAAAGTAAGTTCGACGATCCGTCTCCAAAGCAGTTCTCTGCGCTGTGGACTGAATCCAGATTGGTGATCTAATCCCGAGGCAATAGTCAGAACAGTACGTATTGATTCCACTACAACCTGAGTCGGATCAGTTCCCAGCTCCACCAATTCGGGACTCGGCTGACCAGTTAGTTCCGCCGCAGTTAAGAGATTGCCATTAGCGACCTGACAAAGTAAATCTTCAACAGTTAAATCGTTCATTGGAGCAGCCAAGGGCATCGGGAGGTGTTCCCAGGCTGGCAAACGCATTCGAGCCGCGAAGTCAGTACATGCCCGACGATGAAGACGAAGCAATTCTCGGTCTGGTGTTGAATCATTCATGACAGTTCCAACAGAGCCTTCCAGTCAGATACGTATTGTTCTTCTACGGCTTCAGGTGACATCTGTAGCGTCTCGCGCGGCACGGCTGCTACCAAACGTCGAAGGTCCGAATAATGATGCGACTCAGACACGCCTTCAAACCTTCGAGAACGCTCTTGTATTAACTGCGGGTCGGCGTCGTCATCTAAGAACCCCCAAATGCGGTAAGCAATTTCTAAGTCATGTACCACCGGCGCGCGACCGTAAATAGAAGCACGTTTCAGCGCGATTTGAACGCAACCACTTTCGACATCCTCAAGATGTTCAGTTTCGTTGACTCGGAGTTGGTCTCGGAAGGCACGTCTTAGACGTAAAGCAAATCCCTGATCGGGTCCTTGGTGTCCCATGAAGCCGCCACTTGGCTGTTCTGATGACAAATCCCCAGGTCGACCATTCTTCCAGGACAAAGGAACAACATCAGGTGAGCTGTACACCGCCGCGTCGTTAGTGGGTGACAGCGGTACGTGTCTAGGAGCGCCCATGGATCATCAGTCTAGAGAACTGGCCGTGCCTGCGCGGTGCCTGTACAGGGCATAAATCAGCGCGTCACGAAGGGCAAGCCATGAAGCTTCAATAATATTTTCCGAGACACCTATGGTGGTCCACGTCGATTGCGCATCACTGCTATCCACCAGGACTCGTGTCACAGCACCGGTTCCACGGTCCGTATCGAGTACTCGAACTTTGTAGTCAGTGAGGTGTACGCCACTCAGTTCGGGGTAGATATCGAGCACTGCGTTACGAAACGCGTTGTCCAGTGCATTGACAGGACCGTCACCTTCCCCAACGGTAATCAACCTCTCTCCCCCAACGACTATCCGAAGAGTCGCTTCTGTGTCAAACCGGCGATCTTGACCTCGCTCGACCAATACCCGGAAAGATTCCACATCGAAATAATCGAACTTCTCGCCGGCGGCGCGACGCATCATGAGCTCTAGGGAGGCATCAGCTACTTCAAAGTGATAGCCCTCGTGTTCCAATCGCTTCATTTCCTCGACCACTTCGACCATTTGTTGATCCTCGAGTTCTATGCCAAGTTGTTCGGCCTTTAATTCCACCGAAGCTCTGCCCGACAAGTCACCTAACAGAAAGCGCGTCGTGTTGCCGACCGCCGCGGGGTCTACATGCTCATAACTGTCTGGGCGGCGAGCGATCGCGCTCGTATGCAGACCCGCCTTATGAGCGAAAGCAGAAGTTCCCACGTAGGGCTGCTGGTGTTGAGGAGGCATGTTCATTAATTCAGCAACGTGATGGGAGACTGCTGTCAATCTCTCGATATGCCCGTTCGGCAAGGTCTCGATGCCCATCTTGAGAGTCAAATTCGGCACCAAAACCGTATTGTCACAGTTCCCAGTTCGTTCGCCATATCCGTTAATTGTTCCCTGCACGTGGGTGGCACCCGCTACAACCCCAGCTACGGCGTTAGCGACTGCGCATCCGGTGTCATTTTGGGTGTGCATTCCGATCTGAACGCCATCGAAGTGCCGGACAACAGCGCTGACAATTGTCTCTACTTCATGCGGTAAGGAGCCGCCGTTGGTGTCACACAAGACCAGACAATCAGCGCCTTGCACCGCAGCCGCTTCAAGAACTCTGAGCGAAAACTCTGGGTTACGTTTGTATCCGTCAAAAAAATGTTCAGCATCGAAAAAAACTCGCAAACCTTCGGATTTCAGAAACTGCACTGAGTCGCCAACCATTGCGACTCCTTCGTCAAGCGGTTGACGTAAAGCTTCCGTGACGTGATAGTCCCAAGATTTCCCGACAATGCATACCGTTGAAGTCTTGGCTTGCACTAAGGAAGACAGTGTTTGATCTTCGTCTACTCGGCCCTTAGGTCGGCGAGTCGATCCAAAAGCAACAAGTTGCGAGTTTTGCAACTCAAGTTCAGTTGCGGCACGCTCAAAGAATTCTTCGTCTTTCGGGTTTGACCCGGGCCATCCACCTTCAATCCAATGGACTCCAAGAAGGTCAAGCTGACGCGCCACTTTAAGTTTGTCATCTGATGAAACCGAGATGCCTTCGAACTGGACTCCATCACGCAATGTGGTATCGAATATCTCAACCCTTTGAGGCCATGAAGTATCTCGGACACCCTGGCGGTCGAGAGCAGGGCTGCTCTTTTCTTCACTCATGGAGCCCCCTGTGAGAGATTGGCGAGAATCGCCGACGATATTTCCTGAGTGGTGCCACTATTCGGAATCTCATCGCATGCGTTACGAACAATTCCCGCAGTTTCTGAGTCACCCAAGAAATCGAGCATCATGGCACCGGATAGCACTGCAGCTGTGGGATTAGCGAGTCCCTGACCTGCAATATCTGGGGCAGAACCATGAACCGGTTCGAAAAGAGAGGGGGCAGTTCGTTCAGGGTTGAGGTTTGCCGACGACGCTAGACCGATGCCTCCGGCCACAGCGCCTCCGAGATCAGTCAAGATGTCTCCAAATAGGTTGTCTGTAACAACGACCTCGTATCGGGTCGGATCCTCGACAAAGTAGATGCAGGCGGCATCTACATGGTTATAAGCAATTTCGATGTCGGGATACTCCTCAGATACCTCCTGAAAAGTCCTTTCCCAAAGATCCCCTGAGAATGTTAAGACGTTGGTCTTATGAACCAACGTGAGATGCTTGCGCTCTCGGGTGCGAGCCAGTTCAAAGCCGTAACGGATGCAACGCTCCGCCCCTTTTCGGGTATTCACTGATCCTTGAGTGGCGATTTCGTCGGCCGTACCTTTGCGAAGAAAGCCCCCCTCGCCCGCGTAGGTACCTTCGGTGTTCTCACGAATAACCACAAATTCGTGGCCATTGGGTAGGACGAACGGCCTCAAGTTGACATACAAATCAAGTTCAAATCGGGCTTTCAACAGCAACCCTCGTTCTATAACCCCGGGTGGAACCTCCGGTGTGCCAACTGCGCCGAGCAAAATCGCGTCGTATCCACGCAATTCCTCAAGAGTTTCATCTGGAAGGACCACACCGTCCTCCAGGTACCGGAACCCTCCTAACCGAAAGTCAGTGGTCTCAAGGTCAGCACCTGCAGCTCTCATCACCTCAAGGGCTACCGAGGTAACTTCTGGGCCGATGCCATCTCCACCGATAACTGCAATCTTGTGTGGCACTTATGTTCTCCTCGTTTATCTAGCCGATGTCCGAACCAACCTGAGTTAGGTGGCCCCAGAAAGACAACAACCGCCCCTACGGGACGGTCATTAGGCGCACACGGTTAACCGTGTGCGCTACGAAATAATGATGGCGGTCAGGTCTGCCTTCACACCTTCCATTGTTAACAACTTCGGGCGCTACGTCAACCTGGACTAGAAAACGGCGCCGCAGTTCATTGCCGAGCCGGATTCGATACGCTCTGGTGAATGGCTGAAACGCAACGTCTATCTCCTGAGGCGCACGCCCGCCTTGCCACCGAACTAAAAGACTTAACTACGCGCGGCCGCATAGATATTGCTGACAAGATCGAGCAAGCAAGGCTCCTAGGCGATCTCTCAGAAAACGGTGACTACCACGCAGCCAAAGAAGAGCAAGGAAAGATGGAAGGCCGAATACTTCATCTCACCTCAGTCCTAGAAAACTGCGAAGTGGTAGAGCAAACCTCAGACGAATCAGTAGCTCCAGGCGTTGTGGTTGAGATCCGATTCCAAGGCGATGACACCACCGAAAAATATCTTTTTGGCTCAATAGAAGAGCGGCGCGAGGATCTCGAAATTATTTCGCCCGGCTCACCAATGGGTCAAGCTCTAGAAGGTGGCGTCGTAGGTGACGTAGTTGAATATGAGGCCGGCGCAGGCAGTCTCTCAGTCGAAATCATTTCTATAGAGGCTTGAAGGGTTTAGATGACCGGCGACGCTGCGATTGCTCCCAGAGAGGCCTCGCAAAAAGATGATCATCAGAACCGTCTCGTGTTACCTCGAGGGCGGCACTATGACCTACCCGACAGAGGGAGAACTTTCGCTCGCGTCGTCGAAGCTCCTCCCGGTGCACCGACCATCCTCTTGCTGCACGGATGGACCGCAACAGCAGATTTGAACTGGTACAGCAGTTACTCAGCACTAGAGGGCAAGTACGGCTTGGTTGCTCTTGACCACCGAGGTCACGGTCGGGGGATTCGTTCTAAGACGCCATTTCGACTTACCGACTGCGCCGATGACGCTGTGGCTCTTCTCGATCAATTGGGTATAGAAAAAGTCATAGCTGTCGGCTATTCAATGGGAGGACCAGTAGCACAGTTAATTTGGAGACGTCATCCTGGCCGTGTTTTTGGGTTAGTGCTTTGCGCCACAGCTGCGTCCTTCAGCACCACCAAACAAGATCACGTCCGTTTCGCAGCAATAGGTACCTTGGCGCAAGCAGCGAGGGTTATACCAAGGGCCTTGCGTCAACTTATTGGCAGTCAACTGCTCACAGGCAAGTCAGGCAAAGATCTGCGTCAGTGGGCGATCGGAGAGCTACGTCGCCACGACCCCTTAAAGCTGATTCAAGCCGGCCACCGCATTGGACTGTTCGATAGCCGCCGTTGGCTTCGTACAATAGACATCCCTGTATCAGCCGTTGTCACAACCGAGGACGAAGTGGTTTCCGTATCGCGACAACGAGAAATGTTAGAAGTCATTCCGGGAGCGACTAGTTATGAAATCGTTGGGAGTCACACAGTTTGTGTTGGGCAACCTGAAGCATTCCGTAAGTCACTTACATCTGCGATTTCCGATGTTGTTCATAGGTCTCACTGGACCCCGACGGCAATCGACTGACACAGTGATGGACTATTCCTGCCTCCCACAAGCACGAAACTCAAAGGATTTAGATGGTCGGTAAGACTCTCAGCGACAAAGTATGGGAACGCCACATAGTTAGGAGCGGTGATGGTCTCCCTGACCTTTTGTACATAGACCTTCATCTCATTCACGAGGTGACTTCTCCTCAGGCTTTTGATGGCTTGAGGATGAACGGTCGGCCTGTTCGCAGACCAGATCTAACTGTCGCAACTGAAGATCATAATGTTCCCACTGAAGACATTCACCTGCCGATTGCCGACGAAATCAGCAAAAAACAGGTCGAAGTTCTTAGATCGAACTGCGAAGAGTTCGGGATCATGTTGTACCCGATGGGCGACCCTGGCCAAGGAATTGTTCACGTCATAGGACCTGAGAAAGGCCTGACGCTGCCCGGTATGACTGTCGTATGTGGTGACAGTCACACATCTACCCACGGCGCCTTCGGAGCTTTAGCTTTCGGAATTGGTACTTCAGAAGTTGAACACGTACTGGCAAGCCAAACTCTTCCTCAGACTCGTCCCGGAACAATGGCCATAAACGTGAACGGTGATGCCCCTGCCGGAGTAACTGCAAAAGACATCGTGTTGGCAATTATCGGTCGTATCGGCACTGGTGGTGGTATTGGTCACATCATCGAATATCGCGGTGCTGCAATTGAGGCTCTCTCTATGGAGGGCCGCATGACCGTTTGCAACATGTCAATAGAGGCTGGTGCTAAAGCGGGTCTCATTGCTCCTGATGAAGTCACTTTCAATTATCTAAAGGGCCGGCCCCATGCTCCCGACGGAGCCAACTGGGAAGGAGCCGTAGCGGAATGGAGCAAGTTAGTGACGGATGAAGATGCGGTGTTCGACAAAACCGTCGATATTGACGCGGTATCTCTCGAACCACACGTCACTTGGGGGACCAACCCCGCACATGTCATTCCGATTAGCGCTCCAATACCGGGCCCTGACGCGT
The DNA here is from genome assembly GCA_002448715.1 of Candidatus Neomicrothrix sp. UBA6944. GTDB lineage: Bacteria > Actinomycetota > Acidimicrobiia > Acidimicrobiales > Poriferisodalaceae > UBA6944. The sequence continues at coordinate 26,282 of DJZU01000117.1, read as the reverse complement.
ATAGCGATCCGGTTGAGGCTGCCACAGCCGAACGAGCTCTTGAGTACATGGGTTTGACGGCGGGATCCAAGCTCAGCGATGTGACTGTAGACACCGTCTTCATCGGTTCCTGCACAAATTCTCGCATTGAGGACCTGCGTCTAGCCTCGGAGGTTGCTCGAGGAAGAACTGTGAAAGAGGGCGTTCGCACATTGGTTGTGCCCGGCTCTTTTGAAGTGAAAGCGCAGGCAGAAGCAGAAGGCCTCGATCAAATCTTTATAGAAGCGGGCTTCGACTGGAGAGAGCCCGGGTGCTCCATGTGTCTGGCCATGAACCCGGACAAGCTCCAACCAGGGGAACGTTCAGCATCGACATCGAATAGAAATTTTGAGGGCAGACAGGGTCGAGGAGGTCGGACTCACCTCGTTTCACCTGCAGTTGCCGCGGCAAGCGCTATTGCCGGCACGTTCGTGACTCCAGATGATTTGGACTGAAAGGAAGGCGCATGCAAGCAGTTCGAGTACATGAAGGGACCGCCGTACCTCTTGATCGAAGCGATGTAGATACCGATCAGATCATTCCGAGCGATTGGCTAAAGCGTGTCGAGCGCACAGGATTCGGAAAAGGCTTATTTTCTGAGTGGCGCGACGAGCGAGATTTCATTCTGAACGATGAAAATTATGCGGGTGCTTCAATTTTGGTCGCCGGTTCCAACTTCGGCACGGGCTCCTCTCGAGAGCATGCTGTATGGGCGTTGATGGATTACGGGTTCATGGCCGTCATCTCGCCACGATTTGGAGACATCTTCCGAAATAACGCAACAAAGAACGGTTTAATTCCTTGTCAAATCAGCGAAGAAGGCGCTTCTAAACTCAGGGAGGCTCTCCACACCGATCCCGAGTTATCTGTCACCGTTGACGTAGAACGACTAAAGGTCTTAGTTCCTGCTATTGGCCTCGAGGAAGATTTCCCAATGGATGATGCAACGAGGGAACGTTTCCTTGAGGGTCTAGACGACATTGGCATAACCCTTCGAAGCCAGGCGTCAATTGAGAGCTACGAGTCAAATAGGGCGGCCTGGCTGCCAGACACCAACTAGTGAGAACCAGATAGGTCTTTACCCAAGTTCAATCAACGAAGCTGATTGAATTCCAAACTCAGATTTCAATGTTTCGAGAATGTCTTCAGCTATTGGCTGATCAGACGCCAATGCCATTAGCGCATGGTCTCCAGCCCCGTCGCGACCTAGCCCCATGAAAGAGATATTGACCTCTGCCCTACCCAACAAAGTACCCACGATGCCAATCATGCCTGGGCGGTCATCATTTCTGATCACCAATATGTGGCTGGAAAGTGGGACTTCGACCGAGTGATCATCGATCATAACGATTCGCGGTTCGTTACCCGAGCGAACAAGAGTCCCCGCTACTGCATGGTCACCAGAACGCACTTCGATCAGATTTCGGAACTCTCCCGAATCTCGAGATCTAAACTCGCGTATTCGAACCCCAAGATGTTCAGCGTGTTCAAAAGCGTTGACGAACGTGACCGGACCATCCGAATGCTTATTTAGGATCCCGCGAAGCACCGCCAGCGCAACAATTTTTGTGTCGTAGCCGCCGATCTCTCCCGTCACCTTAATTTCGATTTCATCAGGCAATTCAGGGACTAAACCAGTGAAGAACGCACCGAGCCGCTCAGCAATTCCCAGATAGGGGCGTAACGCGTCGGAGGCTTCTTCAGCAGCAATGTTGACTGCAAAAGGAACGAAGTCGCCATCAAGAGCCAACGCCACCTGCTCTGCGATAGTAACTCCTGCTCTATCTTGCGCCTCATTCGTGCTTGCTCCCAGGTGGGGTGTCACCACCACGTCTTCGCGGGCAAACAGCGGCGAATGCTGCTTGGGTTCTGCATCAAAGACATCCAAGGCTGCTCCACCGAGCTGCCCACTCTCTAAAGCCTTCAGTAAATCGTCTTCTATGACTACGCCGCCTCGGGCAGCGTTAATCAAGCGAGCTCCCGGTTTGAATTTCGTAAATCTTTCAGAATCGAAGAGACCAACCGTTTCAGGGGTTCTGGGTAGGTGAACCGTGACAAAGTCAGACTGACCGAGCAGATCGTTGAGCTCAACCATTTCTGCATTCACCGCCCGAGCTGACTCAGAACTAACGAAGGGATCGAATGCGAGAATTCGGACATCAAAACCTTTAAGCCGCTGAGCGACCAATCTCCCCACTCGGCCGAGACCAACAATTCCGACGGTCTTGTTTAGCAATTCAACACCCGTCCAAAAGCTCCGTTCCCACCTGCCTTCGGTCAGGGCGCTATGTGCTTGGGCAACATTGCGCGCTAATGCGAGCAGCAAAGCAACCGAATGTTCTGCCGCCGACACAACATTGGATTCGGGGGCATTGCACACCAAGATTCCTCTGGATGTAGCTGTTGCTATATCTACATTGTCAAGGCCAACTCCTGCGCGACCAATGACTTGTAGCTGATTAGCTTCGTCCAATAGTCGCTTGTCAACCTCCGTAGCCGAACGCACGATAAGCGCGTCGGCATCAGCAATTTCCGCCAAAAGATCATCCGGAGACAGACCTAACGAAATCTGCACATCGTGGCCCTTCGAACGCAGAAGTTCGATTCCTGTTTGGGCTAGCTCTTCGGTGATCAGGACGCGGGCCATTTCAGTTATTCACCAGCTCACCTACGCGACTAACACCGTCCATTAAGTCATCCATGCCCAGAGCGAATGAGAACCGAGCATATCCCGGTGCTCCGAATGCTTCACCGGGAACGAACGCTACCTTCGCCTCCTCTAATACCAAAGTCGCTAAGTCCAAAGTTGACTGAATTTCCCGACCCGCAATTTCACGACCCACTAAACCTTCTAGGGACGGAAACGCATAAAAGGCGCCTTCGGGTTCGAGGCAGCTGATTCCGTCGATTTCGTTCAACATTCTGTGAATAGTGACCCGTCGCTCATCAAAGGCTTCTCGCATGAGCCCCACATCGTCGAGCCCTCCCTCGACAGCAGTGATGGCCGCTACTTGAGCGACGTTACAAACGTTAGATGTTGCGTGACTTTGCATGTTCGTCGCTGCTTTGATGACATCAAGAGGACCAGCCATCCAACCAACTCGCCATCCGGTCATTGCGTAGGTCTTAGCAACGCCATTTAAAATCACGCAGCGATCCATGACTTCGGGAACTAAAGCAGCTATTGAGTAGTGACTTTTGTCTCCGTAGACGAGATGCTCATAAATCTCGTCTGTGATGATCCAAACACCGTTATCGACTGCCCAAGCTCCGATGGCAGCAATCTCATCTTCGGAGTACACAGCGCCCGTCGGGTTAGACGGCGAGACGAAGACAAGCGCCTTAGTCCTATCCGTTTTGGCCGCATCTAACTGCTCAACGGTTACACGAAACCCTTGATCCGCTCCCGCGAATACTTCGACCGGCACCCCTCCAAACATACGAATAGATTCAGGGTAGGTAGTCCAATACGGGGCAGGCAAGATGACCTCATCACCTGGGTCTAACAAAGTCATCATGGTGTTGAAGACCGCCTGTTTTCCGCCGTTGGTAACCAAGAACTGAGCTGGTTCGAGTTCAACCTGTGAGTCCCGTGACGTCTTGGTTACCAAAGCCTCTTTTAACTCTGGCAATCCACCCGCCGGCGAGTACCGATGATATTTGGTCTCCTGGCATGCGGCTGTCGCAGCGTTAACTATATGCGCCGGGGTAGCGAAATCGGGTTCTCCGGCGCCAAAGCCGATGACGTCCTGACCCTCCGCTTTCATTGCTTTCGCTTTCGAGTCAACGGCCAGAGTGGCGGATTCAGCGATCTGTCCAACAGCGGACGAAATACGGTTAGTCACGGATAGGCTCCTAAGGGCTTGGGGCCTTGTCGAAATGGCCCACCGACATAGTGACAGGCGATGAGCGCTACCGAAAATTCAATTTCCCTTCCTACCGAGTTACTTCCAGGAGATGGGCGTTTCGGTTCAGGTCCATCCAAAGTCCGGACTACTGCTCTTCGGGCCTTCTTTGATGTCGCGCCTAGCTATCTAGGCACTAGCCATCGTCAAGATAATGTGCGGCAACATGTCTCTAGATTGCGCTCTGGCCTCTCGGCTTTGTTTGATCTTCCAGAGGGCTGGGAAATAATTCTCGGTAACGGCGGCACTACATCTTTCTGGGATGCGGCGTCTTTCTCACTGATCGAGTCGTCAAGTCAACATTTATCCTTCGGCGAGTTTTCTTCCAAGTTCGTGAAAGTCGTTGAAGAGGCTCCGCATCTCCGAGAGCCAGAAGTAATCGTCAGCGACCCAGGTTCTTGCCCATCGCCTGTGGCATCGCAGGTCGACACCTATGCACTGACCCATAATGAAACTTCAACAGGTGTAACGGCGACTCTGAGCCGCCCAGATCAAGATGGTCTAGTACTAGTTGACGCTACTTCTGCCGCGGGGGCTATTCGATGGGATCTACCTGAGGTGGACTGTTATTATTTCGCGCCTCAGAAAGCGTTAGCGTCAGACGGTGGGTTATGGCTCGCTGCCTGCTCCCCTGCCGCTGTTGCTCGAATCGAAGCCTTATGTTCAAGTTCCCGTTGGATTCCCGCCAGCTTGGACTTGGAAATCGCCTTGTCTAACTCTCGGCAAGATCAGACCTACAACACCCCCAGTCTGGCGACAATTTTCTTAGCGGCGGAGATGGTCGATTGGATTAATGAGTCCGGTGGACTTGGTTGGGCAGAAGATAGATGTAGCCATAGCAGCGGAATTATTTACCGTTGGGCAGACGAACGCTCTTTCGCTCGTCCATTTGTTGTCGACTCACGCGAGCGCTCACCTGTTGTTTGCACCATCGACTTTGAGGGCGTCAATGCAGACACTGTTAGCGCTGTTCTGCGCGCAAACGGGATTGTCGATACCGAGTCATATCGAAAGCTTGGTAGGAATCAGTTGCGTATAGCTACTTTCCCCGCTATCGAACCCGACGATGTCGAAGCTTTATGCGCTTGCATTGACTACGTGGTTGAGGAACTTGGATAGCGGCAGTCAGTTCGAACTATTTGGTATCTCAGCACGGGGAATTCGATACGACCACCCAAACAAAGGGCTTGGGTTCAGTTGAGGAAAGATTGGTCGGGATACATGGCTAGCAAACGCGCAGCTGATTGCTGTCGAGAGAGAACTTGACTCCAACAGTTTGACGGCTCCAATGACAGATCGTTACTTGTAGCGCCAAAAGTCCACCAAGCGCCCTCTTCTATTTCCAATCTGAGTTGCCCGGGACTCCAGCCCGAGTATCCGATGTAATAGCGGACTGTGCTCGCATCTATTTGATCGGCATCTACGTCGGCTTCAAGATCAAGCATCGCAATTCCTTCAGTGACCGGAGTAGCCCCCGCCCACGCTTCCGATGCTGGTGCTAACGCTACAAGGGCGTCCGGTTGAACTGGTCCTCCTGAAAACACCTGAGTCGAGCTATCTAGGCCAGTTGCCCAGTTCGGAAGAGCCCCATATAGAACAGCCGAAGAGGGCTGATTGAGAATTACTCCCAAGGATCCTTCAGATCCGTGTTCGATCATTAGAACGACCGAACGTCGGAAATTAGGGTCCTCTAGTTGTGGGGTCGCTACTAGCAACGACCCCCGATGGGGTTCCATTGTCGGCGTTATAAGCCGGTCCGTCATATCGCTCCGGCTTTCAAGGTTGGCAATGTCTCATATCGCCGTGAAGATTCGGCGTTCCTAGTTGACGTCGCCGCCTGATGCTTCAGTTACGTCTTGTTTGCCGGCCGTGATCCAAGGCATCATCGCTCGGAGTTCTGCCCCTACCGCTTCAATCGGGTGCTCCTTACCTTCGTCAACAAGACGCTTGTAGTTCGGCAACCCGTTGCGGTTTTCTTCGATCCACTCGTTGGCGAAGGTTCCATCTTGAATTTCTGCCAGGATGCGCTTCATTTCAGCGCGAGTTTCATCAGTGATAATCCGTGGACCACGAGTTAAATCGCCGTACTCAGCAGTAGTTGAAATTGAATAGCGCATGCCCGCGATTCCGGCTTCGTAAATGAAGTCCACAATTAGCTTTACCTCATGGAGGGTTTCAAAGTATGCAGATTCAGGTTGATACCCGGCTTCGACCAGGGTGTCATAACCAGCCCGAATCAGTTCGGTAAGGCCACCACATAGCACGACTTGTTCACCGAAGAGATCTGTTTCCGTTTCCTCGGCAAAGGTGGTGGTTAACACCCCGCCTCGCGTGCCTCCAATTCCTTTCGCGTACGCCAATGCATCGTTCAACGCATTGCCGCTCGCATCTTGGTGGATCGCAACGAGCGCTGGAACGCCACCGCCTTCAGCATACGTGCGTCGAACATTGTGACCCGGACCCTTTGGAGCGATCATCCAGACGTCCACATCATCGGGAGGCTGGATTTGGTCAAAGTGAATATTGAATCCATGAGAGAACGCCACGGCGTTACCCGCCGACAGGTTCGGAGCTATGTGTTCGGAATAGATTGCCGCTTGCTCAGTATCTGGAAGAGCCATCATCATAATGTCTGCCCGTTCCGCCGCCGCAGCGATGTTTAAGACTGTCAAACCTTCTGATTCCGCCTTAGCAACCGAGGATGATCCTTCTCGGAGGCCGACTACGACATTAACGCCGCTATCACGGAGGTTTAATGCATGCGCGTGGCCTTGCGATCCATATCCCATAATCGCCACAGTGCGGCCAGCAAGGTGACCCAAGTCGGCGTCGTCTTCATAGTAAATCGTTGCGGGCATCACTCTGCTCCTCTTAGAAAGCCGTTCTTCGGCTAGAGATCCTTTTGTTCCTTAATTTGATTGTGAGTCACCAAGGTGTCCCAATGCAATCCGACCTGTCCGTTGAAGCTCAACAATGCCGAATTCGCGCAATGCAGTCTCGCAGAGATCAAGCTGGTTTGGGTGGGCGTGAACACTAATTATCGTCTGGTCTTGGTTTGAATCGACTATCGACCCTCCAAATGAGTCAACTAGTTCTTGAACAGCCCCAGAATCGTTCGAAGCTATCCGGGCCAACATAAGTTCACGTTCGATAGAAAAATCCGGCTTTAGTTCCGTAATTTCGAGGACGTTGACGAGCTTGTCGAGCTGCTTGGCTATCTGGGCTGCATCAGTGTTGTGAACGTCCACAACGACGCTAATTCTGCTTAATGACGGGTCATCGGTTGGCGCTACAGCGAGAGAGAAGATGTTGAAACCCCTCCTACTGAACAATCCAGCTATACGCGCTAGGACCCCAAACTTGTTCTCAACCAATACGGACAGTATGTGAAGGTTCGGTTGAGTGGCACCTTGTTCCTCATGCGTCATGAGGGCGCCGTACCTTTGGCCTTCGCGTCTGCGTCACCTTCGGGTCCCAGGATGATGTCGTCATTAGAGCCCCCGGCCGGAACCATGGGATAGACCTTTTCAAACGCGTCAACACGAAAATCGATAACTACAGGGCGATCATTAATTGAGTTGGCCTTTTCGATAGCGGCGACAACTTCTTCTGCTGACTCGACTCGGATGCCAGTACAACCCATAGCTTCAGCCCAGCCAACGTAGTCTGGATGGTCGGGACTTAAATAGACCTCGCTATAACGCTCATCGTAAAAGAGTTCCTGCCACTGGCGGACCATACCGAGGTAAGCATTGTTGAGGATCGCTATCTTGACCGGAATATTTTCGGCAGCGGCTGTTATCAATTCTTGAGCCGTCATTTGGAAGCAACCGTCGCCATCTACTGCCCATACCATTTTGTCTGGCTGGCCAGCTTTGGCCCCTATGGCAGCCGGGACGGCGAATCCCATTGTTCCAAGACCACCCGAGTTAACCCACGTATAAGGATGATCGAATTTCCAAAATTGACTTGCCCACATCTGATGTTGGCCCACACCTGCGACAACTATCGTGTCGTCTGGAGTGTTATCTCGGAGTTGCTCTAAGACATACTGAGGTTTCAACGGAAAGCCACTGTCCGGTTGTTCATATTGCAGCGGGTGTTGTTCTTGCCAGCCACTAATGATCGATTTCCATTCCGAACGGTCTGACTCTAGGTCGTTCGATCTTTCATACTCTGCGACCAATGCCTGCAAGGCAGCATTTGCGTCACCTTGTATCGCGATATCCGGGTGTCGGACTTTGCCATGTTCAGCGGGGTCTATATCAACATGGATGATTTTCGCCTCCGGGGCGAAGAACTCGGTATTGCCCGTAACTCTGTCGTCAAAGCGCGCCCCTAAATTGATTAGCAGGTCAGACTTTTGGAACGCGGTGACTGCTGTGTAGTTGCCGTGCATTCCTGGCATCCCCAAGCATCTGGGGTCACGATCCGGGAACACTCCTCGGGCCATCAGAGTGGTAGCAACATGAATATCTGTCAGGTCGACAAACTTCTTTAAATTTTCAGCAGCTCGAGCTTTGAGTAAACCCCCTCCGGCATAAATGACAGGCCTCTTGGCCGCTCGAATGAGTTTTACGGCATCACGAATTTTTTCGATGTCGACATCATTATTTGGTTCGTAACCCGGAAGATCGACTTCGTCCGGCCAATACCACTCCATCATTTCGTTGCTGACGTCTTTGGGTACGTCGATAAGAACTGGTCCAGGACGCCCGGTTGTCGCGATGTAGAAAGCCTCTTTGACAATTCTCGGAATGTCGGATGGGTCGGTCACTAAGTAGTTGTGTTTGGTGACAGCCATGGTGATTCCCGTTGTGTCACATTCTTGGAAGGCATCGGAGCCGATCGAGCCGAGCGCAACTTGACCTGTAATGGCAACCATGGGTATTGAGTCCATATAAGCGTCACAAAGCGGGGTTACGATGTTGGTCGCTGCCGGCCCGCTGGTGACAATCGCCACTCCTGGTTTACCTGTCACGTGCGCGTAGCCCTGTGCCATATGGCCGGCTCCCTGTTCATGGCGAACTAGAACATGCCGGATTTTTGAATCGAGGATTGGGTCGTACACGGGAAGGATCGCACCGCCCGGAAGGCCAAACATCACCTCTACATCGCACATCTCGAGACTCTTTATGAGGGCCTGAGCACCTGTCAGTTCCATCTGTCCTCTCCTTACGACGAATTATTTTGGATGAGCTTTTGGGGAGCCCCTAAACGGAAAAGGCCCCCTCCGGGGACCATGAGCAAGCGGGATCGAGTGACCCGCCTAAGCGGGCACTACGAGAAGGCGATTAAGCCAGGACTGGTCCATGTGCGATCGCATCTAGCCATTTTGGCGGCGTCCGATGCCAGTCGCAACTCCAGAGGACAGAAGTCTCCTTAGTTTCGTTGTCTCAGCTGTAGATTCATCAGTCAATGGAACGGCTTTCAAGTACCGCTCGTGCGGCTTTTTTACTTGCTATCGCCATTGGCGCGATCGCACTTTTACAAACTTCTGAAGACCGTTCTCCTAGGTCAGATTCACTTCGGAAAGAAATTTGGTGGCAATCTGAACAGGAATCGGTGGCTAATTCTGAAGACTCCATTGAATTCGAGCGCTCCAACGAAAAATGCCCTTCAGATCCTCCTTCTCTCGAAACTTTAAAGATAGATACACCCGATCTTTATTTGTCATTATTTATTGAGTTACCTGGCGCGACGTCTGTCGCTTTCCTAAATCCCGAACGGGGTTTTGTTGCGGAGAGAACAGGGCGTGTATTCGAATTTCAATCAGGCCAGTTGTTAGCAGACCCTGTGATTGATCTTTCCGACCAAACAAGTACCGAGATGGACCAAGGGCTTCTCGGTATGACCATCTCCCCAGACATGAGGTGGCTGTATCTCAATCGGACCGATTCGGCCGGTTCGAGCGTGGTAACCGCTCACGAAATCACTTCAACTCTTGGTGAACTGGGACCGGGGATAGAAATTATTGTTGTAGATCAGCCATCAGCAATGCACAACGGTGGCGATCTTGTTTTTGATCCTGAAGGATATTTGTTCGTCTCGTTCGGAGATGGAGGCGGTTTAGGTGACCCTTACGGCCACGGCCAGGATCTTTCCACGCCGCTGGGATCCGTCTTGCGACTCACGGTGGATCCAACGAGTTGGCCTCCACATAAACCCGCTTCAGGTAACCCAGATCTTGGGACTGGTTCCGATCCCCGCATCTGGGTAAATGGCGTGAGGAACCCGTTCCGATTTTCGTTTGATGAGGTGACTGGAAATCTGTGGCTCACCGATCTTGGGCAGCAGTGCGTCGAAGAAATAAACATTTTGGATCCGTCCGCGGGGGGACAAAATTTGGGGTGGAACTTGGTTGAGGGCTCAAGACCTTTTCTTGGATCGCCGTCAAAGTTACTGAGGGCGCCGGACTTCGAGTACCGGCATGCTCGAGGCCGGTGCGCGATTATCGGAGGTTTGGTTGTTTACGGCGCCCCTGATCCAATTCTCGAGGGTCGGTATCTATTTACTGATATGTGTGGTGGTCATCTGATGGCCCTAGACAGTGGGCCCTCTAAGCAAGTTTTTGAACTCTCACTGCGAGTCGATCAAGCGGTTGGGTTTGCTTCCGATCCAGCGAATAATCAGTACGTCGTGGATTTAGTCAACGGAGTGTGGCAGTTGAGATCGAGGTAACTCGCTCTGCCGATAGAAGTCCAGAAGACAGAAGTGCTACAAACTGTTGCAGCATTTACAGACCGAGGTTCGTATGGCATCGATCGACGCGATCGGAGATATTGGCGCACGCCACCGGTCGCGCCTCAGCGCGGCTGATCTTTCGTCGTGTGAGGCGTTGCTTGAGGCCGGCGCTACAAGGCGAGGGCGGCGCATCATCGCTGAAACTGTCGGCGTCGCGGAAACTAGGGTCCTTGAGTGGGTTCACAAAGCAGATTTGATGCGGATTAGAGGTATCTCTACCCGTTACTCGCAGCTACTTGAAGCTGTCGGCGTCGACTCAGTTCGTAAATTAAAGAAATGCCGCCCGACTCAGCTTTACCGTTCGCTTTTGCTTGAGAACTCTCAGCGGCGGAAGCGATTGGTAGGTCGCGCTCCTTCTGCAAAGCAAGTCGGGCAGTGGGTGAAACAGGCGCGGAGATTACCGCAACTAGTTAAATAACAATTAGAACTGGAGTTACCCTCGGCGTCTGTTCAAAATCGCTGTAACTGCTTTGCCATCGGCTTGACCCTTTGACGCTTTCATGACGGCGCCAACAAATACCCCCTGGACTTTTTCTTCTCCCTGGCAGAACTTTTCCCAAGCTTCGCTATTGTCCGCAATAGCTGCATCTACCAATGTCTCGAGTTCCCCAACCTCCATTGACTCGAATCCCAGATTTTGTGCAATTTCACCGGGAGCAAGTCCAGTTGCGACCATCTCGCCTAGAACTTGTTTTGTCTGAGTAGCCGTTAAGTCACCGGCATGTTCCAATCGAATCAGTTCTACAAAATGTGTGGGGTCCATCTGTTCTGCGCCATCGATGACAAGATTTTGAATGACGTGGGTGACAGCTCGTCGGGGATCAGCACCTGCTTCGATTGCGGTAAGCACTAGTCGCGACATCCCTCGATTGACAATTGTTGCCGCAGCTTCCATGTCCGTACCAGCAAGTTCTATGAGTTTCTCTCGCTGCTGTGCGGGAAGGTCGGGCATAGAGTCAGCGATTTGTTGGATCCAGACTGGATCAGGTTCCAGAAGAACTAGATCTGGCTCTGGGAAGTAGCGGTAGTCATTTGCTTCTTCTTTGGAGCGCAGGGTATGGGTTCGTCCATCTTCTGACCAGTGTCGCGTTTCTTGAGTCGGATTTTCGCCCGCCTCATAGAGGTCGATGTGTCGTTGCGCCTCATAGGAGACGGCTCGTTGCAAAGAACGTAATGAGTTTAAGTTCTTTATTTCGCATCGGGTGCGAAGTTCCTGTGAGCCCGATGGTCGCACGCTTACATTCGCGTCGACACGCATCGATCCTTCTTCCAGGCGAGCTTCTGATGCTTGCGTAGCAATCAAAATCGCACGCAATTCCTCGACATACGCCCGGGCGTCTTCTGCTGATCTGATGTCCGGCTGAGAAACAATTTCCAATAGCGGAACACCCGCTCGGTTGTAATCAACTAATGCCTGATCAGCTCCATGGATCCGACCGTCTTCGCCTCCTAGGTGAGTGGTCTTTCCCGCATCCTCTTCTAAATGGGCTCGTTCGATTCTTATGCGCGTTCCGTTCGGGAGATCTAGGGATCCGCTCACACAGATTGGACGGTCATATTGACTTACTTGGTAGTCCTTGGGCATGTCGGGGTAGAAATAGTTCTTACGGTGGAACACTGACGGGCGAATTTCGCAACCCAGCGCCAGCCCGATAGTCATTGCCAGTTCCACTGCGCGTCGATTTAGGACAGGCAGCGAACCGGGAAGGCCTAAACAGACAGGAGTGATGTTGGTATTGGGAGCGTCGCCGAAACGGTTCGGCGCGTGTGAGAACAATTTAGTTTTCGTGGCCAGCTCAACGTGTACTTCTAGACCGACAACAGTTTCCCATTCGCTCACGACTCGCTCCTCGTCGGCTGTTGAGATTCGATAAAGGCGGCTGCCTGGAACATCCGCTGTTCTTCGAGCTGTGGAGCCAAAACTTGAATTCCCACCGGTAATCCATGGTCACCTGTTCCGAATGGCACGGACATCGCGGGATCGCCAACCAGATTGCTGGGTATGGTGCACGTGTCGCAGCGATACATAGTCATTGGGTCTGACCGGTCACCGAATTCGAACGCGACAGATGGCGACGTGGGTGACAAAAGGATGTCATGTTTCGCGTATGCAGCGTCGAAGTCTTGTCGGGTAAGGGTCCTCACCTTTTGAGCCTTGCCGTAGTAGGCGTCGTAGTAGCCGGCGCTAAGAGCAAAGGTTCCGAGCATGATGCGGGCAATAACTTCGTCTCCGAATCCGTCTCTGCGAGTGGCAGCGTTCATGGCAGCGACATCTAGTCCCTCAGATCTCATACCGTAACGAACACCGTCATAGCGGGCTAGGTTGCTCGAAGCTTCTGCCGGCGCAATTAAATAGTAGGCCGTGAGGCCATATTCGACCGCGGGGACCGAAACTGAGTCGACGATAGCCCCGCCTTCTACGAGGGCATCTGCTGCCTCATGCAATCGAGCGGTGACATCTTCGTCAATGCCTTCTAATAGTTCGCTGACTATGCCTACTCGCATACCTTCGACACCATGATCGAGTGTTTGAGAGACGTTCGGCATTGGGGAAGGGATCGATGTGGTGTCTCGAGGGTCATGCCCTCCAATGGTTTCGAGCACTAGCGCCGCGTCTCTAACGTCATTGGCGAATGGACCAATTTGATCAAATGACGACGCGAAAGCTATGAGTCCGTATCGGCTAACTAAACCGTAGGTGGGCTTTACCCCTACTACCCCGCAAAGCGATGCTGGCTGCCGTATGGAACCACCAGTATCGGATCCGAGGGCGATAGGTGTAAATCCAGCCGCTACTGCTGCCGCCGAACCTCCGCTAGACCCTCCTGGAACCCGAGTCAGATCATGGGGGTTGCGAGTTGGACCAAAAGCCGAGTGCTCGGTGGAACTACCCATCGCAAATTCATCAAGGTTGGTCTTACCAACAATGACAGCCCCCGCTGAACGCAAGCGTTCTACGACCGTCGCGTCGTAGGGAGGCTCCCAACCTTCGAGGATCTTTGAGGAACATGTGGTGGCAAGAGCTTGGGTGCACAAATTATCTTTCAGCGCTACGGGCACACCAGCAAGCGGACCAGGGTCCCGTCCAGAAGCCACCATTTCGTCAATGGCCCCTGCTGTTTCCATCGCCACTTCGCGGTCAATCGAATTAAAGGCGTGGACATCGTTTTCTAGAGCGTCGATCACTTGAAGGTAGTCCTGCAATACTTGTTGGGCGCTTCGACGCGAATCGCGAACATTTGAGGCTAGGTCTATCGCTGAATTCAAGATGATTCTCCTAAGACAGGAGGAACCCGGAATTGATTTTCGGAGGCATCTGGCGCTTGATGCATCACCTCGCCTGGTTCGATAGTTGGACCAGGAACGTCGTCTCTTAAAACATTGCTCAGCGGGTAAGGATGTGACATCGGTTCAACAGAATCAAGATCAAGTGCCTCAAGTTGTTGAGCGTGATCGAGAATTTTTCCAAGATGTTCGGCGAAATGCAGTAGCTCTGCGTCATCAAGGTCTATCCGGGCAAGTGAAGCTATATGAGCTACGAGATCTTGCGAGAGTGATTCTTCCATTTGCTATCTCCGAAGCAGTTCACATGTACGGGTCATTTGCGCTTAAAGGTTCCTGCCACCAGTCCTCTGACGACGGCGTCCAACCCTCGGCAGAAAGAGGATAGATGCAATCCACGGGACACGGATCAAGGCATTTATCACAACCCGAACACAACTCCGGGAGAATAATCACATCAATACCATGGTTGAAAATCGCTCCGAAGTTGGGCGGGCAGGCTCGCAGGCAAGCATCGCAGTTGATGCACTCTGACATCTCTATGTACATCGGCGCGTTGGGCCATTTCGGGTTACGTAGGCGATTCTCAATTCGCGACAATCTCGCGGCGCTGTTTCCCGATGCCATTCAGAGAATTCTACGGTGCGACATTGATCACTAACTAGCAACAAGCCAAACAACAGAGGTTATTCCTGGGAGGGCATCCATAGTGATACAGAAGATCCGGGCTGCAACATCGACCCGGGTGGCGGTTCTGAGCCTTGGACTTCTTGCCCAGCGCCGTCGATTTCACCGATTACTAGTCCAAGTTCGGCTAGACGTCGTTCTGCTTCGAGCACAGATAAGCCACGCATGTCGGGGACTTCACGCCGGTCGGGACCTGCTGAGATCGTAATCGAAACTGACGATCCTCGATCCGCAAGCAATCCTGGTGCTAGGTCTTGTCCTATGACTACGCCTTCAGCGACAGATTCAGAATTTTCTGTGGTGATCGGTTTAGCGATGGTGAGTTGGAGGGCATCGATAGCCTGCTGAGCCATTTCTCGAGAAAGTCCTACCAACTGCGGAACTGTTCGCGGTACAGGTCCTCCTGAAACAACCAGAACCGCTCGGGTCCCAGGCTCTCTGAGTCTTCCTCCTAATACCGGTTCACCGTCAATCAACAGTTTGAGAACTTCCCCGGATGCAATATTTTCATCATAAACGGGTTGTACTAGGTCTACTTCGAAGCCTTTCGCTTCAAGTCGGGCAGAAGCAACTTCAGTGGATAGTCCGAGCACAAGCGGGGTCATGCGCAACTGCGGCCCACTTGCGACTTCTACTATCAGCATTTCACCTTCTGCCAACCGAGCTCCTGGGGACGGCCATTGAGCCACAATGATTCCGCTAGGTAACGCATCGGTTCGAACTTGATCTTCATCAAGCACCCATAGAACTGAGTCTGCTATCGCTCTCACTTCGCCGACGGTTCGACCCTCGTATCGCTCAACAAGGTGGGTCGAGACTCCCTGAGGGCTCACACTACTAACCGCCCAAGCTGCCCCAACTGACAATATGGCAAGTACGGCGACCACCAAGCCACCTAATTTCCAGACTGGCCGCCAGTACATATCTTCCACGTCAATCGTTGAAGCGGCCATTGAATCTGAAGTTGGACCTCCCAGGGCGTTCGGGTTGAGAAGGTTTTCGGGGATGGCAATAGGTACGGGCTTGACAAAGTATTTAGCGGCGGCTGCAAGTCCTTCTGCCAATGCTGTGGCATCGGTTCGCTGCACCGGGTCGGTAATGAGGGCTGACTCAAGAATCACTTGTGCTGGGCCGAAAACTTCGCTGACTTCGATTGTTTCCTCAGGTCCGAACTCTTGATGAGAAGGTTCTGTAGTCAGAGGTCTACCTGATGAATTTGCGGTCACCGCTTGGAGAGTCGCCGCCAGCGAGTAGACATCGGACTCTGGAGAGTTGATTCCGAACGCTGTTTCCGGAGCCGAGAAGTCTGATGATCGACCGGCAAGTCCGGTACCCACCATGTCTAGCCGACCCTTTTCAGCAGCAACCAACGCATTGGTTAGGTAAATCGCTGAAAGTTTGGGGTATCCGTTGTGGCCCAGTATCACTTTGGCTGGTGATACGTCTCCGTGACTTAGCCCATGATCATGCATAGCCGATAAGCCAGCAGCGAGTTCAAATCCAAGTTTGATCGCCTGTGATGCTGTCAGCTGATACCCGTCATGCAAAAATGACGCCAAAGTAATACCTGGAAAATATTCAGTTACGACGTACACCCTGTCCTCAAAGCGACCCCAATCGAGGACTTGTTCTACGAACGGGTGCGAGACCAATGACGCCGTGGCTGTATCCGCAGCCAGCCGTCGGGCGAATTCGATGTCCTCAGATATCGAGGCATTCAAGATCTTTACCGAGACCTGGGTTCCGGTTTCTAGGTCGTGAGCAAGATGCTCAGACGATCCTTCATGAGCGTCATGAAGGATCGTGAGACGGTAACGATCATTGAGGACTCGACCCGTGAACTGATCTGGTTCACCTCTAAGCACACTCTGACAGTATCGCTACTCGACGAATCTCTGGCGGCGCCGAATTTTAAGATTCAGCACCTTCGGCCATGATAGGGAGGTGACAAAGCAACAAAGCGATGGTCCATTTGACTCTGATGGCCGCACAAACTGGAGTCTTCGGCGAGGGGTTGCGCCGTTTCTGACGATATTTGTAGTTGCGTTGTTACTGCTAGTTATTTGGGTTGCCGCCGCAAGTCGAGGTGCACCGCGTCCATCGACGTTCCCGACCGGGCTACTAGCGATAATCCCCGAAGAAGGCGATCAGGCACCAAAACAGACGCTTGTCGGCGTTTCTCTCAGTCCTGGCTGGCAACCAACAGTGATAATCGATGGAATTGTGATTCCCGACGAACAACTAAGCGGAGGCACTCGGCAACTCGGAGAATTCTTCTTCGCACCTGGAGAAGAGATGGTGATTAACCAGTTGAGGCGAGGTCAGATTTGCGCTCAGGTCATTGCTATTCCCACTATCGACATCGAGGTAGACAACATCGACCACCGTTGGTGTTGGACTTCATTTTGACGGCAGGTTAGGGCAATTCGCCTATCTCAATTAAGAGCCGGAGTTCAGTTTCTCCCACGACCGGTACTCCCAGTTCTTCGGCCTTATCCAGTTTCGATTGGCCGGCCTCGGCACCCACCACCAACGCGTACGTACTCTTTGACACACTCCCCGGCGATTTTCCGCCGCGAGCAACTATTGCTTTTTTGGCCTCTTCCCTGCTTATGAACCATCCATCTAGTGATCCTGTAACGACAACAGAGCGTCCGACCAGAATCTGAGGCACGTCTGTCTCCCCGTCAACCAGGTCGAGTCGCACTCCATTAGATTTCAGCTTGTCTATTACCAATTGGTTATGGCTATCACTGAAGAAATCTGCAACGCTTTGGGCAATCACTGGCCCAATACCGTCGATCGCTTCAATCTCAGCTACATCTGCATTAGCAATGGCTTCGACACTGCCGAAACGCCGGGCAATCATTTCGGCAGCAGTTGGACCAAGATGTTCAATTCCTAGGCCGATTAAAACGTTGGATAGTGGACGCTCGCGCGCTTCGTTGATCGCAGTCATCAGGTTGTTGACCAGAGTTTCATTAGACGCGTCAGCTACTAAGACTTCTAGCAGTTGATTTTTCGTCAGCCCAAATAGATCGCCCACATCTCTCACAAGGCCTTGCGTAACCAAGCCTCGCACTGTCCGTTCGCCGAGACCTTCGATATCTAGTGCGTTTCTGCTAGCGAAGTGAATAATGCCTGTCTCTACACGGGCTGGGCATGTTCGACTGAGGCAATAGGTGTTGGCGTCGCCATCTGATCGCACCAAAGCAGAACTGCAACTTGGACACGTCTTCGGAAAGGACCACGGCTCTGATTTGGTATCGCGTTCCGTTACCACTGGCCCTACTACTTCGGGAATAACATCTCCGGCTTTACGCACCACGACCATATCTCCGGGGCGAACGTCCTTAGCCGCTACCTGGTCCTCGTTATGAAGAGTCGCCATGCTCACTGTGGAACCTCCCACAAAGATCGGTTCGAGCACCGCAAACGGCGTCGCGCGTCCAGTACGGCCTACCGAGACGTCGATTTTCATGAGACGAGTAATCTTCTCTTCCGGCGGGAATTTAAATGCGATCGCCCAGCGCGGGGCGCGACTCGTTGACCCAAGTTTCTCTCGTTGCGTGAGATCTGCCAGCTTGACCACGACACCATCTATTTCATAATCAGGCTCATGGCGTTTCCCCATCCAGTTCTCACAAAACTCTCGGACGTCAGCGAAATCGGAAAATTCCTGTATTTCGGGATTAACTGGGAGTCCCAGACTTTCAAGCAACGCGAAGGTTTCCTCAGATGAGGATATGACTGGGCCACCACTTACCTGCCCCAGTTGATAACTCCAAAAGGCGAGGTTCCTTGAGGCGGTGACTTCAGGGTCTTTTTGTCTCAAACTTCCAGCCGCTGTGTTTCTGGGATTCGCAAAAGGAGCTCCGCCGTTTGCCAGCTGCTGACGGTTCAATTCGTCAAAGTCAGAAATGGGCAGGTATACCTCACCTCGTACTTCTAAGATTTTCGGTGCACCATCAATTCGGTGAGGAATCCCCCTGATCGTCAACACGTTATGTGTGACATCTTCGCCAACTCGGCCGTTGCCTCTGGTGGCAGCTTGGATCAGCTCCCCGTCGTCGTATCGGATAGAGACCGCGAGCCCATCGAACTTCAGTTCGCAAACAAATTTCGGCTTGTCCGAAGCATCCAAACCTTTCAGAATTCGCTCATGCCAAGCATCAAGTTCTTTGAGGTCCATGGCGTTGTCCAGGGACATCATTGGGACTTCATGTTCGACCGGAGTGAACATCTCATTGGGCTCGGATCCAACTGAGACACTCGGTGAGTCTGAAGTAGCTAAATCTGGCCTTCGTTCTTCGATCGCGATCAGTTCGCGAACTAACTCGTCGTAATCCGCATCGGGAACTAGCGGCTCATCAAGTCCGTGATAGGCCTGATCGTGGGCTGCGATCTGAATCCGTAGCTCAGTAGCGCGGTCGTAGTCTTGATCAGGCTTGTTCACAACAGTCCCGACTTTAGCTAGCCAGAACAACATATTTGTCGTTCTCCCGCATCGGCAGTTAGGTCGAACAGGTTCAAATGAGTCACGATTAGGGTGTGAAGATTAGAAATCCGCTCGCAATATTCATCGGCCTATGGGCGGTGCTGCCATTTTCACTTGGTCTAGCTATCGATTCTTCTTTGGCTCAAAGTGCTGATCAGATTAGAACCTCGATTTCTGTCGGGGTGTGGATTGCATGGGGTCTAGTACTGGGGTCTTCAATCATTCGAAGACCCTGGGGTTTAACGATCATAAGGATCCTCGCTCCGGCAACGGTGCCGGCACTCTTGGTAACCCACTGGAACGAGACTATTCCCGCCGGCACCTTGGTCATTGCTCTCTCTCACGCAGTTCTGGTCAGCCTTTTAGTTCTGTTGCCTGAGACAGGTCATCTGATGGTAGATGGCCTTAGTTACGGGGATGAAAAACGGTTTCTCCTTCGCGTACCGAGCGCAGTGCTATTCGGGCCGCTGCCATTGGTCTGGGCAACCATCGTGTCAGGTACCTTTTGCGGCCCCGTCCTCGTCGCGTCAGGTAGGTGGGGCGTTGGCCTGTTCCTATGGGGCATCGGGTGGGCGTTGGCAGCTTTAGCCACCAGATCAATTCATCAATTAGCGCGTAGGTGGATAGTTTTTGTCCCGAATGGTTTCGTAATCCACGACTACTTGGCGACACGCGAGCCGTTCTTGCTTCGTCGCCAAGACATATCCTCTTTGGGTCCCGCGGTAGCAGAGATTGATGTCAGTTCCGAAGATCTTATTGATCTGAGCCAATTGGCTTTAGGTCCTGTACTGCATGTCGTTCTCCGAGGTGATGTAGAAGTGGTGCCACGTTCAAGGGGAATTAGCGAAGTAAGGCAAGTCGCTCAGATTCTGTTCTCTCCGACTCGACCAGGGGCAGTACTTGAAGAGGCGCATCAACGAAAGCTATTGCGTTGAACCCTAACAAGCGATAGCGCCTCCAATAACGACATCGTCAAGGTAGAACACCACAGCCTGGCCAGGTGCTACCTTTCGGCGAGCTTTGGCCCATCGCACGGTGCCATCTGCGTTCAAGTGCGCGGCTGCAGGGTCACCATGTGCGCTCGTTTGGGCAACTACGGGACCCTCGTACTCATGACCAATCCAGAAGTGGTCTCTTAGTTCCGCAGTTTCAGATAGAAGATCGTGCGCGCTCCCTGCAGTAACCCGTCGCGACGGAATATCAACCTCTACCGCATAGTTCCGACCAACGTTGCCTCCGAGTTTGAGCCCCTTACGCTGACCTATGGTCACCAACTCAACGGCATCTACTGTCCCTATATTGTTGCCGTCTACGTCAACAACTTGCCCTGCATGAAGAGTGAGTCGTTGAGACAAGAATCTCGCTCTTCCCTCAGATGCAGTAATAAAGCAAACATCTTGACTGTCCGGCTTTGAAGCTGACCGAAGCTCCAGTTCGTTCGCCAGTTCACGGACTTCTGCTTTCTGCATATGCCCAATAGGAAACTCAAGCATCTTTAAATCACGCTCAGAGAGCATGTAGAGAACGTAAGACTGGTCTTTGTCTAGGTCGGCACCGCGAGAGAGTCTCGGACCATTCTCAGTGGCAACAACTTGGGCATGATGGCCTGTCGCTACTCGGTCAAAATTCAGTTGACGGGCGCGACGAAGCAAAGCGTCGAACTTTATGTGCCGATTACATTCAATGCAGGGGTTAGGCGTAAGTCCTGATGCGTGAGCCTCTACGTAGGGTCCCACAACGTTTCGTTCGAATTCTTCACCGTAATTGAATACAAAATGGTCAATCTCCAGTTGTTGGGCAACTCGTCGAGCATCATCGACATCTGAGACTGAGCAACAACCTTGGTCCTGCGCTCCACCCCAAAGTTTCAGCGTGACTCCGGTCACTTCGTAGCCTTGCTGCTTTAGGAGAGCCGCCGACACCGCGCTATCAACTCCCCCGGACATAGCTACCAGCACACGAGTCATGACTTGCCTCTGAGCTGTTCGACGCACTTGGGAATGAACTCGAGCGCATGTTCGATTTCCCAGTCCTGGGTGCACCAGCCAAGCGAAAGCCGGAGCGATCCCGCAGCCGCCGCTCTCTCGAAGCCCATTGCCGCTAGAACGTGTGAAGGGTCCATAGCCCCAGAAGCGCATGAAGCGGCTGCCGAAGCCATAATGTCGCGGCGTTCCAGCAGGACTAAAAGTGCCTCACTTTCGATGCCTTCAATGACTAACTGCAATAGTCCAGCGGCCCTACGAGAACGGGGGACGGTCTCATAGCAGCCAGGTATTGCCACTGTAAGCCCTTCTGCTAACCGGGTGGAGAGGGTTCCGAGTCTTTCTATTTCACTGGTGCGCGATTCGTGGAGGCATTGAATTGCCGCTCCGAAGGCGACTATGCCAGCCGTGTTGTGAGTCCCACTTCGTCGTTCAGCTTCTTGCCCGCCGCCAAGCAACAGCGGAGTAATGCCAACTTGGTTGCGGATCGCCAGAACCCCGACTCCCTTGGGTGCTCCAAACTTGTGTCCGCTGAGCGACATCATGTCAGCGCGTTCAGCAGCAGCGGCGACATCTAGCCAGTTGACTGCCTGAACCGCATCTGTATGCAACAGTGCCTGCGGCGCGTAACGATCCCTCAGTTCCGCTATTGGTTCAAGATCTATGATTCGACCTGACTCATTATTCACCAACATGACCGAAATGATCGAAAGGTCGGGATCCAACAAAGTCTCGAAGTGTTCGAGATCTATATCGCCTTCTTTGGTGACCTTTGCGAAGCGTCCATTGTGTGCTTCTACGGGATATAAGACCGCATGGTGCTCTGTTTCGGGACAAACGGCACGACCCTGCACTCCGCACGCTCCATGAATCGCTAAGTTGTCAGATTCCGTACCGCCACTTGTAAAGACAATTCCATGGGGATCGAAGCCCAGCGCAGCTGCACATATGTCTCGCGCATCGTCTATTGCGGCTCTAGACGCGCGCGCCATTCTGTGAGCGCCCGAAGGGTTACCAAAGTGCTCGGTCAGATACGGCAGCATCGAATCAAGAACCGACGACCTCACGGGAGTCGAAGCTGCGCAATCGAGATACGCGGGTCGGTCTGACTTTGCTGTCACCATCACTTAAAGGCTAGAGCCCAAATAAAGTGTGCGGCATGGACCTGTCAAATTCAGTGACCTATCTCTGTTCAACTTACGGAGATGCATTTGCTGATGTTTACGACGATTGGTATCAGCAGGTGACCGATGTTGACGGAACCACCGACTTAATTACTGATCTATCTGATGGCTTAGAGGTATTGGAACTCGGCGTTGGAACTGGGCGTTTAGCGCTGCCTATCGCCCAAAAAGGTATCCCAGTATCGGGCGTTGACGCTTCGCCAGAGATGTTAAAACGCCTTGCTGTTCGAGATTCCCAGAAACTCGTCCGCTCTTACC
Source organism: Candidatus Neomicrothrix sp. UBA6944 (assembly GCA_002448715.1). Classification (GTDB taxonomy): domain Bacteria; phylum Actinomycetota; class Acidimicrobiia; order Acidimicrobiales; family Poriferisodalaceae; genus UBA6944. Next base: position 3,724 of record DJZU01000117.1, on the reverse strand, counting down.
TTGCTGATATGTCCGACTGGTTGCCGTCTGGCCCCTACAAAGTCATCTTTTGTGCCTACAACACTTTCTTCAACTTGGTCGGACAAGATGATCAGGACGAATGTCTAAGGCTTATCCGCGAACGCTTACGCCCTGACGGCTTCTTTGTTGTCGAGGCCTTTGTTCCATCCAACTATTCACAGTTACCAACCAGGGGTGTCGAATCACGGCATCTGTCAAATAGTGCGGTGTTTAACATCACCATCAGAGAAAAGATGTCAGGCATAATCAGAGGCCAGAGTGCGGAGTTAGGAGACGGCGGGGTCACCCTTAGGCCGTGGCGGATACGGGTCAGGACTCCCGATGAATTGGATCAGTTAGCAAGCGACCATGGGCTCAGGCTCGTGGAACGCTGGCGAGACTGGTATCGAAGCCCGTTTACTAGCAGTAGCGATCATCACATATCGGTCTACGCTTCATCTAATCCCTAATTTTAGTCTGACTCCGTGGAGGTCAACATAGATGGAGATCCAAGTCGTGGTAGACCTGCCCGCGACTCCGACCGAGGTTTGGTCTTATCTACGCGACGTCACCAAGCACAGCGAGTGGATGATGGACGCGTTGAGTGTCGATGTCACCTCTGAAGTGACCGAGGGTCCCGGACTGACATTTGACTGTCTTACCGCTGTCGGCCCGTTCCGGGTCCGGGACCAAATGGAAGTCGTTGAATGGGAACCCGAACGAGCGATGGGTGTGAAACATTCAGGGATTGTGACCGGAATCGGTCAGTTCACCCTGACCCCAATTTCCGCTGGCACTCAATTCAGTTGGCACGAATCGATCGACCTACCCCTGCGATTCGGCGGCAAACTCGGCGAGAGCATCGCCAAACCACTTCTGACCGCGATTTGGCGGCGAAACCTTAGGTCTCTCCGAAAGCGAATTATTCATCGACAGGAAGCGGGAACGGGTCAAGAACCTGGGGCTTTGATTGGCATAGGTTCAGAATGGGAAGTGCGCCACTACGGACCAGATCACGTTATCCGCACAAGCACTCAGGACGCGGATCTGTCTCGAGAAGCCGAAGCATTAGAGGTCCTCGGCTTAGCAGGCTTTCCAGCACCAGAACTTTCAAAAAAGATAACCCCCTCTTCGATCGTGATAGAGCGTGTTGATGGCCCAACAATGTTGGAGGATCTTACGTCTCGACCATGGACGTTGAATCGACACGCCAAGAACCTCGCCCGACTTCACAAGGCTCTAGGCAATATCGTTGCTCCCTCTAGTTGGGAAGGAGTCAGCAAGGGTGAGTCCGTTGTCCATCTAGATCTGCATCCAGGGAATATCAAGATAAGTAATGGCACACCAGTAGTTTTGAACTGGGGCAGATCAGCACGGGGATCGTCATCGTTTGATGCTGCAGTGACTTACGTGATCCTCCGAACAGCAGAGTCAGAAAATGGGCGGCTTACTCGCCTACTAATAAACGGCTTACGGAAGCGATTCGCCAATGTGTTCATCAAAGAATTCGGTGCAGCAGAGGTTCTAGATCGGGTTCGAGAAGCCGCAGAACTTCGGTTATTGGACAGCAATCTATCCGTGGCGGAGAGGGAAGCCGTGTTCGCCCTAGCCCGCGATGAGCTTGACTAGGTACCCTAGCTCTCGTCCATCTCGATAAGGCGCGACGCCGCCGTATAGGGATCAATTTTGCCTTCAGCAAGCTCCTCTCGCAGCTTCGTCGCGGTAGGGCCGTCCATAAGCGTGGCCACCCGGTGCTCCAGACTGCGTTGGACGATTTCCAGCAGTTCCTCTTGAGTGCGAACACTTCGACGTGACGTTAACTCTCCACTTGACTGCAAGTGTGAGCGGTGTTCATTTACTGCTTCCCACAAGGCACCCACTCCCTCTTGATCAGTAGCCACCGTCATCAAGATCGGCGGTTCCCAATCACCCAGCGACGAGAGCTCGAGCATCTGTTGGATATCTCGACGAGTATCGTCAGCTCCTTTCCGATCCGCCTTGTTGATCACAAAGATGTCAGCTACCTCCATTAGGCCTGCCTTATTGGCTTGAACAGCATCTCCCCATCCAGGGTTTACGACAACGATTGTCGTGTCGGCCGCCCCTGCAATGTCAACTTCCACTTGACCAACGCCAACCGTTTCGATCAGCACCCACGGCCAACCCAATGCGTCAAGAACCCTGACCGCTTGGGGAGTCGCAAGGCTTAGGCCACCTAGATGGCCCCTAGTGGCCATGGATCGAATGTAGATGCCTTCATCAGTGACATGGTCTTGCATTCGAACCCGGTCACCGAGAATCGCACCTCCGGTAAACGGCGAGGATGGGTCAACCGCCAAAATCGCTAGGCGCTGCTCCTCGGATCGGACAACCGATGCAAGGGCAGATGTAAGACTGGACTTACCCGATCCGGGTGCCCCGGTCATTCCGATGGTGTAGGCGTTACCTACTTGGGCATACGTGTGAGATCCGATTAGTCGAGCCTCGTCCCCGCCGCGCTCTACAACGGACATGAGTTTCGCAAGCGCAAGACGCTCGCCCTCGTGCGCTGCTTCAAACAGGGCGATCGGATCTGTGTTTAGCCGGTTCATCGGAGACAGTCGGCGGGCGGACAAGGAGTTAAATCCGCGTAACTTGGGCACCGACCGACGAGAGCTTACCCGCCAAATCTTCGTATCCCCGATCAACGTGATGAGCATCTGAAATTACAGTTTCCCCATCAGCTGCCAATCCAGCGACCACCAAGGCCGCTCCCGCCCTGATGTCGTGTGCTCGTACAGGAGCTCCTGATAGTCGTTTGACTCCTCGTACTACGGCATGTCGACCTTCTGCCCGTATCTCAGCACCCATCCTCACCAACTCGTCGATATATCGAAACCGCCCAGCAAAAATATTTTCTGTCACCATCCCAGCGCCTTGGGATACACAAAGTGCTGTCACCAAGAAAGGTTTATAGTCGGTTGCCAACCCTGGGTAAGGCAGCGTAGAAACGTCTACGGATTGGAGACGTTCTAGGACTCGAGCGCTGAGTCCGTATTCGTCTTCTTGCCACTCCATTCCCATCTCTTCAAGTTTGCGTAACAGCATCTCCATATGGTCCGGACGAGCACCAATCAATTTCAGCTCTCCTCCACAGACTGCTAAGGCAGCTAGATACGTGGCAGCTTCTATCCGGTCTGGGATTACCTCATAGCTGACGGGGTGAAGAACCGGGACGCCTTCGACAGTGAGTCGAGAGGTGCCTATCCCCTCAATTACGGCACCCATCTTTAAGAGAAAGTTGGCGAGATCCGAGATTTCGGGTTCCCGAGCTGCGTTCTCTATCACTGTTGTACCTTCGGCCAATACTGCGGCCATGAGCAGGTTCTCGGTCGCTCCTACTGATGGAAACTCTAGAAATACCTCTGCACCCACTAATTGGTCAGCTCTTCCATTTATATCTCCGTGTTCGTACGAGAACTTGGCGCCCAGTTGTTCGAGGCCCTGTAAATGCATGTCAATAGGGCGGGATCCAAAGTCATCACCGCCCGGTAGTGCTACCTTCGCTCGTCCAATTCTTGACAGCAGCGGCCCTAAAACAACTATGGAGGCGCGCATGCGCTCTACCAGGCTGTAGGGGGCAACGGGTTCAATTGCGCTTGGAACGTCAATCTCGATTCGTTGCCCCGCACGTCGAACCCGAACTCCCATCGCTTCGAGCAGTTCCATCATGATGGCAACGTCG
>DJZU01000066.1:3198-19526 GCA_002448715.1 Candidatus Neomicrothrix sp. UBA6944 | reverse complement strand
CGGAATTCGACACGAATTCACTGCTCCCCACGGTGGTGGAAGTTCGAGCACTCGCCGGCGCCGCCGACAACGAATCCGACGTCTCCGACTCAACGCTGTCAACAACCGTGGTTGAGGACACGGGGGACGAAACTTCGTTGCTGGAACAACTGGCAGCAACAACAAAACCCAGCACCCACACCAGGCTCCGCACGGACAATCGATTCATAAAAAACATTTTGCGTCAGTTTTGTTGGTAACCCAAGCCTCATCGGCGATTCTTATCAATTTTTCAAGAGCCAAAATATGAGAGCTCAGATGGCGCAACCCTCGGATTGCTGGGACCATAGAACACCTCAAAGGGGGACGCTGTGAACGATTTCGAGGGAAAGATGGCAGTTGTCACCGGCGGCGGCACCGGCATGGGTCGCGAACTGGTGAGGCAACTAGCTGCTGTCGGGTGTCACGTCGCCATGTGCGACGTCAATCCCGACCACATGGCCGAAACCGAGGAACTTGCACTCAGTGAAACAACACACACTGTGCGAGTCACCTCACACATATGTGACGTCGCAGACGAAGTGGACGTCATCGCATTTCGAGACCAGCTCCAAATCCGCCACCAAATCGAACACGTCGATCTGGTGTTCAACAACGCAGGAATCGCGGGCGGAGGCAGCTTCGTTACAGACGAAGACCGCATGGCGTGGGAAAAAACTTTCGACGTCTGCTGGTACGGCGTTTACTACGGAAGCCGCACCTTCCTACCGCTCCTGATTCGCAGCGACGAAGGACACCTGGTCAACACCAGCAGCATCAACGGCTTTTGGGCAACAGTAGGACCCGAAACCCCACACACCGCCTACTGCGCAGCCAAGTTCGCAGTGAAAGGCTTTACTGAGGCACTCAACGTTGACCTACAACTCAACGCTCCACACGTCACCGCTCATGTAGTCATGCCAGGTCACATCGGAACATCCATCAGCCTCAACAGCACTACAGCTCACGGAGGACCCAACCTAGAACGGATCCGTAAAAACCTCGCAGAACGCGGAGCGGAGGTAGATCAAATGTCCGACTCCGACCTTACCGAGCTCGTAAACATGCAAGGTCAACGCTTCAGAGACGAAGCCCCCACAACAGCAGCCCAAGCAGCGGAGACCATCTTGAATGCACTCCAAGACAACCGTTGGAGAATCCTCGTCGGCGACGACGCAATCGTCATTGACGAACTAGTCCGCGAAGACCCCGAAGCTGCATACGAACCCCAATTCAGGCAACGCATTCTGGATCGCGGACACTTAAACTTTTTGATTGGACGTTAAAACCGAGCAAACCGAACCAGTAAGTTGCCAAACATGCAACTTGCTCAGGGACCCCGAGTACGGTTCTCACCGTTCTACAGAAAATCAGAAGCCGCGGGAATGCAAACAGCGACCATCTTCAACCGCATGGTCCTCCCCGTAGCCACCGAAGATCCAAAAGCAGATTACGAAGCGCTCACCCAACGCGTGGCGTTATGGGACGTTGGGTGCGAACGACAAGTTCAGGTCCAAGGACCAGACGCACTCAAACTCTGTCAGTACCTGAGTGCTCGAGATCTATCCCAACTCAAAATAGGTGTCGCCAAATACGTGCCCCTATGCGACCACAAAGGACGGCTCATCAATGACCCGATCGCTCTCCGAGTAGATGACGACACTATTTGGTTCTCCATAGCTGACTCCGATGTGCTGTTGTGGATACGTGCCATTAGCGGAGAACGAGGCGACAACGTCGACGTCACCGAACCAGACGTATCGCCCCTAGCGGTGCAAGGCCCAAGCGCAACCGACACTGTCGCCGACGTGTTCGGGGATTGGGTCCGCGAACTTAAGTTCTTCCACTTCCGACGCATCACCCACCAAGACATCCCCGTGGTGGTATGCCGTTCAGGGTGGAGCAAGCAAGGCGGGTTCGAACTCTTCCTCGAAGATGGCAGCAAGGGTGAACAACTCTGGGATCTGGTCTGGACCGCAGGAGAACCGCACGGAATTCGAGTAGGAGCACCTAATAACGCGGAACGAATCGAAAATTTCCTACTTTCCTGGGGTGCAGACACCGACGAAGAAAGCGACCCGTTCGAAGCCGCTATCGGAAAATATGTTGACCTCGGCGTCGAACACGACTTCATCGGAAAACAGGCACTCCTAGAAAAACGCGCCCTTGGACCTACTCGAGAACTCAAAGGCCTCCTTATCGAAGGGGAACCGCTCGAACCCAACTCAGAACCAACAGGGCTCCGCAACCCCAATGGCACCCACGCCGGTCAAACTCGAGTTATGAACCACTCACCGCGATTCCAACAAAATTTAGGATTGGCAATAGTGGAAGTGCCCCACAACCTTCCAGGCACCAAATTGCAAGTGGAAACATCTGAAGGTTGGCGACAAGCAACAGTCGCAGACTTGCCATTCGATCTGTAGTTAGGACTTACTGCCGCTAGCCTGACGACACCCGCGGGCGTAGTTCAATGGCTAGAACCTCAGCCTTCCAAGCTGATGATGCGAGTTCGATTCTCGTCGCCCGCTCCACCAAAGGTCCCCACCTCAATAGGGGACACAGCAACCTAGCCCGATAGAATTTTGCCCCTGTGAAGACCACCGTTACTCCAGTTGACCAAGCAGAACTTGACGCCCTCAACGACTCTGCTGAGGACGTCTCCGACGGAGCGGACGAGCAACAAGAACGCGCTTTCGGTCCCCGAGTCAAACTCACCGTTGAGGTTGACCAAGAAACTTTCGAAAACGCGATAGAAGCAGCGTTTCGAAAAATAGCCAAAGAAGTACGAGTACCAGGATTCAGAAAAGGAAAAGCTCCACGACCTGTCCTTGAATCCCACATCGGTACCGAATACGCCCGAGCTCAAGCACTTGAAGACGCAATTCCCGGCTACTACGCCGACGCAGTACGCGTTGAAGCAGTCGATGTCATCGCAGCGCCCGACCTGACCCTGACCAGCGGCCAGGACGACGGGCTTGTTTGCTTCGAAGCAATAGTAGAAACCCGACCCACAATTGCCCTACATGGCTATGCCGATCTCGAAGTCGAAATACCGCGCCCAACGCCAAGCGATGAAGAAGTGCAAGAGCAAATCGACGTTCAGCTCCGACAGTCAGCCGAACTCGTCGACGTTGAACGCCCTGCTATCAGCGGCGATCAAGTCTCGATCGACATCGCAGGAACAGTCGACGGCGAGGCACTCCCAGGCCTTACAGCAGATGACTACCTCTACTCCATAGGAAGCGGAGGCATTGTTGAAGAAGTCGACAATCAACTCGAAGGAGCAAGTCCCGGAGACGAACTCAACTTCAGTGCCGAGCACCCAGTGCAAGACGATGTGTCGATCGACTTCGAAATAAAGGTGAATGCGGTTAAAGAAGAAGTGCTACCGGAACTCAATGATCAATGGGTTGACGAGAACACCGAACATGAATCGGTAGAGGAACTTCGAACCGAGACGATCCAACGTATGAAAATGATGCGAACCTTCCAAGCCAACGCCGCGATGCGAGAAAACACAGCGACGGCACTTGCCGCCTTAGTTGAAGAACCCGTGCCCGACTCAATGATCAACGGCGAGATGTCCGAACAACTGCAGCAACTTGCTATGCGCCTGCAAGGGCAAGGAATGAACCTCGAAACGTGGATGCAAATGACTGGTCAAGACCCAGAGTCATTTACCGAGGAATTGCGCGAAGCAGCGGAACGCTCAGCGAAAGTCGATTTGGCACTGCGATCAATTGTCGAGAAAGAGACAATTTCGGTAGACGACAGCGACGTCGACGAAGAACTTGAACGCATGGCCGAACAATTCCAAACCTCGACTCAGGATCTACGTGACCAAATCGAAGATCAAGGCGACGGCCTCGGACCAATCCAAGCAGAAATAAGCAAGCGCAAAGCATTGGAATGGCTCGTCAGCGAAGTCAAATTGATCGACGAAAATGGCGACCCTGTCGAACGCGAAGACCTCGAGCTACCCGACTTAACGGATTCCGACTCTGATGAAGTGGTGGACAGCGCTACCGTGGACGATGAAGAGGAAGACGATACGGAAAAGGATGAGGAACAGTGAGCCTCGAAGCACAGAACTACCTAGTTCCCACAGTCGTAGAACAAACCAACAGAGGAGAACGCGCCTACGACCTGTATTCCCGCCTCCTGAAAGAGAACATCATTTTCTTAGGCACTCCGATTGATGACACCATTGCCAACCTGGTGTGCGCCCAAATGATCCACCTTGAATCGGAAAACCCCGACCGTGACATCAACATCTACATCAACTCACCGGGCGGTGACATCAACGCCCTCTTCGCTATTTACGACACCAGCCAATACATTCGCAACGACATAACGACCATTTGTCTAGGTCAAGCGGCTTCAGCGGCGGCGGTTCTACTCGCCGCTGGTAGTCCAGGAAAACGAATGGCGTTACCCCACGCACGAGTGCTGCTCCACCAGCCGTACGGCCAAGCAATGGGCCAGGCCACCGACATCGAATTAGCCGCTCGAGAAATCGACAGGATGAGAGAACTATTGGAAGGCATTCTCGCACGGCATACCGGACAAGACCTCGATCGAATTCACACAGACACCGACCGCGACTTCATTATGGACGCAGAGGCCGCCAAAGAATACGGAATTATCGATGAAGTCATCGATAGCAGAGAAGTTGCCGAAGACGGCCCGATCCGCGCTGCCTAACAATTCCACTGTTCACAGAGACAATCAGTCGGTACTCTCAACACTTACCCCAAAACAAATCAAGTGCACGAGGTAACACAGCTTTCGCGCCGGAACGTCCCCCCGCTTCGATCGGACTGTGCCATCCTTAGCAAACGGCTATCAACCAAACCGGTTGGGTAACCAGAACGAGGTATCCGCGACGTGGCGAAATTCGGAGAAGGCGGAGAGCTACTTAAATGCTCTTTCTGCGGAAAATCTCAAAAACAAGTCAAGAAACTCATTGCCGGTCCAGGTGTCTACATCTGTGACGAATGCATCGATCTATGTAACGAAATAATCGAAGAAGAACTAGCAGACAACACAGAAGTGGACTTCGATGAAGTCCCCAAGCCATCAGAGATTTTCGGCTTTCTCAACGAATACATCATCGGCCAAGAACGCACCAAAAAAATTCTGTCCGTAGCCGTATACAACCACTACAAGCGAGTCCAATTCGGCCAAAGTCTCGAATCTGACGTGGAAATTGCCAAATCCAACATCATGTTGATCGGACCAACTGGCTGCGGCAAAACGATGATGGCCCAAACCCTTGCGCGCATGTTGAATGTGCCGTTCGCTATCGCCGACGCAACAGCGTTGACAGAAGCAGGATATGTGGGCGAAGACGTCGAAAATATTCTACTGAAACTCATTCAAGCCGCCGATTACGACGTCAAGAGAGCAGAAACCGGCATCATCTACATCGATGAGATCGACAAAGTGGCACGTAAAGCTGAAAACCCCTCGATTACAAGAGATGTATCGGGTGAAGGTGTCCAACAAGCACTACTCAAAATCCTTGAAGGAACCCAAGCCTCAGTACCACCCCAAGGCGGCCGCAAACACCCCCATCAAGAGTTCCTGCAAATCGACACCAGCAACATTCTGTTTATCTGCGGCGGAGCGTTCGACGGACTTGAGCGTGTCATCGCAGACCGAATAGGTCACCGAGCAGTCGGCTTCGGCGCAGATGTGAAATCAGCTAGCGACCGAGCGAGCCTTGAACTGCTCCCGGAGGTACTTCCAGAAGACCTACAAAAATATGGGCTCATCCCAGAATTCATTGGGCGCCTGCCAGTAGTGGGAGTGGTTGATGAACTTGACCACGCCGCTCTCACCAGCATCCTTCTCGAACCCCGAAACGCCTTAGTCAAGCAGTACCAACGCATGTTCGAACTTGACGGGGTGGAACTCGAATTTACCGACGAAGCAATCAGCGCCGTTGTTGATCAGGCAATTCTACGTAACACCGGCGCCCGCGGATTACGCGCGATTCTCGAAGAAGTCCTCCTAGGAGTCATGTACGAAGTACCCAGTCGCGAAGATATCGCTCGGTGCATCATCGACCGTGATGTCGTTCTCGAGAAGGTAAATCCGACCCTGGTGCCACGCAGGGATGACAGCGGTGGCGAGCGCCAGGCCTCCTAGACGGACAAGAGACCGTCTCAAGCCAACTCCAAAGAACCAGTCGCCACAACAACTCACCACGTACGCCGAAGCGATGCGGTGGCTGCAAGACCATTACAACCTTGAACAGCATTTAGGAGGTCTGGCGACAAACGCCCCCTCCCTCCATCGAATGAATGCTCTAATGGAAGTGCTCGGCAACCCCCAACGAGACATCCCAGCGATACACATCACTGGAACCAACGGCAAAGGAAGCACCTCGCGAATGCTGGTAGGGCTCATCGGTGCTACCGGGCTAGATGTAGGCAGCTACACCTCACCCCATATTGAGACTGTCAACGACAGAATTATGATCGCCAACCAAGCCCTCGACGACGCCTCCTTTACCCAGGCGCTTTCTGAAATAGCCGAAGTTGAGCCATGGGTTATGGAGGCAACAGGGGAGCGCCCCAGCTACTTCGAAGTGATGTGTGCAGCCGCCTACAACTGGTTTGCTGCCAGCGCCGTGGACGTCAACGTCATCGAAGTAGGCATGGGTGGCAAATGGGATGCAACCAATGTCATCGACGCCGAAGTAGCAGTAATTACAAATATCGGCCCAGACCACATGGAGATCATCGGACCCACCCTCGCTGACGTTGCCGAAGAAAAGTCAGGGATTATTGCCAAAGAATCGCATGTGATCAATGGCGAAACTTCACAAGCACTAGCCGAAATTATTGCCGGTAAGCAACAACGAGACATATGGCATCGTCGCCGAGATTTCGATGTGCTCGAAGATCGACTCGCCGTCGGAGGACGACTTGTTGATTTCGTTACCCCCTTCGGTCGCCATCAGGACGTTTTCCTCCCAGTCAACGGCGCCTACCAAGCCCAAAATGCTGTAGCAGCTGTCGCAGCAGCAGAAGCATTCTTCGGTCGCCAGTTAGACACAGAAGTGATCTCCGAAGCGTTCCACCAACTGAAGTTGCCCGCTAGGTTCGAAATAGTTCAACGACAACCGACGATCATTATCGACGGAGCCCACAACCCGCCAGCGGCTTTAGTCGTTGCGCAAACCCTCTTCGGAGACTTCGCAACCGACCAACAGCCTGTATTAGTTATCGGTGCGAACAAACCTCGAGACCCACTTGAGTTCTTCGACGCGCTCAGAGGCCCACAGTTTTCCAGCGTCATCGCGACTGCAGCTGATTGGCCACGCGCAATCCCAGCTGATGAGCTAGGCCAAGCGTTAAAAAGTACTGGCGCTCACGTTGACGTGTCGCCAACGGTGCCAGAAGCCATAAATCGCGCGGTAAGTATTGCGGGTGACGACGGAACCATTCTGATCACTGGGTCTCTCTACGTGGCGTCCGAGGCCCGAGGTCAACTCGTGGACACCTCGCGGTAGCCTTACGTTTGTTGACTCTGACGTGTTGTAGGAGAAGAAGTGCCACGTACCTTCGTCATTTGCAAGCCCGACGCCGTTGAGCGAGGCCTAGTAGGCGAAATTATCGCTCGTTTCGAACGAAAAGGTCTGCGCCTGAGTCGAGCGGAACTTCGTTCGATTGACCGCGCTACAGCACAAACTCATTACGAAGAACATCAAGGAAAACCGTTCTTTGAAGACCTCATATCATTTATTACACGATCACCAGCAATGCTGATGATCGTCGAGGGACCCGACAACTCTGGCGATGACATCTATGCGATTGTCCGAAATCTAATGGGCAGCACCAACCCGGCAACCGCCGCGCCAGGCACAATTCGCGGAGATTTCGGTCTTGTAGTAACCGAAAATCTGGTTCATGGATCCGACTCAGATGAGTCCGCGGAACGAGAAATAAATATCTTCTTCCCGGGAGCCTGAAAGAAAAAGATGCCCCGTCGATCAGCAGTCCGAAGCATGGCCGTATCTGAGAGCCAGATAAGTCGCTTCGTGGAGCGAGGCGAGCGGTTGCGATGAAAAGCTCGAAGCGAGTCAGAGGTTTCAGTGGCAGGGACATTGCCGTAGATCTAGGAACAGCCAACACCCTCGTTTACGTGCGCGGACGAGGCATAGTGCTAGACGAACCTTCGGTTGTCGCGATCGATGTGACCGATGGCACACCGCTGGCTGTCGGGCATCAAGCCAAACGCATGGCCGGACGAACCCCGGCCCATATCCAAGTGATAAGACCTCTCAAAGATGGCGTGATAGCAGACTTCGACGTCTGTGAGAAGATGCTGCGTTACTTCATTGACCAAATATCAGGAAGTCGATGGGCCAAACCCAGAATGGTCATATGCGTACCCTCAGGTATCACCGGTGTCGAACAACGAGCAGTCCAAGAGGCAGCAGAATATGCAGGGGCACGGAAACCAGCGTTCATCATTGAGGAACCAATGGCAGCGGCGATCGGCGCAGGGCTTCCAATTCAGTCCCCTCACGGAAGCATGATCGTTGACATTGGTGGCGGCACTACCGAAGTAGCAGTCATTTCTCTTGGCGGCCTCGTTGCCAGCCAGTCAGCTCGCGTAGGCGGAGATGTCCTCGACGATGCGATCACTCAATACGTGAAAAAGGAATACAGCGTCGCTCTAGGCGAAAGCACAGCAGAAGAAGTCAAAGTTGCTCTGGGCTCTGCCTGGCCCTTACCAGACGAAATGTACGCGGAGATCAGGGGCAGAGACCTTGTTACTGGACTGCCCAAAACAGTGACCGTTAGCAGTGTCGAAATGAGGGAAGCACTAGAAGAAGCCATCAGTTCAATAATCGACGCAGTGAAATTTACCCTTGACCAGACGCCACCTGAGCTTGCCGCTGACATTATGGACCAAGGCATCATGCTCGCCGGGGGAGGAGCTCTCCTGAGAGGCCTAGATCAACGCTTGGCAAACGAAACTGGAATGCCCATCCGCATTGCGGCAGATCCGCTCTACGCAGTAGCGAGAGGCTCCGGTCAGGCCCTTGAAGAGTTTGAAGTGCTTAGAGGTGTGCTCTTCTCTTCAGGTAACCAGTACTAGCTGGAGCTAACCATGTTTCGTCGTTCGAATTTTCGCAAAGATCGAACCTCGCGGTTACGCCTAGCGTTGCTTATCGTCACTTCCGTAGTGCTTATCACCATCGATATCCGAACCGAAGGTGGAGCTATAGACACCGCACGTGGCGCAGTGCTCGACACCTTAGGGCCCTTGCGTTCAACGTCGTCAAGAATATTTGAGCCCATAGGCGGAGCTTGGGAAGCGGTAACCAGTTACGACGACCTTGAAGCTCGAAACGCCTTATTGAGAGCCAAAATAGCTGAGCTTCAAAGCTCCGTACTTGAGGTAGGAGAAATCGAACGCGAAAGAAAAGCGTTGCTTTCACTGCTCGGAGCCAGAGACCGAGCAGCCCAAGTTGGACGCCGCACGGCCCGAGTTATAGACGCGCCGATTTCTAACTATCAGCGAACTTTAGAGCTAGATAAAGGCTCGCGCGATGGCATCGAAATAGGTATGCCTGTAGAAACCGGCGCCGGTGTAATCGGAAGAATTTCCGCGGTTTCAGTAACACGCTCACAGGTCGAATTATTGACCGATCCCAACTTCGATGTTGGAGTGCGGATGGTTCGATCTGGTGACGACGGGATCGCCTCAGGGCGAGGACAAAACCAAGATCTTGAGGTCAGCTTTATTGAATTAGACACCGTGGTCATCCCTGGAGAGACAGTCGTCACCAGTGGCTTTCAGGGCAGCACCTTTCCAGAAGGACTCCTCATCGGCACAGTCGTTGACGTAGTGCCTAACGCTGTGCAGGGAACGCAACGCATCACGGTGTATCCGGCGGCCGACCTAGACAGGCTGCGCTGGGTTCAAGTGCTCTTGTTCTACCCAGAGGCCCCCGAACCAGTCATCGTTGACCGAGTCCCACAAGACGATAGTCCCGCGACAACTCTGCAAGAGCCAAGACAATGACCCTGGATAGCCGAGCCATCTCGCGTCTTGCGGCGATCCTCTTCACGGTGCTGCTCATCCAAATAGCGTTGATACCGCACTTCAGAGTGGCCGGATACATAATCGACTTACCCTTAATAGCGATTTTGCTTATCTCGTTCCGACTAAGCGCTGCCAATGGAGCCCTGACCGGGTTTCTAGTTGGTATTGCAATTGATCTGGCAATCCACACCCCTTTTGGAATGACCGCGCTTACGTTCTCCATGGCTGGTTACGCAGCAGGCACCGTTTCCTCACAAATCGTAGAACGAAACTTGGTCACTCGAGCCCTAACAACGGCACTTCTCGCGGCGACAACAACAACGGTCTTCGCGTGCATCGGGGCCCTGATTGGCCTTGAGTACGTTACACGTCGAGAACTAGGCGCCATAGCGCTCGTTACCGCTGGAGCGTCGCTCCCGATTACCGCATTTAGTGACCCGATTGTGCGGTGGGCCTTCCCTCTGCCGTCAGTACAAATCAATGAATGAACAGCTGAACCGACGTTTAGCGTTCTTAGGGATCCTAATAATCGGCCTTTTTGCTGCGCTATTTACTCGAGCCTGGTACTTGCAAGTGTTAACCACCGACGAACTATCCGAAAAAGCTCGATCAAATTACGTCGAGATAGTCATTACTGAACCAACCCGTGGACGAATCTTGGATCGCCACGGCGTTGTCCTCGCTGACAACATCCGAAGCGGCGTAATAACAGTCAACCAATCCCGCTACGCGCCAGGCCAGATCGACTTCGTCCTCGAGCAACTATCTGCACTCATCGAAGTACCGGTCTCAACACTCAAATCACGACTAGACGATCAACAAACCCACCCGTTAGCAGCAAAAGTGGTGGCCACAGGGCTAGACGAATATGGCCTGCTTCGCGTCTCAGAGTTATCGCTCCCAGGAGTTGAAGCAAAATGGGAGATGAGTCGCATCTACCCACAAAACGAAATAGGGGCCCACGTCGTTGGATACGTCGGAGCCATGTCGCAAGGTCAAGAAGACCGACTACTGCAGCTGGGTTATCTGCCGTCAGAGCGGGTCGGCAAATCTGGCATTGAACAAATCTTCGAAGCGGATCTCCACGGTCAACCAGGGCGCACGGAACTCGAAGTTGACAGCACAGGACGAGTGCATCGAATCCTCAGCCAAACATCTGCAACCCCTGGCTCAGATATTTACTTGTCCATAGACGCAGATCTCCAGGCAGCAACTGAGTCTTATCTAAGACAAGGACTCATAGCTGCTAGAAAAACCGTCAGCGACGATAGCGGCTTTTTCTATCCCGCAATTGGTGGTGCAGCTGTCGTCATGGACCTGCGCAATGGCGACGTCTTATCCATGGCATCGCACCCCACCTACGACCCGAATTGGCTGGTTGGCGGAATCACGACTCTTGAGTACCAATCAGTGTTCGAAAACCCCTATGCCCCGGGCGCTCTCAACAATAGAGCAGTCCAAGGTCTCTACTCTCCAGGGTCAGTGTTCAAACTCATCACCGCTCTCGCCGGACTAGAAGCCAGACTTATCTCACCCCGAGCAGCGTTCTATGACGTTGGCTACTTCCAAATCCCGGATAAATACGGATGCACGGGCCGTTGCACTTTCTACAACGCAGACAAGGCGCCGCTAGGAATCGTAGATCTGTCATCGGCAATCACTCGTTCAAGCGACGCGTACTTCTACAAAGTGGCTCATGACCTGTACTGGATTCGAGGAGATGAGCAGTGGGCGATCCAAGACATGGCAGAACTCCTTGGATTCGGAAGTCAAACAGGAGTCCAACTGCCGTTTGAAAAAAGTGGCCGTATTGGGGATGGCGACATAAAAGAAGCTTTGTTCGAAACGAACCCCGATGCTTACAACCCTTACGGCGAATCTACGCAATGGCTTCCCGGAGACAACATCAACACAGGTATCGGTCAGGGCTTTGTCTCAGTCACAGCGATCCAACTAGCGAACGCATACGCAGCCTTTGCAAACGGCGGGACCTTATTCAGCCCAAACATCGTAGAAAAAGTTGTCGCTCGAAGCGAAGATCGATTCGGTAGTTCGGTCATCGACTTCGACCCCAGAATCCAACGAATAGCAGAATTCCCCGAGGGTTCCGGAGTCGTGCGCGAAGGACTGCATGGAGTAGCGAGCAAAGCTCGAAGAGGAACGGCCTGGAGAGCGTTCGAGGGATACGACAGCTCTGGATACGCAATAGCGGGAAAAACTGGAACAGCGCAGGCAGAAGGAAGAAACCCAGTCTTACAGCGGAAAAAAGAAGACTCGGCTGTATTCGTCGCCTGGGCTCCCAGACACGACCCGCGCTATGTCGTAGCTGTCGTGATGGAAGAAGCAGGCTTCGGTGGCGAGGCTGCCGCTCCCGTAGCCAGAAGAATCCTCGAAGCCTTACGAGCATATGAGCAACGATGGCCCGACCCCCAGGTTGCGTTTATTCCCCCACAACCCGAATGCCCTGAAATACCTGAAGCCCTCAGAGGGTACGACGCGTTTACGAGCTACGTACCCGAAGGTTGCCCCTGGGGAATCCAAGTACCGCGCGCCAACAACCCTGAAGACGTTGATGGTGACGGCATCCCGGACCTGGAGGAACGCAACCAATGAATCTGCCCCTCCGAAAGGAATTGCGATCACCACTGAGGTATGCGGACTATTCACTTGGTCTAGTCGCAATACTGCTCGCCTTCATCGGCGTCGCCTTGAACTATTCCTCAACATGGAGAGTGCTTGAATTCAACGGCCAGGACCCAGCAACGTACGCGAAGAGACAAATCCTTTTCGTCGCCATCGGAATACTCGTAATGATTGGTGCAACCTTTTTGGATTACCGGCTCTACCGTGATTTTGCGAATCAGGCCTACCTGATAGTCATGCTGGCCCTGGTTGGGGTTTTGTTCTTCGGCGTTGAACGCAACGGTGCACGAGCCTGGTACGAACTGCCAGGTCTCACATTTCAGCTCCAGCCAGCGGAATTCGCCAAAGTCGCTGTCGTAATTGCGCTGGCAGCATTTGTCGCAAACAAGGACGGGAACCTTCGACTCGTCACCCTCAGCAACGCATTTCTCATGTTGGCCGTTCCCTTAGGTCTGATCTACCTCCAACCAGATCTAGGAACCATGTTGGTGTTCATCGCTATTGGGATGGGTGTCCTGCTCGTAGCAGGAGCTCAGATAAAACACATCGTCATTACCAGCCTGGTCGGCATCGTAGTAGTAGTAGGAATGTTCAACAGCGACAATTTGGGTGGGCCAGCACTTTTACGAGAAACACAAGAACAACGGCTTACCGCCTTCTTAGACCCAACGTTTGACGTTCAGGGCGCTTCCTACAACGTCAACCAATCGCAGATAGCGATAGGAGCCGGAGGACTTCGAGGACAAGGCTGGCTCCAAGGAACTCAAACCAATCTCAACCTAGTACCAGAACAGGAAACAGACTTCATATTCACAGCACTGGGAGAAGAGTTCGGTTTTATAGGAATCAGCCTCCTGTTATTGCTGTACAGCTACATGCTGGCCCGCATGTGGTTCATCACCAGATCCTCAAACGACCTCTTCGGAACCTTCGCATGTGTAGGGGCGTTATCTATGTTCACGTTCCAAATCTTCCAGAACATCGGAATGACCATGGGCATCATGCCAATTACCGGTATCCCGCTCCCATTTCTCAGTCATGGCGGCTCCTCAACCGTCGTAGCATTCGGATTAATTGGCCTAGTGATCAATATCAGCGCCCGAAAACATCTGGCGTAACCAAGAACAAAGCAGCCCATGATCTGGAAATGTGAGTCGGTGACGGTATCATCACCCTACAAATGACCTCGCTGTGGCCCCGGCTCGAGCCTCTCCTCCCTAGGGTGGAAAAGCCCGCCCGCTACATCGGCTGCGAGGACGGAGCGAACGCACACATCTACAAGCCTGATGCCACATCGTGGCTTCTGACCTATCCCGACACCTACGAGATTGGACTACCGAATCAAGGCCTGCAGATACTGTATGAACTCCTGAACGAGCGGCCAGATGCCTTCGCTGAACGCTCCTACGCGCCCTGGACAGACATGGAAGCGCAAATGCGAGCAGCGAACGTACCGTTGTTCTCCGTCGACACCCACCGTCCAGCGAGCGAGTTCGACATCATCGCATTCAACCTTTCAGCCGAACTCGTATACACCAATGTTCTTAACTGCATTGACCTCGCAGGGGTTCCAGTACGGGCCTTAGAACGAAGCGACGCCGACCCGCTGGTTGGCGCGGGGGGACACTGCGCCTACAACCCTGAACCACTAGCCGATTTCGTCGACTTTTTCGTCATGGGTGATGGAGAAGAAGTAATCGCAGACATCACTACCGAAGTTGATGAATGGCGCCAAAGCGGAAAACCAAAAGGCAGTCGAGAATCCATCTTGCATGCCTTAGCGCGAATACCAGGTGTCTACGTGCCATCTATGTACAACATCACATACAACGACCGCGAACTATGTGAAGTAACCGCTCGACACCACGACATCCCTTCAAATATCTCCAAGCGCACCATCGCCGACTTGGCAGACTGGCCCTACCCCCGGAACCAACTAGTTCCGCTAACCGAAGTGGTCCACGATCGACTCAACGTAGAAATTTTCCGAGGCTGCACACGCGGATGCCGATTTTGTCAAGCAGGAATGATCACTCGACCTGTTCGTGAACGGCCGGCTAGCCAAGTACGAGAGATGATTTCGGCAGGACTGGAACGAACTGGATACGACGAAGTGAGTCTTACCTCGCTGTCAACTGCGGACTTCAGTGGGATAGAAGACGTAGTGACAGACACAATCGACGATCCAGGAACATGCGGCAGAGTCAGTGTTTCTTTACCAAGTCTGCGCGTTGATGCTTTCACTGTCGGTGTAGCAGCACAGGTGTCCCGGGCGCGGCGAACAGGCCTCACATTCGCGCCCGAGGCGGGATCCTGGCGAATGCGTCAAATCATCAACAAACTCATCACAGAAGAAGATTTGTACGAAGCAGTGCGCTCCGCTTACAGCCAAGGCTGGCACCGAGTGAAGCTTTACTTCTTGACCGGGCTTCCATCAGAGATGGATGACGACACCCTCGGTATCGCAGACCTCGCCGAAAACTGTGTACAAATAGGTTTGGAGTACACAAAGAAGGCATCGGTGACTGTCTCCCTCGGCGGATTTGTTCCTAAACCACACACACCTTTCCAATGGTTCGGTCAAAACCAACCAGAAGAACTGCGAAGAAAAGTCGATCTACTCCGTAACAGGGTGCGAAAAAACAAACGAGTACACCTCAAATGGCACTCACCTGAAGCCTCTACCGCAGAGGGCATCACAAGCAGGGGAGACCGCCGTATCGGTCGCGTCATTGAATATGTATGGCGCAAAGGAGGCACCTTCCAAGAATGGAGTGAACACTTCAACTTGGACCTTTGGCAAGAAGCTATGGACGCCTCAGGCCTAGATATTGAATGGTACGTACATCGCCACCGAGACGAGAATGAAGTGCTCCCATGGGACCACATTCACGCCGGTTTACACAAAGATTTTCTATGGCAGGATTGGCAGGACGCGTTAGGGGGTTACGGCATTGAAGATTGCCGATGGACACCTTGCTACGACTGTGGAGCCTGCACTGAATATGGGATCGAACACGTTGTCGCGTCGCCAGCTCCACCCAATGGTGGAAGCCAAGGCACGGGACAGGACCTAACGACCGGCCACGTAGTGCCGGTGCAACTCCGCCCAAGAGCGGAAGTAGGAGGCACACAATGATGTGCTCTTTCGATGGTCAACGTGTCGCTCCCACCTCACCAGGTGGGAGAGCCAGATGCGGTTAAGAATTCGATTTTCGAAGATAGGAAAAGTTCGATTCGTTGGCCACCGAGACGTCGCGCGCATCATGGAAAGAGCGCTACGGCGTTGCGGTATACCAGTCACATACAGTGAAGGTTTCTCGCCCAGACTACGAATGAGTTTCGGTTTGGCGTTACCCACCTGTTACGAGTCCGAAGCCGAATATCTCGATGTGCCGCTAAACCCGGAACTCGTTCGCGATGACACAGTTATCTGCACCGGATGGGGCCAGGGCGAAGTATATGACCGCCCCGAACTACAGAAGGCGTTGAACGAAGCGTTACCCAATGGTTTTGACGTTGTTGCCCTGACGATCGAGCCGAAAACCAAAGGATCTCTACAAGAAGCCGTACTGAGTTGCGGATGGAGCTTCGAC
>DJZU01000066.1:0-2890 GCA_002448715.1 Candidatus Neomicrothrix sp. UBA6944 | reverse complement strand
CTGAGTTGCGGATGGAGCTTCGACATCGTCGGCGCACAATCCAATGATGTCCAAAATGCCATCAAAACTGCCCTCAACAGCTCAGTGATAGAAGTCGAACGAAAGAAAAAGAACGAAATAGTGCGAGAAGACATTCGCTATGGCATTCATGAACTCCGACTGGACGGCGAGTCGGAACGAGGGCCAGTGGTTATAGCTGAACTATCGGCAAAACCGAGAGTTATTAGACCAAGCGAACTCGTTGACGCCCTAGCTCCAGGAGCTGAACTTGGCGTCGCAAAACGCACACACCAATGGATCGAAAACGACGGCCAACGAATCGAACCGTTAACGCCGTCAAATTCAACTAGCACTTAAGGAACTTTGTAATGGAACAAGAGAAACCCACGGACTCCGAAACCCCCACGCCAGTTCGTCGACGTCGAATAATCGGTGACGTCTCCGACAATCCCCCAGCGGCCGACGCTGGACCAGGAAAGCCAAAAAACCGAACCCGTACATTGCCTGGGGTGACTACGTCATCAACTCCAGAGACAACCACTCGCCGCAAACGCAAGAGCACGCGTTCGAATGAAACCGAACGGTCTACGCAACGTAAAACTGGACAAGAAAGCACCAATCGCAAACCGAAAGTGGGAGATTCGCGACCCGCCACAGCAGAAACCAGCAATTCTCAATCCGCCGACCCCGGCAACGCTCAGCAGTCGGGCCGCAAACGACGACGTCGAACCGGTAGAGGAAAAGGAAAATCCGCTGAACACCAGGCAAGCAGTGGGCCAGGCAAACCAGTTGAAGCAATTATCGACGATAAGCCAGTCAACCTGAACAAAGAACAACTCGAGCGGCGACGAGGAAGAGAGCGCAAAGGTCGCCCAGTCGGCCGATACCAGATGCTGGTACACGTTCATGAAGGAGTAACACATATAGCAGTGCTGGAAGGACGCTCTCTGATCGAGCATTACGTCAGCCATCCATCCGATGACGTCAGTGAAATTCACGGAAATATTTATCTCGGAAAGGTACAAAATGTACTTCCGGGAATGGAGGCCGCGTTCGTCGATATTGGAACGCCTAAAAATGCTGTGTTGTACAGGGGAGACGTCACCTACGACAGCGAAGATCTAGAGGGGGGCAACCACCAACCGCGCTCGCAAAACAAAAGAACACCGAGATCGCGGTTCGGACGGTCACAAAGCGAAGCGCGAATCGAAGATATTTTGAGTGCACGCCAATCGATTCTGTGTCAGGTAACCAAAAATCCCATTGCGCACAAAGGGGCTCGACTATCCACCGAGGTCAGTCTCCCTGGTCGCTTCGTAGTGCTCGTTCCTAATAGCGATACATACGGAATTTCAAAACGGCTGGGGGACCGGGAGCGTCGACGCCTCCGCAATATCCTCGACAAAGTAAAGCCCGCCGAACATGGGGTCATAGTTCGAACCGCAGCTCAAGACGTCACAGCGGAAGAAATCGAACGTGACGTACGACGGCTTTTGGACCAGTGGCAACAAATCAATCAACTATCTGCATCAACGAAAGCTCCCAGCTTGCTCTTTAGAGAACCCGAATTAGCTGTCAGAGTCATACGCGAAGAATTCAACAGGGACTATCGAGGGGTCGTGATCGATGACCCGGCTCTCTATCAGCAGGTCAAGGGCTACATGGAAACTGTTACCCCTGCTCTCGCAGACCGGATTGAGTTCCATGACATGGCAAAAGAATCACTCCCCTTATTTGAGCGCTATCACGTCGCCGAACAGTTACGTAAAGCAGTTGACCAAAAAGTCTGGCTGCCCTCGGGTGGGTCGCTCGTCATCGATCACACAGAAGCTCTCACTGTTATAGATGTCAACACAGGCAAAAACGTGGGCAAATCTAGTCTCGAAGAGACTGTATTTCGCAACAATCTGGAAGCAGCTGAAGAAATCGCGAAGCAATTGCGGCTGAGGGATATAGGAGGCATCATCGTCATCGACTTCATCGATATGGAGATCAAGAAAAATCGCGACCAAGTCATCAAAGCGTTCGAAGAGGCACTCGCTCGAGACAAAACCCGAACCCAAGTATCAGGTATTTCAGACCTGGGACTAGTGGAAATGACCCGTAGAAGGACAGGAGAAGGTCTATTGGAGTCCGTGAGCGACACCTGCGAACATTGTGATGGTCGAGGGGTGGAGCTTCACCAGGCAGTTCTCAAGATTTGACCCTTCAGTAGCGGTTTGTGACAACCACGACACCCGGTAGCATGAAGAGTCTTATGTACGCGGTAATCGCCACAGGCGGCAAACAAGAAAAAGTTGAAGCCGGCCAGGTCCTCAACGTTGAACTTCTGCACGCCGATGAGGGTAGCGAGGTTACCTTCAACCCAATTTTGCTGGTCGATGATGACACCGTGATGTCAACCGATGATGAACTATCGGGCTCATCTGTTACGGCTCGGGTGGTGGGCGAAACCAAAGGCGAAAAAATTCGTGGGTTTACCTACAAAAATAAGACCAATAATCGGCGTCGATGGGGTCACCGGCAGCGCTACACAACCATCGAAATAACAGAAATCGTGAGAGGCTGAAATGTCTAAGACTAAGGGCGGCGGTTCCACCAAGAACGGGCGTGACTCAAACGCCCAACGACTCGGAGTCAAAGTGTTCGCCGGCCAGACAATTCACGCCGGGGGCATAATCGTTCGTCAACGTGGAACAAAATTTCACCCCGGGCGTAACGTCGGAATCGGGAAAGACGACACGCTCTTCGCGACAAGCGATGGCGTAGTCAAATTCGGATTCCGTAAAGGGCGACGGCTCGTTGACGTCGTAACCGACTGACGCGGCCGAACTGTCTCACCTCGCTAATCCGACAACATTTCTGCCGCTAGTTCAATTTCCGTTTCAGT
>DJZU01000005.1 GCA_002448715.1 Candidatus Neomicrothrix sp. UBA6944 | reverse complement strand
CTTCGATTACCGAGAGGTAGACAATACCGACGTCGAAATCCAAACTTTCCAAGATCTCGCATTGGTAAATGGAACTGCAGCGATAACGGTTGTCGCTCGCGGGAAAGAGTTCCTGTTGCGAAGTCGGTACACCTGTGTTTGGTTGAACGAAAACGGCGAGTGGAGGTTTCTTGCCTGGCAAAACACTCCTATACCGGGATGAAAGTAGCCAATGAAACTTCTTCTATTGTCGGTTCAACAAGTTCCCGTCATCGACAGCTTGGTGAATTCGCGTATGGTTCTACGACAGTCTCAGAAAAAGTGGGGGACAAATGAGTGAAGGCGATGAGATCGTTGGCTATGACGTTGCTGCGGTGGAGGATTGGATTCGCGAAAACACCCAAGGATTAGAGCCGCCGTTTGAATGGACACGCCTTGAAGGTGGCCATAGCAACCTCACGTACTCTTTGAGAGACCAGAACGGTAATGCAGCAGTCGTTCGGCGTCCTCCCATGGGGGAGTTGTTACCCAAAGCGCACGACATGGGTCGCGAGTTTTCGATCATTAGCGGCCTTGGCCCTACTGCTGTTCCGGTGCCCGTTGCCTACGGCTACTGCGAAAGCCCAGACATTACCGGAGCCCATTTTTATGTGATGAGCCAAGTTGACGGCAAGGCTCTCTTCGAACTGGAAGATGCTGAGCAGCACCTAGAGGTAGACGCTCGCGCCAAGGTAGGTCTCTCGTTTATGGATGTGTTGGCATCCCTCCACTCAGTAGATCCCGACGAGGTGGGCTTGGGTGAATTAGGAAAGAAAGAGGACTATGTCGGAAGGCAAATCAGAACTTGGTATCGGAGCTGGGAGGCTTCGGCCGAAGGCGCTTCATACGACGATCCGGATTTACACGAGTTACATGGATTCCTAGAAGCTAGACGTCCCGAACAGGGGCCAGCGCGAGTTGTCCACGGCGACTATGGGCTTCACAACTGTCTGGTAGATAAAAACGGTGAGTTGACGGCCGTTTTGGATTGGGAGATTTCAACTCTCGGAGACCCAATGGCTGACTTTGCCTACGCGCTCAACACTTGGGCTGAACCAGGGGATGAACTAGTAAACAAAGAAAACGCGCCAACCCTGGCCGAAGGATTTTTAGGTCGGTCAGAACTTGTCGAACGATATGAATCGAAAACAGGTTGTGATCTGAGCAACCTTCCCTACTACATCAGCTTCAATCACTTTAAGACTGCTTGCATCGTCCACGGGGTCTATGCACGTTATATGCAGGGACAGAAATCCACAGAGGGCGTGGACCTTGACTATTACAGAACTCGCATCGGAGTCTCGATCGAGTTGAGCAAACAAGCAGCCTCCGAACTTTCCTAAGGATTGGCATTTGCTAACAGATTGGAATCCTTTGTTGCGGCGACAGTTCTCCGAGCCGTACTGGGCTGAGCTTCAAGGTTTCGTTCAACACGAGAGAAAGATCGCCGAGGTTTATCCACCGGAAACAAACGTTTACGAGGCACTACATCTCACCTCGTTTGCTAACGTCAAGGTTCTCATTCTGGGTCAAGATCCGTATCACGGCCGCGGGCAGGCGCACGGGTTGTGTTTTTCTGTTCGTCACGGCGTTCCGATTCCACCGTCGTTGCAGAATATTTATAAAGAAATGCACTCGGACCTAGGCGTTGTTCCACCTGACCATGGCAATCTAGAAGAGTGGGCGAGACAGGGCGTGTTGCTCTTGAACACGGTACTGACGGTACGAGCTAGTAAAGCCGGCTCTCATCGCAACCGCGGTTGGGAAAGGTTCACAGATGAAATCATCCGTGTGGTCAATCAGAAGAAAGAACGCGTCGTCTTCTTGTTATGGGGCGCCTTTGCGCAGAAGAAAAAGGTACTTATAGACGGTTCGCAACACTTCATAATCGAAGCCCCCCACCCTTCTCCTCTGAGTGCTCACAGAGGCTTTTTGGGTAGTAGGCCCTTTTCTCGGACTAACGCAGCCCTCGACGAGGCTGGTCGAGGTTCCGTCGACTGGGCCTTGTCTCATAGCTGAGTTCGAGTTAGCCGAGGCTCGAATCTATTGTTTCGCTCAATCCATTCGACTTGAGTCACGACGACGTTGCTCGGTTCTTCCGAGACGCTGACCGTGAAGCATCCGCCGTGCACTGAGAGGCCGCGCGCCCAAACCTCGCTAAGCCACCGCGGGTGTAAGCGGATCTCGATCCGGCTGTCTCTGCCCGAGATTTGACCCTCAACCGCAGGTTCCCGAGATAGATCCACATGGCATACGAACGGAAGTAAAGCTGGATTGGGAATGGAAGGTCTTTGATGGCTCAAGGCGCGCACGAATGAGCGGCGCGCCCTTAGCTTCGTAGCATCGGAGAGGTGGCGACTGATAGCTGGAGCAAAATCCCAGCCCCGCCTATCACCTGCATCAACGACTGTTGCCATTGCTCGATCAAGAAACTCATGTGGCAAAGTTGTGATGACTTCGCCCATACGCACAGCACGATCTCTTGGCAGGTCGAAGAGGAAGTCTTGCACCCCTTCAGAACGGAGACGCTCCAAAGCGGTCTTTAGCCACCACCGTCTCTGGTGATCAGCCTCATACCAAGGAGCCCATTCCTCAATAAAGCCCCCGTCGGAAATAGCTAATTCCCACAGCTCGAATATCTCCAAACACTTGGGTTTGCGGCCACCCAGCGCCACAAGAGTTTTCTCTGCCTGAACGTCCGGGTGGTGGGTAAGCAGAATTTCCCCATTGGACCAGCAGATTGTGTGTCGGTGCCCTTCACAATCAACATCAAAATGGCTCTCTACGACGTCGTCGTACCAAGGCACCTTTGCTACCCCGGATCCTTGGTTGGCAAATCTTTCCGACAGTGAATTCCCACAACTACGAAGTTATCTACCGGGCAGCTTCGGCTGCTGACTTCGCGTGGGGATTCTTCTTGAAGTTTGCTGCAGTCTCTGGGTGGAGCAGCTATTTCGAATTAGTACCGGCAATGATGAGTACGCTTGCAACTCATGCACGATTTAGTGGTACGAAATGCCCGAATCATCGACGGAAGTGGATCCCCTGAGTTCTCAGGCGATCTGGCTGTGTCCGACGGTCGCATCACAAGCGTCGGGGAGGTTGATGGGCGAAGCCAAAGGGAGCTGGATGTAGACGGTCAACTTCTCTTGCCTGGCTGGGTTGATATCCACACTCATTACGATGGGCAAGCAACCTGGGATCCAGAGATGACACCCTCATCTTGGCACGGAGTGACGACAGCGATCTTCGGTAACTGCGGCGTCGGTTTCGCACCAGTGCGTCCAGGAACGGAAGATTTTCTCATCAACTTGATGGAAGGAGTGGAAGACATTCCGGGCACGGTTCTCGCAGAAGGGATCGACTTCTCATGGCAGAGTTATCCCGAGTATCTGGACGTCTTGGAGAGCATGCCACGTGTAATGGACATCGGTAGTCAGATACCTCATGGTGCCTTGCGATTTTTCGTGATGGGAGAACGCGGTGCCGACCATCTCGAAGTGCCAACTTCCGATGAGTTATCTCAATTAGAACACTTGATATGCGAAGCTCTGGAAGCAGGAGCCCTGGGATTCAGCACTAGCCGAACCACGAAACATAAGGCTGCTGACGGTCGCCTAACTCCCTCACTCAGTGCTGGAGACCCTGAGTTGACTGCGATCGCGACAGCAATGCGTGACGCCAAAGCTGGGGTGCTACAGGTCAACAGCGATTTTGGACCAGGTGAATTCGAGGCTTTGCGCGGGGCAGCTGAAATTTCGCAACGGCCGTTATCGGCGTTGATCATCCAGGTCGATCACGCTCCGGATCTATGGCGACAAACGTTAAGACAAATCGGAAAGGCGAACGAAGAAGGGGTCGCCGCAACCGGTCAGGTGGGTTGTCGACCGATCGGAGTTTTGCTCGGGCTCGACGCGACCGTCAATCCACTCGGCAATCACCCTTCCTACAAGGCGATTGCTCAGCTTCCCGTCGATGAGCGTGCCGCGTTGTTGCGCAATGACGGTGATCTACGAACCCGACTGATAGAGGAACGTCCGCAGGATGCTTTTAGCGACTGGATGGACTACGCCTTGACACGAGCATTCGAGTTGGGTCCTGAACTGGATTACGAACCAGAACCCGATACATCGGTCGCCGCTCGGGCTGCACAACTAGGCGTCAGCCCATGGCAAGTATTGTTGGACCTTCTGGCTAGAGGAGCCGGAGACACCCTTCTCTTGTATCCGTTTGAAAATTACAGCTCTGGATCTTTGAACGAAATCTTTGAGATGCTCACGGACCCGTACACCATATGTGGGGTCGGCGATGCAGGAGCTCACGTGGGAACAATATGTGATGCTTCTTACCCCACCTACCTACTCACACATTGGGGGCGCGACAGAACTCGAGGCGAACGCCTCCCGCTTGAATTCCTGGTTAATAAACAAACACGACGAACTGCCGAAACGTATGGGCTTCTAGACCGGGGGTTGTTGCGACCGGGCTATAAAGCAGACTTCAACGTCATTGACTTTGACCGTCTATCCGTAGGAACACCCGAACTGATTCGTGATCTACCGGCGGGTGGGAAGCGTCTTGTCCAACGTCCACACGGATACAGCCACACGTTCGTTTCCGGTCTAGAAGTCGCCCGAGGAGGCGAGCCCACAGGAGAACGGCCCGGCAGGCTAGTACGCGGCGCCCAAGTAGATCCGAAGTAGAGCCCTAGTGAAGGACTCAATGCCGCTTTCTGATGTGACGGTGATCGATTTGACCATCGCTCGAGCCGGACCTACAGCGGTGCGACAGTTAGCTGACTGGGGCGCGAACGTTGTCCGAGTTGAATCGCCAGAAGGCGGTTTTGAGGCAGGCGGACGTTCGTCACCTGACTACTTGAATCTCCATCGGAATAAGCGGTCGCTGATCATTGATTTGAAACATCCTGATGGACGCGCCACGCTTCATCGGTTGGTCCAATCGGCCGATGTGCTGGTGGAGAACATGCGCAGCCCAGTCAAATACAAGCTGGGGTTCGATTTCCAAAGTCTTTCCGAGATAAACCCCCGAATCATCCTCGGTTCCATTTCTGGCTTCGGTCAAGACGGACCCTACGGTCAACGTGGTGGTGTAGATCAGATTGCGCAGGGGTTAGGCGGCATGATGAGCATCACCGGGCTTCCCGACCAAGGACCGGTTAGAGCGGGTGTTGCCATAAGCGACATAACAGCCGGGTTGCAGCTTGCTATCGGGATTCTTACAGCTCTTCACGAACGTCAAAGAACAGGAAAAGGTCGATGGGTTCACACATCGTTGCTGGAGTCAATGGTTGGGATGCTTGACTTCCAAGCGGCACGTTGGACCGTCGCCCGAGAAAATCCATCTCAGGAAGGAAATGACCATCCGACTCTGGGGCCTATGGGTATGTACAAGACCCGTGATGGATATATAAACCTTGCAGCTTCAGGCGGCCGGCTTTGGGAAGCGTTCTGTCGTGAGGTAGGGGTGGATAGTTGGGTAGAGGACCCTAGGTTCTCGACGGTTTCTTCTCGGCGTACCAACAAAACTGAACTCAACAAACTCATTGAGGACGTGTTATCTGGCGATACCTCCGACAATTGGGTTTTTCGGCTAAATGCGGTAGGCGTGCCCTGCGGTCCCGTCAATACCGTTGCTGAGACGTTCGATGATCCGCAGGTTCAGCACCTCGAGATAGCTAAATCTGTGGAACATCCAGTATCTGGGCAAATTGAGATACTTAAGAACGCAACAAATATCGAGGGTGTGTCATCCGATATTCGAATGCCAAGCCCGCTAAAGGGACAACATTCTCGCGAGCTTCTAATCGAGTTCGGCTTTACAGAAGATGAGATTGACCAACTAGCTGAGAACGAAGCTATTCAAATTCATCCCGGATAGAGTGTTGTTGTCAGAGGGTTCCCGCCCCGAACGCCAACGCCTAAAAGCCGGCTTTTTTGTCTACCACGCCTTCAAATGGACGTCCCTCGCGGAGCGCTACGAGATTTCTGCAAAACCTTTCAAGGTTTCGACGACCTCGATGTTGGCTAGCTCCAGCGGTGTGAGGGGTCATCACACAATTTTCGAATTTCCACAATGGACTCTCGGCAGGTAACGGTTCAACCGGAGCGACGTCGAGTGCTGCTCCGCCGATGATGCCATCTTCGAGTGCTTTTTCCAGACCGGGGCCATCAATAATCTCCCCCCTGGTGACATTTAGAAAGATGGATGTTGGCTTCATTTGTTCAAAGAAGCTGTAGTTACACATCCCTCTGGTGTCCTCAGTGAGAGGAAGGCCCACCGCCAAGACATCACTTGATTTAACTATGTCAGGCAAAGCATTCATATCTTCGACCTCAGTAACTCCATCGCTAGGGTCAACTGGGAACGCATCTACGGCCCGAACTTTCATTCCGAATGCAGTTGCCCTACGAGCTAAGTGTCGGCCAGTGCCGCCAAACCCGACAATTCCCATCGTCAGGCCCTCTAGTTCGATCTCGGAAAACCGCATCATTTCTCGATTTTCGAGACTCCACCCTTCAGGACCTAACTCGATCGCCTTTTTAATCTTACGAGTTAGAGCCAAAAGCAATCCGAAGGCAGTGTCAGCTAAGTGGCCACCGACTAGACCCTTTTCTCCGGTGAGTATGACATCGCTATCGACGAATTCATGGAACATGAACATGTCAACACCCGATGCTGTGGCGTGAACCCATTTAAGATTCGGAGCCGATTCGAAAAGCCATTTTGGAGTAATACCCAGTATCACATCAGCAGTCGACGCGAATTCGATGCCCTCTTTAGGGCTGTCGACAATTACGACCGTTGAGTCCGGGCCCGCTGCCTCTCGGATCATTGACTCTTCCTCGGGCGTCACATCTGGCAAGGTAAGCGTCTTTGTGACCAGCACATTGAGGGGCTTATCGGGAATGGATAATTGAGAATTCATGTGTAACTCGTTTCGACGCGACCAATATCTGAATACTCGGCGATCCAATGCTCTCCAGCTTCTACCGTGTGCCGGGTATAGGCGCCGGTTATAACTTTCTGGCCAGCTTCGAGACTCAGATCGAAGCGGTGCAAAGTAGCGGCGAGCCGCGAGATCGAAATAAAAGGGTTGTCAACTTCATCCTTATGAACGCAGCGAAAGCACTCTTCGTCATTTCGGTAGAGAACAATTTCAGTCTCATCAATATTTTGGACTTCGCTTACAGGAACTCCGGATCCTTCCACTATGGCCCAGTTAGTTAGATTGTCAGCGATCAACATCGCGAGGTTCCCGCCGACAACGGCGCGACGCTCGTTAAGTTCGTAGCCAGCAGCTACCCGCTCAATTCGACCAGGGACCGTCTTAGGGTCGACATCAGGGCCCGCAATGCTTTCGCCAATGGTGAAACACATTTCAGGTTCGATAGTGGCGCCCGCCACAGAATTCGCCGGCAACGAGACGCCGCTCTCGAACTGTTGCATTAGGTGCCCGAATGGCCGATCGTCGATCCCAACCTGCATTCTTGCCCGATCGGAGGTCAGACCGACTTTCCAACCGATCTGGGTTAACCCGCTTTCAACCCTTCTTCTCCGGATTTCGGCTTGGATAGCTAACCCATCGTTAAAATCGAGATCAACGAAGGCTTCCTCGGGAAGTGTCTTGTTGCTTTGGTAGTAATCCCAAAGGACATTAGCAGCATGCGTTTGGGAGCTGTTGAGTGAGTTCACCAAACCGAAGGTAGTCGGGGTTGCGCTCTCCTGCCTGTTCGCGCGGGTTGGAGCTCTAGTAATAGATTTTGGAGATGTCTCACGCCTGGCTGCTAGGAATTAACTAGTTGAAGGCAAGCTGATCTAAGTACGATCGGTTCTCATGGGCGAACAGTTGATGACCTTTGGTGAGCTAATGCAACTTGAGCAGCATGGCCCAGACACCTGGGTGGGATTAAGTCCCGATTATCAATGGGGACGGATATATGGCGGACAAGTGATAGCGCAAGGTCTCAAAGCCGCGTTCGCGACAGTTGACGAAACTTTTGGTCTTCATTCCGTTCACGCCTACTTCATACGTGGAGGCACCCTAAACGAACCCGTTCGTTACGAAGTTGATCGTCTACGTAATGGACGCTCTTTTTGTACCCGGGCTGTGGTAGCTCGTCAGAGTGGGGGAGCGATTCTTAATCTCTCTTGTTCGTTCCACGTTGTAGAACAAGACGCTGAAATTCAAACCGCTCGAATGCCCCTTGCTCCGGATCCTGAAGATTGCAGCGCCCGAGAAAATGATCACATGAATTTGCTGCTAGATCGTCGCGCCCTGAATAGTCCGCCAGGGGCAGGAAGATCAATGGGTTGGGTAAAGATTCGAGACAAGATTAGCGATGACCCCCAACTTCATTTGTGTGGCCTTGCATTCACCTCTGATTCGATTCAGTTTGACGCGGCTCGATCGCTGCACCCGATCCAAGCGCCGAGCGACGAATACCAACAACGATTTATGGGGGCGTCGCTCGATCACGCAATGTGGTTTCACCGTCCTGCGCGAGCAGACGATTGGCACCTCTATGAATGGGATTGTCATGGGCTCACAGGATCGAGAGGGATGACGGTGGGCAATCTGTTTGCGCCCGATGGGCGACATGTTGCAACAATCGCTCAGGAAGTGCTGTTGAGAGAACGGCGAGAGGCTTAGATCAGTCCTCGACGGCTTTCATTCCAGGGAACGTCGCGATCCAAGCGGGGCTCCCCTGGAAGGCCAAGAACCCGCTCTCCTAAGATGTTTCTCTGAATCTCGTCCGTGCCACCCCGAATCGACATCGATGGTGCCGTGAGTGTCTCTATGTATCCATGGCTATCTTCGAGCATCCCACGAGCGCCCGATGTGCTGTTTGCTAGATACGAGCGGCCCTTGTACGAATTCACAGTTCTTAGTTTGGCGCCACTTCCGGCTGGCCCTGGAGAACCCGTCGACCGTGCTTCATCGCTAGCTCGTTGGGCAGTCCAACGACTGGCGGCATCACGAGCGTAAAGAGCAGCAACTTTGTTTCGCCAATCACCGGTTTGCTCGCCAACTAGCACCTGCAGATCAGCTATCCAACTTGGAAGTTTCAAGCCTCGAGCGTTGCCATCGCCGCCGCCACGACTGCCCCCTCCCGCACGTTCATGGGCTAAAACAGTCATGGCGACCCTCCAGCCTTCACCGACCTCCCCAATACGCCACTGGTCCGAAAGCCGAGCGCCGTCAACAAAGACCTCGCTGAAGTGAGCATCTCGGTTCATTTGCATCAGAGGCCGCACTTCGACCCCAGCTAGCGACATTGGTATCGCAAACATGGTGAGCCCCTTGTGCTTGGGCTGAGCGGCATCTGTGCGAGCCAGACAGATAGCCCATTGGGCCCACACGGCTCTACTTGTCCATGTCTTTTGGCCTCCCAATATCCATTCGTCACCGTCTTGTAGTGCGCTGAGAGCAACATTGGCGAGATCAGAGCCGGCTTCGGGTTCTGAAAACATCTGACACCAGATCGACTCTCCTGATGCAATGGGCTTCAACCAATCTGTTTGCTGGGCGTTGGTGCCGTGTTCCAAAAGTGCAGGACCTACCATTCCTAGGCCGATGGCGAAGGGGTACAGGTCGGGTACTACGAATTCTCGAAGCACGCGCCCGATGAGTGAATTTTGGTTAACGGAAGCATCTTGACCTCCATGTTCTCTTGGCCAAGTGGGAACATGCCAACCTCCCAGCACGGTGTTTGCGAGATACCGACGGCCTGCATCAAGATCATCGGATCCCGCACCCATGGTGCTCAGCCTCGTATCAGCATTTCGCCGATCGAGGATAAGATCCAACTCCGCTCGGATTTGCTCTTCGGTCAAATCATTCACGTTTGGACACCCCGCTCCCCTATGTTCACTTTCGGGAGAAATTAGGAACGCGTCGTTCATTCATAGCTTCGACGCCTTCCTTCCAATCCTCTGTCCCACGTAAGCGGTCTTGTTCTTCTTTTTCTCGGTCGGTGGCGGCTTTAACGGCTTGAGGAAGGTGTCCTCTCATCGTTTGACGAATCGATTCCACTGCCAGTGGAGCGGACGTCGCTATTTCGGAGGCAAAATCGGTTGCGGCGGAGCGAAGGTCGGCCAGTGGCACTAGATGGTCTGCCAGCCCGATCTTCACCGCTTCATCGCCTTTGACCCGAGCACCCGTATAGAGCAACTCCAACGCCTTTTGTTGCCCCACAAGTGCGGGAAGAGTAACTGTTAACGCAAATCCATGGTGGAATCCGAGCCGAGCAAAGTTTGCAGTGAAACGTGCTTCTGGAGCAGCGATTCTAAAATCAGCAAAACAAGCGACGCCCAAACCGCCGCCGACGGCGGCGCCCTGAACTGCTGCTACAACGGGAGTTTTGCAACTGAAGAGATCAAATGCAGCGTCATAAAGATGTCGCGCGGACCCGTCAGCGTTCTTGGCGATGATTTCACCGCCTCTGCTCCCATCGTTGTGAAATTGGGCACCTGCGCAAAAGTTCTTGCCTTCCGCGCATAGGACTATTGCTCGACAGTTTTCGTCGTTGTCTAAGTCCCCGAATGCTGACACGAGCCCATCAATCAGCTCCAAGTCGAAGAAATTGTTAGGTGGGCGACGGATTTCAGCGGTGGCTACATAGTTATCAAGAGAGACGTGAAGGTCTCCGTACACAGCGAATTCACTCATGCAGTGATGCTAGATCTGATCGCGGTTGTTCGCGTCAATGATCTATCTCTAATTCAGGGCCGCCGAACCGCCGGTGATCAATGGGTAGAGCTGATCAGCGCCTCTGGACACGGCGACCTGTCCTAGCCACTTGCTCCACTCGGCGTCTCCTCCGTATTCCTTCCGCCAAGACCACAGTCGACGACTCAGATGATGGAGCGGGTACTCCTGAGTCATTCCCATAGCGCCGTGGGCCTGGTGACATGCCTTCGTTGCCCGGGCAGCAGCCTGGTTAGCCACCAACTTGGCTGCTGCAATTTCGAATTGTGCAGCCCCTCGGGTTGCTTCTCTTGCCGCGGTTTCTGCAACCATTCGAGCCAGTGCGGCATCCTGAGCTCCCCAAACTAG
Organism: Candidatus Neomicrothrix sp. UBA6944; assembly: GCA_002448715.1. Taxonomy (GTDB): domain Bacteria; phylum Actinomycetota; class Acidimicrobiia; order Acidimicrobiales; family Poriferisodalaceae; genus UBA6944. The sequence continues at coordinate 43,725 of DJZU01000005.1, read as the reverse complement.
ATGCTGTTGAACTGCTTGAAACTTGGCCACGGGGCGTCCAAATTGGACACGGTCGTTGGTGTAGGAAACTGTGAGTTGGCTCATCTTTTCGATTGCGCCAGCCATTAGCGCTGCACGGGATAGGGCTCCTCGAAATCGAAATGCTTCTAGGTCCACGTCGGGCGTTGCAAGGGCCAGAGGTACTCGCACATTTCTAAAGTTAACTGTGTCGCGAGGCTCTCCGGCCATGTTCGTCATTGGTTCTATATCGCATTGGGCGCTGTCGACGGAAGCGATGACGGTTTGGTCTTCGATAGCCAAAGGAATCACAATTCGTTCTGCGATGCGAGCCCAGGGGACACGTAGGGCACGTCCTGAGATTAGGACTTCCTCACCAGAGATAGAGCCGGTTGCGTTCTCACCCCCATTGGGGACGACAGTAGTAATCCCATCGGGTAACTCCTGGCCTGAGCTAGCGAGGAGCCAGCCTCCGAGGATCCCCGTTTCGGCAGCGGGAATAGGTGCAGCGTGGTAGCCGACTAATCGCAATACCTCCAGCGCATCGAGTAAGGATCCTCCCGATCCGCCAGCGCCTTCGTCGATCGAAATCCACGGGAATCCAGTTTCGGCAAACGCATTCCAGATTTCGGGCGCTTGGCCTCTTGCTTCAGCGGCTTGAATTGATTCATGATCACAGATTTCAGAAAAGAGCCGATGAGCGGTTTCGGTGACTAACGGGTCAACCAAACTGTCTTCTGTCATGTTGGTAACCCTTTCAAGCCTTTGGAAGCAACGGATCTGAGAATCTCGATAGTTCCACCTCTAATGGTGTTACCCGGGAAAGTAACGACGCATTGAGCCAGGAGTCGCTCAAATAAGGACTCAGAGTCAGGTGAATATTCGAGGTCGATTAGGTGAACGAGTTTTTCAATTACTTCCTGCTCATAGCGGGTACCCATTTCTTTAACGAGGGATGACTCTACTGACGGAGCTTCGCCTGTATCGATTAAACGAGCTACGGAAAGGGAAAGGTTGCGGATGCCCCACCATCGAGCAACGAGCTCGCCAAAAAGTTCGGTCACAGTATCTTCGAGTTCTGTTCCGTGTGCTTCTCGTAGAAGCTGCTCAACTGTAGAAAAGGGCGACAACCAGCGGTCCGGGCCACCTCTCTCATAAGCCATTTCAGTCGTGTTTTGGTGCCAACCCATACCGAGGTCTCCGACCACGTTGGTATCTGGGACAAAAACTTCGTTGAAGGTGACTTCGTTGAAATGGTGTGAGCCGTCCAGGAAAGGGATGGGGCTAATCTCCAAACCAGGTGCCTTTAGGTCGATAAGAAGCTGCGACAGGCCGGCATGCTTGTTGCCGTCCTCCATTGGAGAGGTCCGGAGCAGGCAAACAAACCAGTCGTTCTCGTGTGCACCAGAAGTCCATATCTTCGTGCCGTTGATGATCCAGCCATCAGACGCCCGCTCAGCTTTTGTGGAAACTGAAGCAAGGTCAGACCCACTGTCGGGTTCACTCATCCCGATAGAGAAACCAAGTTCGCCTCGACATATAGCAGGCAGGAAACGTTCCCGTTGTTCCTCGGTGCCGAACTTAAGAATCACATTTCCCGTCTGACGATCAGCTACCCAATGATGACCTACCGGTGCACCCCACCGGAGCATTTCTTCGACAACGATGAATCGGTCCACTGCTGTGCGATCTGAACCGCCCCACTCTTTCGGCAGGGCCATACCTACCCAGCCTCGAGCGGCCATCTTTAGGGAGAAGTCTTTGTCCTTTCGCGCTGCCATTCCAAGGCACGGTTCGTGTGAACCAGGAGGTAACTCATCAGACAGGAACTCTCGCACCTCTCGTTGGAGATTCAGCTCCGCATCGGTCAGTTCAGTTGGGGTAAAACGCATGACGGTTATTCTCCGCACAGGTGATGTGGAAGTCAATCTAACCTCACAAGCAACGGCTTTACTTTTGAAGTTACGAAGCGCACAAATTGCTTAACTGGCTGGCATCTGATGATATTTGACACGCGAACGGACTGCCCAGTGAAGATCGGAGTATGAGCATCGTGCACGGCCCATTTCAGGGATATTCAGCCGTAGTTAAACCCGAGTGGATTGACTTCAACGGACACTTCAACGCCGGCTATTACGTGGTGTGTTTTGACGATGCGATCGAGTCCTGGATGGATTTTATTGGCCTTGGGCGCGCACATCGGGATTCACATGCTGTGACAACATTCTCCGCTCAGAACCATGTGACCTATGTGCGCGAAGTACATGAAGGAGCACACCTAACTGTCAACACACAGCTCTTAGGGTTCGACCGAAAGCGCATTCATGCCATACAGGTCATGATGAACGATGACGAGGCATATGTTGCCGCAACGTGCGAAGTCATGTCGCTGCACGTCTCGGAAGAAACACGGCGTGTGTCAGAAATGCATCCAGACGCCTATGCACGCTTGGAGGAGATCTGGAAGAGCCACAAAGAACTGAATACGCCACCGCAAGTTGGACAGGTGATTGGTGTACCCAGTTGATCAACGAACTGATGAGAGGTAGGGAGAGCTAAGGGATGAGACAGCGACTAGAAGGCAAGCGGGCAGTTATAACTGGCGGCGGCAGGGGCATAGGCAAGGCAATAGCTCTCTCTTATGCTCGAGAAGGAGCTAATTGTGTAGTCACCAGCCGCAAATTGGATGACTTAGAGGCGACGTCAAGCGAAGCTCCAGATGGGATAATCAGGCCGTTCGTCTGCGACGTTTCGAGTGATGAATCGGTTGCTTCGATGGCTGCATTTGTCAACGAAGAATTAGGAGGGGTGGATATTGTTGTCAATAACGCAGGTATCCATGCCGCTGGAAGATTTCTGGATATTGATCCAGCTACGTACTCGCGCCTTTATGAAGTGAACGTTGTGGGCATTGTCCGAGTTAGCCAGGCGTTTTTGGATGGGATGATCGAGAGAGGGCGCGGCAGTATCGTCAATATTGCTTCCACCGCAGGGCTGTTTGAGTCTCCTGGCCAAGCACCCTATAACGCCTCTAAACACGGAGCTGTGGGGCTAACCCGATGCATGGGTCTGGAGCTAGCGTCATCCGGGGTGACGTGCAACGCCATTTGTCCAGGCTTTGTCGATACACCGATGCTGGACGGGTTCGCGGAACTCGTGGGTGCAGAATCGGACGAATTGCGCGCTCAACTGGCTAAACGAACACCGATGGGGCGTATCTTGTCGCCTGACGAGATCGCTAACTTGGCTGTCTACTTGGGCAGCGACGAAGCATCTGGCATGACCGGACAAACCATGGCGATAAGCAATGGCATGCGAATGTCGTGAATTTGGACGCGGACGCAGTAACGCGAGCCATTAAGCGTGTCGGAGCAAAGTGCGGGGACGACGAGCAGTTTGTTCAGGCCACGAAGTTCTGGGACGGGAGCCTCCGCTTGGGGATAGGTGACACTTGCGTTGTCTTCCGATTTGATTCAGGCAAATTGCAATCTGCGTACGAGGGCGACGATGATTACAGCGACGCTTCGGGGAGCTTCGGTCTTAACGCTTCAATAGAAGCTTGGAATCAGCTCCTATCGCAGACACCTAACGATGAACAATTGACGGTTACCGGTTGGGCCGGCGACGTTATTCGTACCGGCGACAGGGACACCTATTGGCGCTATTACCCGGCACTAAGGCGACTCATTGAACTTGCCGGTGAAGAACTTAGGTAGTTGCTGCCTCGAAAGATGCACTGGAATTTTCCAACCGCATTTAGGTAGATAGTTCTAGGCTAGAGATATGCCTCAGTATCGTTCCCACACTTCCACTGCCGGTCGAAACCAGGCTGGAGCGCGAGCATTGTGGCGCGCCACCGGTATGACCGACGAAGACTTTCAAAAACCAATTATTGCCATCTCCAACTCTTTTACGCAGTTTGTCCCCGGTCACGTACATCTGAAAGACCTCGGGCAGATGGTTGCTCGCGAGATCGAGCAGGCAGGTGGGGTGGCTAAAGAGTTCAACACTATTGCTGTTGACGATGGAATCGCTATGGGTCATGACGGAATGTTGTACAGCTTGCCTAGCCGAGACTTGATAGCGGACTCTGTTGAATACATGGTTGAAGCTCACTGTGCCGATGCCCTTGTTTGCATCAGCAACTGCGACAAAATCACTCCGGGGATGCTGAACGCTGCGATGCGTCTAAACATTCCGACAGTCTTCGTTTCAGGCGGCCCAATGGAGGCGGGTAAAACCAAACTCGCTGAGAATAAAGTTGATTTGATTAACGTCATGATTGTCGCCGCTGATGACTCAGTGAGCGACGAAGATGTCCTCGAGATGGAACGTTCGGGATGCCCGACCTGTGGTTCATGTTCGGGAATGTTTACGGCCAACTCTATGAATTGTTTGACCGAGGCTCTAGGTCTCTCCTTGCCGGGGAACGGGACTGTGGTGGCTACCCATGCGGACCGGAAAGAGTTGTTCTTGAGAGCTGGGCGGTTAGTCGTGGATTTATGTCGCCGCTATTACGACGAAGACGATTACTCGGTGCTCCCTAGGAGCGTGGCTAGTTTCGACGCGTTTGAGAATGCGATGTCTTTGGACATAGCTATGGGAGGCTCAACAAATACGATTCTGCATCTTCTGGCTGCTGCTCAAGAAGGCGGGGTGGACTTCACGATGGCAGACATCGACAGGTTGTCCAAGAAGGTCCCGAATATCTGCAAGGTTGCCCCTGCCACTGAACTTTTTCACGTTGAAGACGTCCATCGCGCCGGAGGGGTCATGGGCATTTTGGCTGAGCTAAATCGCGGCGGCTTGCTAAATAATGAAACTCCAACCGTTTATGCGCCAAGTCTTTTCGAAGCGTTAATGCAACATGACGTAGTGAGTAACGACGACGAGTCTCTGCACGAGTTTTATCGCGCTGGGCCTGCAGGCATTCCTACCCAGGTGGCGTTTAGCCAGGCAGAAAGATACAAGTCGCTAGACATTGATCGACAGCAGGGCTGTATCCGCTCTGTGGAACATGCCTACAGCGCCGATGGTGGATTAGCTGTTCTCTACGGCAACTTGGCTGAGGATGGGTGCGTCGTAAAAACAGCAGGAGTGGATGAAGCCAATCTGGTGTTTACGGGAAGAGCACATGTTGTCGAGAGTCAAGATGAAGCTGTTGATCATATTTTGAACGACAAAGTCACTGAAGGATCAGTGGTAGTCGTTCGGTACGAAGGCCCTAGGGGAGGACCTGGGATGCAAGAGATGTTGTATCCAACGTCCTATCTGAAATCAAAAGGGCTCGGCAAAGCGTGTGCGCTGCTGACTGACGGACGTTTTTCCGGCGGTACTTCTGGTCTCTCAATCGGCCACGTGTCGCCTGAAGCTGCCGCTGGAGGAACAATCGGCTTAGTTCGAGACGGTGACATTATTCATATAGATATTCCCAACCGCTCGATTCACCTTGAAGTCGATGACGATTTGCTCACTGAACGAAGAAAGTTCCAAGACGAATTGGGATGGAAACCAGAAATGCAACGACCGCGAAAGGTCTCTGAAGCCCTCAAGGCCTACGGCTTGATGGCTACTAGCGCCGACAAGGGCGCAGTTCGTGATTTGAGTGCGTTTCTATAAACCCGCCCCAACTCTCTTAACGAGCTCCTTGTGCGCGTTTCGACCACATCCTTTTCCTGAACACACCGGGAGATAAGTTCCTGATATGGAGATTTTCGGGGTCATTAATGCTTCCCCAGACTCATTAGCGAATTTTTCGGTTGTCTCCAATGAGGAAGAAGCAAAGAAATACGGCGCCACTTTGCTGGCTCAGGGAGCCGACCATTTGGACATTGGAGCTCAAGCTTCACATGGTGACGCTGCCTTCGTGACTTCCAATCAAGAATGGGAGATTGTGGAAGGGCCCCTCAAGGGACTTGTATCGCTTGGCGTAGACGTTGCCATCGACACGTGGCAGGTCGAGACCGCCAGACGGGCGTTGGACGCTGGCGCGCGAGTTCTAAATGCGGCCGACGCTTTACAAAGTGAAGAAATGATTGAGCTGGCTGCTACCCGCGAAATCCAAGTTGTTTTGCCGTTTATGTTGGGGCCCGACCCTCGTCATCTCAAACATATAGAAGGTGATCCAGTTCAAGTGATGGTGGATTGGTTCGATTTACAACTTGAGCGCGCAGAACGTTGGGGGATCAGAGATCGACTTGTATTGGATCCCGGAACTGGCTTCGCCCCACCTCATTGGGATTGGGAAGAAAGGTTCAAATACCAAAAAGCGATCTACTCCGGGCTAAGTCGGCTCCGACGTTTTGAGCTTCCGATATATGTACCGATTGCTTGGAAGCAGACTCCGGACAGACTTGAACTCGTCGACTTAGTCTTGGCTCAAGAAGTCGAATACGTAAGAGCGCACATACCAGAACAAATACGCCAAAGACACACAGCAATTAGAGAAGGAAAGCCGCTACCAACCTCAGAGATTTGGGAAGGGTATGACTGACGATCTATCCAGGCACTGCCTCTAAACGCGCCCGCACATGTTTGTGGTGAGGTGTAAGAGCTAGCCAATCACGATCTTCTATGTCAGTTAGCTCATTTACGGATACACCGTGGATCTTGTGCTCGCCATTTTCGTCGGGGTACTCCATACCAAAGCCATGGGGAAGGCTTATCTGACCCTCCATCATGGTGTCCGTGATATCCGCTGGGGCCTCAGCCTCACCGCGCTTTGTGATCACTCGTACTCTCTGGCCATCCACCACCCCGAGCCGATCGGCATCGAGAGGGTTAATTCGCAGTGCCCCGTCCTTATCCTTCTTGCGCCACGACGGATCTCGAATAACGTCGTTCACCGTCGAACCACGATGTTCTCCAGCGCTCAGAACAAACGGGAAAGCATCGGTAGGAGATGCCGGCTCTTCGGAAGCCAACCCTGTTAACTCGTCCACTAGTTCTTCTATATGGATGTGAATTTTTCCATCCGATGTCTTGATCCGGTCGAAACTGGTGGAGTAATCGCTCGTGCTAAAAATCATCCCTGATTTGGCGTTAATGAGCGAATCAAACAAGTTGTTAGCGAGTTCTAGGCCATCACCCTTGATTCCAGCCGCCCTGATGGCATCGGGGAAACGCATCGAGGCCTGCATCGCAGAGCCGAACATGATGGCCGCTGGGCCCATCTCGCCGAGGCTTTGCCCAAGGGAACGATATAGCGCGGTCGGGAGTTTGGCGCCAAGGTCTGGATTCTCGGAAGACAGGCGCGTGAAGGTCTCTATAAACGCCCCTCGACTTTCCTTAGCTGCTTCAGCCAATTCCTGCACACCGTCGGGTTCTCCGCCCATCGCTTCAACCAAGCGGGAATATATTTCGGCTTCTGGCAAAGTGTCGCCTAATGGCTCGAAAATCGGTTGCCGTATATGGAAGTAGTTCGACGGCATTTCTCCCGCGAAAAATGTTGCCTCGGGCTTTTCGTATTGTGAGGAGGCAGGCAAGACGTAATGAGCTTGGCGTGCAGTTTCAGTCATGGCCACATCGATTACTACAAGGCATTCGAGTTTGGCGAATGCCTCTCGGAATCGCTTGGAATCAGGCAAGGTATGCACTGGGTTCGAGGAATCAACGATCATGCCCCTGAACCGATCAGGATGATCAGTGTCGATGGCGTCGGGTATAGCGGCGCACGCCACCAATCCACAGAGCATGGGAGTTCCAGTGACGGGTTCGGTAGTCCCCTCGGCACTATGACCGCAAATAGGTGCTAGCCGAGTTGGGATGTTCATTCCTCCCTCGTTTCCAAAGTTCCCAGTTAGTAGAAACAAAAGTCTCTGCAGCCAGCTGTTCAGGGTCGAGTGCGGAGCCATTTCGATACCTAAATCCTCTTCAGTGGCCAGCGACCTCGCACCAGCCATTGTCCGCGCGGCAGATCTCAACTCTTCTTCTGACACTCCACACTTGCGGGCGTAGTCAGCGACATCAACCTCCTCAAGCAAAGGCTTTAAATCCTCCCAGCCGACACATTGATCGTTGAGGAATTTGTCATCGGTAAGAGCCTCTTGAGTCATTATCGCTAGGACTGCCGCTAACGCCCAGGCATCAGTGCCAGGCCTAACACGAATGTGGTGGTCGGAAATGTTCGCTGTCTCCGATACTCGAGGGTCGAATACAACGATCTTTCGTTCATCATCATTCTTGATGGCATTCAAAACATTTCTAGCTTCAGGAAAGCCATGGCTGTGCCAAGGGTTTTTGCCGATGAACACGGCACAGTCTGTGTGGTGGAAATCCGGTGACGCCCCAATGTCTTGGCGCCCAAAGAACTTGCCTTGGACCCAATACATACCCGTCTTCTCTTGTGCCAGGGCATTACTCCGATACTGCATCCCGAGAGTTTGCATAACGCTTCGCACATACGCGCCACCAGTGTGGTTGCCCTGACCCCCACCGCCGTAATACATGATTTTGTCGCCACCATGAGTGTCGCGGATACCAACAAGTTGATCGGCGACTTCTTTAATCGCTTGGTCCCAACCAATCTCTTCGAAGGTTCCGTCTTCCATTCTCTTTAATGGAGCAGTTAGTCGGTCTCGTCCGTTTTGGTAGTGGTTGACGCGGAGACCTTTTTCGCAGGTGTAGCCCTTACTCGCCGGATGGTCTTTGTCGCCGCGTACACGAGTGATTTCCCGTCCTTCTATGCGGACCTCAATCCCACAGTTAGCAGAGCACAGGACGCATGCAGTTTTGTGCCACTCCTTAGTGGGGTCAACCTCGGTGTCAGATGTGATAGGTGCATTAGTTTCGGCCACGGTTCAACTCCTTGTGCTTTTTCTATATTAGATGGAATTTAAGATCTAGACCCCCTTGCTCTTCCCCGAACTTGGCTTCCTGGTCTAAAAAAGATTTCATTGCGAATAGCGCTAAGTTATTGATGAGGCACGAGCGGGTGGAGGAGCGACAAATGCGAGTAAAGGTCGATGCTGAAAAATGCCAGGGGCATAACCGCTGCTTCTCTCTTGCGGTGGAGTTGTTCGACGTTGACGATTATGGCTATGCGACAGAGATTGGTGACGGGGAAGTGCCTTCAGACCTGGAAGATAAGGCTCGTTTAGCTGTAGCGAACTGCCCCGAATTCGCTATTTCTCTTGAGGAGTAGCGGAACGAGATTGCGTGTCGCGAAGACCCGCCACCGTTTCACCAGCTCCCCAAGAATTGCCTTCCAGAGCAAGCAAGATGTCAACCAAATTGTTATCTCGAATTCTTTCAAGTTGGCGAACCGTTAGATGGCCAGATTGCTCATCTGACTGAGCGCTAATTCGTTCAACGAGCTCGTGAGTGAGATCGGGTGTATCAGTCAACTTCGACCACGGCCATTCCAGAGAGGGTCCGAACTGTTGAATGAAATGTTTGATCCCTCCCTCGCCTCCGGCGATTCGGTAGTTCTCGAACAGTCCCATTTGAGCCCATCTCAAACCAAACCCAAATCGGATTACATCATCGATCTCTTGAGTTGTTGCTACTCCATCATCGACGAGCCACAGAGCTTCTCTCCAAACCGCTTCCAGAAGGCGATCGGCGATAAAGGCATCGATTTCTACTCGAACTTCTAAAGGCTTCATGCCGGCTATCTCATAGAAGTGCATTGCAGAAGAGATAGAGTCCGCACTAGTGCTCTGCCCGCCCACTACTTCGACCATAGGCAGCAGATAGACAGGGTTAAACGGGTGTCCGACGAGAAACCTTTCCGGATTCACCATGTCTTCCTGAAGCTCAGATGGGAGAAGCCCTGAGGTAGATGAAGCGATCAAGGCTGATTTCGGTGCTGCTTCTTCTATCTGCCCCAGAACCTTTTTCTTCAATGCGACGTCTTCCGGAACGCTCTCCTGGATGAGGCTTACATCATTTGCAGTCTCCCCAATTGACTGAGCGAACGTCAGCGAACCCTCCTTAAGAGGGGCAACCCCCATTCGTTCCCACGAATGACGAGCGTTGGCCGTAACTTCGGTCACTACCCGCTCTGTTTCTAATCCTGGGTCGTAGACACGCACATCGGAACCACGCAACATCCATCTTGCGGCCCAGGCCGCGCCGATTACCCCCGCTCCGATAATCGCTACGCGCTCAGGTTGACGCATGTTTGTTACGGAGCCCATTTCGTTAATTCCAGCGTTTCTCGGACTTGCTGTGGTCCCATCACCTCGAAGTTCATAGCCTCCAAGATCTGTTTGGCCCGTGCCGTAAGTCCCTCGTTCGTGGCCAACTCACCGCGATCCATATACAAATTGTCTTCAAGTCCCACGCGGGCGTTGCCGCCTGCTACAGCAGCCAAGGCGACGTAAGGGAGCTGGTCTCTTCCTAGAGAAAACGCCGAGAACGTCCATTCGGGCGGGACATTGTTCACTAAAGCCATAAAAGTGTTCAAGTCATTTGGTGCACCCCACCGCACGCCCATGCAGAGCTGCACCATCACTGGCAAGTTTATTAACCCTTGATCGACAAGTGCCTTGGCCTCCCATAATTGACCCGTGTCGAAGACTTCGATTTCGGGGCGTACCCCGATCTCTTGAATTTGGCGGGCCATTTCCGCCAACGTGTCGTGGGTGTTGGTAGCAACGTAGTTGCCTTCCCCAAAGTTCATAGTTCCACAGTCGAGAGTGCAGATTTCGGGATGCAACAAGCGAACATGGTCGAGACGTTCAGTAGCGCCAGCTAAATCAGTCTGATGTTTATCGAGTGGGAGGGGCTCCTCGACGGAACCGATAACAAGATCGCCGCCCATACCAGCAGTCAGATTGAGAACGACGTCTATGTTCGATGCTCTAACTCGTTCAACTACCTCTTGGTAGTAGTCAACCTGACGATCCGGATCACCGGTGATTGGGTCTCGAACGTGAATATGGGCTATCGCTGCTCCTGCTTTGGCTGCAGCGACGACATCTCTAGCTATGTTCTCGGGAGTAAACGGTACTTTGTCTGACTTGTCGACAGTGTCGCCAGCGCCCGTTACGGCGCACGTGATGAAAACTTCAGGCATTGCTTTCCTTTCGTGCTGAGGAGAAAGCTAGTGAATGGCCCGGCTCATGAATGGAATGCCGCAAGACCCTCATGCGTGAATAAACCTCATCGGAATCAAGATAGGTTCCACGGAGTCTCCTGTGCCCTTCGCTGGAATCAAAAGACTCTCGTCCATGCAGCACACGACGGTTATCAAACGCAATCAGATCGCCTGGGTTGAGGTCGTAACGAATTTGGAAGTCGCTGCTATTGGCAACTCGGCCGAAGCGCTGCATAGCGAAATAAGCGTCGTTTATGCGTTCCGGAGGCATAGCAGGAAAACCGCGAACCGGATGAAATGCGCGAAACGTCCACGGCACGCGACCATCCCCTCTGTCGATCATTGGTCCAGTCCACCGATGATCATGTTTGCCATCACGATTGGAAAAGACCCACTCATCGTTGGTGAGCGATTTCATTACCTCCGGTTCGTTTTCTTCGAAATGCTGGGCGACCGCTAATCCGTCAGTCATTGTTGATCTGCCGCCGGCAACAGTGTTTTCTAGGCAGTGCAGAAGCTGAAACCCGGGAGGCGTCTCTCTAGAGGGCAGGTCGCTGTGTGCAGGCAGTCCAATAGTTGTATTAGCCGTCGAATTGGGGTCCAGATCAACGCTTACGTGCCAGGTTGCTCCAAAGTTCGAATCACGGAGAACCCCAATTCGCCTTCCGATCAATTCGACAACGCCATCTTCGGGAGGAAGAGAAACCAAGCGAGCCAGCCCGTATCTAAGGAGATCGTGCAGCCAGTCAACGAACGCTTCATCGTTTTCGATCACCAAGGGGCCTAGATGCGTCGGGGGTTCGGGCAGATCTCTGGATGTCCAGACTTGGAGATCCGGCAATAAAGCAAACGGGTAATGATCCCCATCTGCTACGTGTCGCAACCAACCTGGATGAAACCTTGCCTTTCGGGATTCAGGACCGAACTCAACAACCAGTCCACCGTTTTCAACCGAAAGCGCCTTTATCTGGGTGTCGAGGTCCAGCTTTGCGACATCAAGATCATTCTCTTTCGAGCGAGGATCGATGCCACCGGGGCCGGGGGAGTTCTCGCGTAGCCACAAAGGATGGCATTCCAACTCATGACCGTCGGGCCAAGTAACCAAAACGCGACCGTTCGGTAAAAGCGACGCAGACTCAAGAGAAATCCAGTCGTAGCTGTAGTAATCGGGCACTAAGAAATTAGTCAACTTAGTCCTCTCTCCTTAGACCCGACCAGTGGGCCCACGGCGCGCTAGGAACTCCCATTGCTAACCGTACTCAACAGCAATTAGAGCAATGGCCATGGTGGAAGGTGACGACGCGGTTTCAATCTCCTAAGTTTTAAGGATGGTCAAACGCGATGTGTACACGCACGGTCACCAACCTGCGGCGGTGAACCAACACGCGAGGAGAACAGCGCAAACTTCAGCAGCTTTTTGTCGAGACGTGGTCTCGTCGACTTCTCAAATTCTGGACGTCGGGTGTGGACCTGCATCAATTTCAGTTGGTTTAGCGGAGTGGGCCGACCAAGGGTTCGTCACAGCGATTGATCTCGGAGACCAAATCCTTGAAACAGCCAACGAGACGGTCCGAAGTGCCGGCACTTCGAACATCTTGGTGGAACAAGCGTCCGTATACGAATTGCCCTACGACGACAACTCATTTGATTTGACGTACGCACACCAAGTTTTGCAGCACCTCACCGACCCGGTTCTGGCAATAACAGAGATGGCTCGAGTTACGAAGATCGGTGGGTTTGTGGCTGTCAGAGATGCAGATTATTACACGATGTCCTGTAGTCCCGAATCGCAAACAATCGATGAATGGCGGCGGATATATCGCTTGGTAGCTAGGCATAATGGTGCCGAGCCGGATGCTGGGCGACATCTTCTTGGCTGGTTCCATCAGGCAGGGATCCACTCAGTTAGATGTTCGGCTTCAGCAGGCGTTTACGCGACTAAAGAAGAAAGAGAGAATTGGGGACTTTCTTGGGCAGACCGATGCTTAACCACGGGCTTTTCTGAGCAGGCAATGGAATATGGGTACGCCTCTCGCGCAGACTTAGAGGCATTAGCCGAAGGGTGGCGCGAATGGGCTGCTAATCCGGATGGCTATTTTCAGTTCATCAATGGCGAAGCAGTTGCTCAGATCTAGAACATGACGAGAGGAAATTGAGCAAGAAATGACCACACCAATTCCGGATAACTTCCCTGCTTTGGTCAAACGAGCATCGAGAGAGTTTGGTTCAAGCCAGGCGATCTCTGATGGCGATGTCAGCTTCGATTTCGCGGAAATGAGGCGACGGATTGACGATGCATCCGCATCGATGGTGGCTTCAGGTATCAACCCCGGCGATCGCGTGGCTGTATGGGCCCCTAATTCCTGGGAGTGGGTAGTCGCTGCGATGGCTGTTTTCGGAGCTGGAGCAGTCTTGGTTCCAGTTAACACTCGGTTCAAAGGGAGGGAAGCAGCATTCGTTCTCCAAAAAGCCGAAGTGAAACTGCTATTCACGGTCGTCGGCTTTCTGGGAAATGACTACGTAACTGATCTAAGGGAGTCAGGAGAAAACGTGGAGTCTTTGCAGGACATCGTAATTCTTCGAGGTGACATACCTGAAGGGACGATCTCACTTAAAGATTTTCTCGATCGAAGTACCGAGGCTGATCAGCAAGAAGCGCAGGATCGGGCGTCCAGGGCCTCGGGATCAGACCTGGGTTTAATAATGTTCACCTCTGGCACGACCGGTGTGCCCAAGGGCGTGATGGTCGAACAAGGCCCGATCATTCGCGGTTTTAGTCACTATGCACGCGAATTAGGTATGCGACAGGGCGATCGCATGTTGATCGTCAACCCTTTCTTTCATGCGTTTGGCTTCAACGGAGCTATTAATCCTTGTTTCATTCACGGGGCGACGATACTTCCCCACCCTGTATTCGATGTGGCAACCGTTCTGCAGCGGATTCAGGACGACAAGGTGACAGTCTTTCCAGGACCTCCAGCTATCTTCCAGGGCTTAATCAACTATAAGGATCTAGACGATTACGACACGTCGTCACTGCGTTCGGCCGTCACCGGCGCTGCGAGCATCCCGGTTGAGACCGTGGTCGACATGAGAGAACGTTTGGGATTCGGAACCGTCGTTACCGCCTATGGGATGACGGAAACTCATGGCCTGGTGACCATCTGCGCCGCTGATGATCCGCCCGAAGTCGTGGCTACTACTAGCGGCAAAGCTCTGCCTGGGATCGAATTGAGGCTTATAGATGACGAGGGCAATGACGTGACGCAGGGTCAACCAGGAGAGCTTTTAGTTAAGGGATATGCAGTCATGCGCGGCTATCTAGACGAGCCCGAACAAACCGCCGAGACTATCGACGAAGATGGGTGGATGCGCACCGGCGATATTTGTGTGATGGACGCCGCGGGCTATATCGATATAACCGATCGCAAAAAGGACATGTTCATCAACGGTGGATTCAACACCTACCCAGCGGAGATAGAGGCCACAATGCTTGAACATCAAGCAGTTGGTCAGGTTGCAGTGATCGGTGTCCCCGACGAACGTCTCGGGGAAGTGGGAGCCGCTTTCGTCGTGGCTGCACCGACAGGCCCGCCTGATCTGCAAGAACTAGGTGAGTGGTGTAAAGAGCAGATGGCAAACTACAAGGTCCCGCGCTATTTCTGGATTGTCGAAGAATTACCGTTGAACCCCTCAAACAAGGTCTTGAAAACTGAACTCCGCGACATGGCGGCAGACCTTCTTGCCTGAAAGCGACACTAGGAGCAAGGAGCGAATGCTTGGCTTTGCTAGTTCAGAAACTCGTCGTTTTCAGCCAGAATTTTGTCGTAAATCGGTTGGTAGCTGAACCATCCCGCCAAATGACTACCGACTTGATCTGCGGTATGTCGGGCTACCTCCTCACGGATGGGGCTTGGAGTACCAGCCGCTTCTGCTAGTAGCTGGCTCTGACAGGTACGTTCCATCGTGATGAACCACCAGGCTGCCTCGTCCACAGTGTGACCGACGGTCAGCAACCCATGATTTTTTAAAATCACTGCTTTCTTGTCTCCTAGGGCGGCACCTATGCGATCGCCTTCGTCGGTATCTAAAACCACCCCTGTGAAGTCATCGAATAAAGCGTGGTCCTCAAAGAAAGCACATGCGTCCTGAGTCAACGGATCCAACAGACGCCCTAGACTTGACCAGGTTTTGCCGTAGAGCGAATGAGTGTGCGCAGCGGCAATGACATCCGGCCTTGCTTGATGAACTCTGCTGTGGATGGCGAACGCGGCCTGGTTCAGCGGATGCCTGCCTTCAACGATGTTGCCGGCGTGATCAACGAGTAAAAGATCGGAAGTTTTGATGTGAGCGAACGGAACGCCGAAAGGGTTAACCCAAAAATGATCTTCTAGTTCAGGGTCGCGTGCAGTCACGTGCCCGGCCAGGCCTTCTTCAAATCCAAACTTTGAAAAGACGCGAAACACCGAAGCCAAACGCTCTTTTCGATGCTGGCGCTCCTGCTCAATGGAGTCAAACGTCGGTGCAGTGGGAAGCATCTGCTCGATGGTTTCTACAGGTTCGGTGGTATCGGTCATATAGACGAGCTTAGAAGCTAGGCAAGTGCGGCGCATCTGTTCTGGCAAGCAAGCTAAGGATTTCGGTAGTCTGAGCACTCAAGGCAGCGCCAACGATGGGGGAGTCGGTGACCGGATTTGGGGCCTACACAGGCATCCGCGTAATCGAACTTACTGAAGGAATAGCGGGGCCATACGCAGCACGATTTCTGGCTGACCAAGGCGCCGACGTCATTAAGATCGAATCAGCCGAGGGTGACAGTTACAGGAATGACCCTGGATTTCAGGTCTTCAACAGAAATAAGCGCTCCGTTGTTGTCAACGATGACAGCAACCTACTTAAGACAGCTGACGTAGTTATCGCCAGCAATAGGGGAGAGGCTGACCGTGCTCGATCGCTAGCGCCTGGAGCAGTCATTGTGAGCATGCCTACATGGGGTTCCGCTGGTGCGAGGGCAGAGCAGAGTGGCTCGTGGCAGCAAGTGGCTGCCGCGACCGGAATCGGTTGGAACCAGGTGAGTTGGACTGAAGGGCCCGTTCACGTGGTGCTACCCCTGGCCTCTTACGGAGCTGGCATGCTGGGCGCACTAGCTGCGGCATCTGGCCTGTACGCTCGCGAGGCGCACGGCTCAGCCCCAACATATGAGGTCTCAGAACTAGCTGGTTCAGGAGTGATGCAAATAGGCGACTTCTGGTCGCCCGAGATCCCACAAGAGCGAGACGGGGCAAGCCCCCTTGGACCGGCTGGCCGTGCCCCTGCTTACCGACCGTTTAAAGCAGCCGACAGCAAATGGCTGTTCGTTGCTTGCGGCACCCACCGATTTTATCACTCCATGCTTGAAGCCATAGATCGCTTAGACCTACTCGACGACCCCCTCTTACCTAACCCGCCATGGGGATTGATCGAGCCTGACCCATTGGCATACATAACGCCAATTCTCGAAGAAGAGTTCGCTCGTCGTAAGCGGAATGAATGGATTGAAACCCTTCGGAACCACGACGTCCCCTGTCAGCCGATTCAAACAAGGCAGGAATTTCTCGCCTCCGACCTAGCCGCGAGCAACAACTTGATCGAAAGCATCCATCATCCAGAACTTGGGCAGTTATCGATGCCTATTCAGCCACTGCATCTAGATGCATGCCCTGCCACGCCGATAGTGCCCGCTCCGTCTATTGGGCAACATACCGATGCGGTTCTGATGGAAACACACGAGCCTGGAAGCGGATCTGGTCAAGGTGGCCCGCCCCTAGCCGGGACCTTCGCTGTCGATTTGGCCTCCTTCATTGCGGGACCTGTTATTACCCGACACCTGGCGATGCTTGGGTCTGAGGTCGTAAAGGTCGAGCCTCCCGACGCAGACCCATTCCGCAGCTTTAGCCCAATGTTTAATGGCTGGAACCAAGGTAAGAAGGGGATCACGCTCGATCTTAAAGAATCTTCAGATAGAGAATTCCTGTACAAAATGGTGCGTTCCGCAGACGTCGTTGTCGAAAACTTTCGGCCAGGGGTCGCAGAAAGGCTCGGCTGCTCAGCGGACGAGTTGCGAAGAGTGCGTGATGACCTGGTCTTAGTGAAGAGCCCCGGTTATGGCTCTGATGAATCTCGAGCTAATCAGCCAGCTTTCGATCCCCTTTTGCAGGCCCTTGGGGGCATGATGGCGGCCCAAGGAGGCGATGGCGAACCTGTTTTCCTCACTGTGCCCGTTCACGATGCGTCGACACCTGTTATTGCAGCCTTCGGAGTCGTTACTGCTCTCTACCACAGGCTCACCACGGGTAGAACACAGACTGTTCATACATCTTTGGTGCAAACCACTACGGCGGCCCAAGCCGCAGAGTTTGTCGAGTACGCGAATAGGTCAACTCCAGAGTTTGGCGGCTTCGATTACAAAGGTCCTGATGAAACTCACCAATACGTAGAGGAAAACGGCGAGTGGTTTTGGGTTGATGATGAGGGACGAATACCGGTTGAAAGGAAAGGATTTGTAGGGAGTCCACTTGCAATCGCTAACGATTTAGTTTGCGAGCACCCAGATTCACCAGGTTGGGGACCGCTAACACAAGTCGGCCAGTTAATTAAAGGTGCGGGCCCGCACCCGAGTCGGGCGCCGCACCTAAACGAACACGAGCGCGAACTCAGAGCAGATTTCGGTTGATTCTTATAGGACTACTCAACGTGGGTAAGTTTGGGAGTTGGAGCATCTGCTACATCGACCCATCCCGAGAGCAAACCAGAGGTGTAGCCCCCATCGGCGACAAGATGATGCCCGTTGACCCAACCAGATTCTCCGACCGCCAACCACTCGATAGCTTGAGCTATTTCGTCTGCCTTTGCAGCGCGTCCTGAATGGCTCAACACCCAGTTGATACGGTCGTCACCGATTTGTTCCCTAAATGTGGGCAGCAGCGGCGTTTCGACAGGGCCAGGACTCAATACATTGCATCGAATTCCTGTACCTCGAAGCTCACCTGCGTGCAACATGCTCCAAACAATCACGGCTTCTTTAGAGAACGTGTACGGATCGACCCCTACGGACTTGCTTTGGTCACTCCACCAAGCGCGAGCAGCCGCATTATCCAATTCCAGCAAGGATTGATAAACACTCAAACGCTCCTGCCATCCGTTTCCGGAAATTGATCCGACGTTGACGATACTGCTCCCAGAGCTGAGGTAAGGGGCGAGAGACCGACTTAGGTGCCGAACGGCTAAGACATTGACGTCAAACACTTTCGATGCGGGTTGAGTCCCGGGAACGCCAGCGACGTTAACTAAAGCGGCAACGGTCTTAAGGTCAAAGCCTTCCAAGAGAGACTCGACGAGGTCATCGATCTCATGCTCGTCGCTGAGATCACAGATGAAGTGTTTTTCTGGATCGAGGTCAGGGGGCTGCTCACCAATATCAACAGTAATTACAGATCGATCTGCAGACATCAGCCGCCGACTCACGGCGTGGCCGATACCCGAAGACGCGCCAGTGACGATTACTGTGCCCAGTGAAGTGTTCGGGCTAGCCATTGCGTCACGCTAGCCCCCGCTGAGCACTGCAGGAAGTAATAAGCAAATATAAGAAACTGGTGAGACGCGAGGAGATCCTGCTTGGGTCCTCGTTGAGGATCGACCAGTTCAGGCGTAGCATCGTTAGCGAACGACTGAGAGATACCGCCATGGTTGAACCTGATTACCTGAAATTCGACACCTTGTCTTTACACGCAGGTCAAGAGCCAGACCCAACGACTGGCTCTCGCGGCGTGCCTATCTACCAGACCACTTCGTACAGTTTTGTCGATACCGAACAGGCCGCTGGTCTTTTTAACTTGGAGCAACCTGGCCATATTTACAGCCGTATTTCTAACCCCACAGTGGCGGTTCTGGAAGAACGTCTTGCAGCGCTTGAGGGTGGAGTGGGAGCTGTATGCACAGCCAGCGGTATGGCGGCCTTCCACTTGGCCTGCGCAACAATTATGAGCGCAGGAAATCATGTTGTAGCCAGTCGCAACATTTATGGCGGCTCACACAACATGCTGAACCTGACGATGCCTCGCTTTGGTATACAGACGACATTTGTGGATCCCCGAGATTTAGATGCCTGGGAGTCGGCCATCACTCCCGACACCAGAGTTCTATTCGCCGAAACCCTTGGAAATCCAGGAATCGAAGTGCTCAACGTACCGGCAGTGGCGGAGATAGCCCATTCGCATGGCATTCCGTTGATGGTGGACGCAACCTTTACCACCCCGTACTTGATGAAGCCGATCGAATTAGGAGCTGACATCGTCATGCATTCGGTCACCAAGTTCTTAGGCGGCCATGGGATTGCTCTGGGAGGCGTCATCGTTGACGGCGGTCGTTTCGACTGGGCGGCGAACGACAAATTCCCGACCCTGTCGGAGCCCTACGATGGATATCACGGCATAACTTTCTCCGAAGAATACGGTCACCAGGCGCTATCAATGCGAGCGCGGGCTGAAGGCCTTAGGGATTTTGGAGCTGCTATGAGTCCAGCAAATGCCTTTCACTTACTCCAAGGAGTCGAGACCTTGCCACTGAGGATGCGGCGCCACGTCGAGAACACAGAAAGTGTTATCGACTTCCTCGAAACAAACGACGCTGTCTCTTGGGTCAGTCATCCCGCAGTCTCTAGCCACCCTGACCACGAACTAGCTCAGTCTTTGCTGCCACACGGAGCAGGGGCGATTCTCTCTTTTGGCATCTCAGGCGGCCGCGAGGCAGGCCGTAGGTTCATCGAAAGCGTTCAACTTGCGTCGCATGTCGCAAACGTGGGGGACGCTAAAACCCTCGTGATCCATCCGGCTTCAACAACCCATCAGCAGCTGAGCGCTCAAGACCTAACTGCAGCAGGTGTAGGCGAAGATTTGATCAGACTTTCGGTGGGTCTTGAAGATCCGTCGGACATTATCGCTGACCTTGCCCGGGCACTGCGCGCCTCTCAGAAGGGTTAAACATGCAAATCGAATTTCGCGACCTTATGGTCAATGTTGCTACGGGCGGAGTGGACTTAGACAAGCAGCTCCCTCCGGTACTGCTTCTTCACGGAGCAGGCATGGACCGTACAGTGTGGAGTCAGCAAACGCGCTATCTGGCTCACCATGGGTTTGCACCAATGGCTGTCGATTTGCCGGGGCACGGCGACTCGGAAGGTGAACTTCTTCCCACAATCGCTGCGATGGCGGAATGGGTCGCTGGATTTGTGGAAAAGATGGGGCTAGACCCGATCCGGTTAGTCGGTCATTCGATGGGAAGTTTGATTTCGCTCGAAGTTGCAGCTCGTCACCCTCAAACCGTTGAGCGACTGATCTTGATGGGAGCTGCAGCTGCTATGCCGGTGCACCCCGAGTTGTTAGGGGCGGCAGAACGAAACGAAATCTTGGCACCCCAATTAATGACTGCCTGGGCTCATGGAAGCCGGGCTCATGTAGCAGGAAACCCAACCCCTGGTCTGTGGATGCGCAGTGGGTGTCAAGCCCTTCTGGAACGGGCTGCGCCTGATGTCATCTATAACGATCTGGCGGCCTGTAACAGTTATGAGGCAGGTGACGTTGCTGCTCGAATCGAATGTTCCGTGAGCGTGATGGTAGGTAGCGAAGACAAGATGACGCCGCCCAAAGCCACAGCCCAGCTCGTAGCGGGTTTCTCTGAGGTTGACTTGCAGCACCTGAAAGGGGTCGGTCACATGATGATGATGGAAGCCCCTGACCAAATCAGAGAGTTACTGCTGCAGGCTTTGCGGTAAGTCGAGGCGACAACAGACGCCGAAAATGTCATGATCAAGTAAACCTCATTGGAGAAAAGGGGAAGGTATGGCGGTTGAACGCTTCCCAGTCGAAGCTTCACACATCTTGATGTTCGCTCGAGCAATTGGCGATTCGAACCTCATCTATTCAGACGACTCGCACGCAGCAGGCACGGAGGTGGGTTCGATAATCGCGCCACCGACGTTTGCACAGGCCAGTGCTCAGTTTGATCCTGACTACTTTTTGCGACCCAAAGACGGTCAAAAATGGTTTGGAAGTGGAGCGACTGCGTCAGGGACATTGTCGAAAGAACCCAAAGAGCAATCTCAAGAATCCGATGATGAGAAGTCTGGCTCATCGGCTGGGGGGCTGCACGCAGAGCAGCATTTCACATACCACCGACACTTGAAGCCAGGAGATGTGCTCAGTGCTGAAACCAAACCAGGCGAGAGCTGGGAAAAAGAATCAAAGCGTGCTGGTGTCCTCAAATTCAGCGAAAGCATCACTGAATACCGTGATCAAAATGGCGAACTTGTCGTAACAGCGCGGAGCGTAGGCGTTGTGACCGAAAAAGTAATCGAACAGTAGGAGTTGAAGATGGGATTAAGTGCAGAAGGACTTAAAGTCGGCGATTCTTACTCAGAGTTAGTAGTAGAGGATCTGACCAGAACCCAGATTGTCCAATACGCCGGAGCGTCTGGAGATTACAACCCCGTCCATAGTGACGAAAAATTCGTCACTGAAGTCGCGGGATACCCCACCGTATTTGCCCACGGCATGTTGACCATGGGAATGACGGGACGAATGTTGACCAATTACGTCGGAGACGGTCGGCTGACTTATTACGGGGTTCGTTTCGTGAACCAGGTTTGGCCAGGAGATACGTTGACAGCACGAGCAGAGGTGGCAGCGGTTCGTGAAGAAGACGGTGAAACCCTGGTCGACTTAACGATTACGACAACGAACCAGGATGAGAAGTTCGTGTTGACAGGTAACGCCACGGCTCGCGTGGACTAGACCTAAACAGACTGGCGAATCCAGCATCGACCTAGTCGACCGCACACTCAATCAAAGGCTCGCTGGCCCACGTGTCACGTCCTTTGACTCCACCCGTGACCGGGCCACCTAACCCGATGTCTATAAAAGACTCTGGGCTGACTGACCAGTCGTATTCCTCTATTTGGCTGATGCTTCTCCGGCCGTTCAACATTCGGAACAATTCGTGTTCTGATATACGGAGAGAAACACCTTGATTCGTGCCCACATTGAGGGTGGGCCCCTGCAATAGCTCAATGGTGAGACCGGGAGACCGGCATTCGT
This sequence comes from Candidatus Neomicrothrix sp. UBA6944, assembly GCA_002448715.1. Taxonomy (GTDB): domain Bacteria; phylum Actinomycetota; class Acidimicrobiia; order Acidimicrobiales; family Poriferisodalaceae; genus UBA6944. The sequence goes on along the minus strand of DJZU01000005.1, from coordinate 21,558 downwards.
TGAGATGTTGGCGCCAGACGACAAAACTACTTTTTGTAGCGAGAGTCAATGCTTCGGGAGGCAATGTTGTTCCTGGAGCGAGAACCGCTCGCAGGTCAGCCTCATGCGCAGCCGCATCCCCAAATGCGTATCGAACCGGATCGCCCAGTCCTGGCTCCTCAGTTAGAGAAACCATTTGATCTATCGCCGTTCTCCATGCGAGGGAAACTTCACCGAAATTGAGCGATGAGAGACGCTGAACGCCTTCTTGAGTCCAGCGTTCCGTCCCATAGCCGTCAAGTCGATGCTCAACCCAGTCCTGACAGACGGCGGTGACGTGCCGTAGAAGGTCCATGGCGGACCACAACGGACAGCTCGGCAACCTAGCGCCTTGATCTTTCTCAACAAGGTCGATAGTCCGGTCGCTTACACCTCTGTAAATCTCGAGCACTTCTGGGTTGACCATGGCACTAGTCCTTACTCCTCTTGTGGTGAAGCGGCGAATCGCCTAGAAGTCAGGTCTACGTTCGATGAGCTAGTGGCATAGGAATTTACTGTTTCCGATAAGAACACTGAGCGAAAGCCCTTAAATGTATGAACAGCCTGACACAATTATTGCGATTACCCCTTAGCGCGTCCAGCGTACCCAAAGAGTTTTCCGGCTACCTTTCGAATCTGAATCTCCTCGGCTCCCTCAGTTATCCGGTAGCGCCGGTGATGTCGGTAAATGTGTTCGAAAGGCATTTTTCGGCCGTAGCCGATACCGCCGCAGCTTTGCATTGCTCGATCCGCGGCGTCGCAGCAAAATCGGTTACCTCGGTAGTTACACATGGCGACACGGTCTGTGATCTCCATATGGTCAACCCCTTCATCCATTTCCCAAGCTGTTTTCCAGATCAACGCTCTAATCATTTCCGCTTCCGTGTACAGCTCCGCGAGAGGAAATTGAATTGCTTGGTTCTGTGAAAGCGGCTTACCGAATGTCGTTCTGTTATTTACGTAGTCGACCGCCATGTCGATGCAGTGAAGTCCAGCTCCGACAGAAGACGCGGCTTGGCGAATCCGGTTCTCATGAACGAACAATTGGGCAGTTTGAAGACCTCTCCCTTCTTCTCCAAGGATGTCATCGTTGTGAACTCGAACCTCAGTCAGACGGACGTGAGCGTGATCGGTTGGCATATTGAAAGTCCACATGAATTCTTCAACGCTGAAGCCAGGAGAATCGACGGGAACGATAAAGCAAGTTATGCCGTGGCCTTCCCCCGGATTACCTGATGTTCTTGCAAAGATGTAATCGTGGGTCGCGTGGTGGAGTCCAGTGTTCCAGTATTTCTCCCCGCTGATTACCCACTCGTCGCCGTCTCTGATAGCAGTTGTTTCCATCCAAGTTGCGTCTGAACCGTGAAGTGGTTCAGTTAACCCGAAACCAATACGTGCGGTGCCTTCTAACATTTTGGGAATCCAGTACTGCTGCTGTGACTCAGATCCGTACTTCTCCATCATCAGAACAGTTGGAAAGTTTCCGATGATTGAGTTTTCGTTTTGGAGGTCGTTGTGCAGGCCTAGACCCCTTCGAGCTAAGTGTTCCCGAACAATTGCCATGCCGAGGTTGGTGCCGTCCTGGCCCCCGAAACGTTTAGGTAAATGCCACCTCAGAAAACCTGCGGCGTCTGCTTCGTCGCGCATGCGGCGGAGCAATGACTCCCATTCCGCATTGGGGAGACCATCGCGGTCCCAGTCAGTTCTCGCGTCTTCACGTCGGTGATCGAAGAACCGCATGTTGTCGTTTTCGCTCTCAATTGGCTTGATGACGTCTTCGATAAACTCATCAAGGTCGTTAAGCAATCTTTGAATGTCTGTGGGAATTACGAAATCCATACCGTGGGAACGTATACCGTCAAACATTGTGGCGCTTCCCTTAATCGTCTGGTCCGACTATCTGTGACCTTGGTGTCACTTAGCGCGGGCCCGGGCGGTTCGCCTAAAAGAGCGTCACAAAGTCGAGATTTCCTGGCTTCCGTACGAGTTGCACCCGGAAATACCCGACGGAGGAACATTCAATTCACGCAGATTTTCGGCATTAAAACCAATCGCTGAAGAATTAGACATAGTGATGCGTCCCCCCGAACGTTTTCGACCGACAAGAAAAGCCCATCAGGCGGCCTTGGTCGTAGAGCACGCGTCACCAAGCGAGGTTGACATCTACCACCAGCGTCTCTATGAAGCGGTGTGGGTAGAAGAGCGCGACATTGAGGACCCGCAAACCCTCTCTGAACTAGCAGCAGGGCTATCGGTTCCTCCTGAATTGATAGAACGAGTCGTAATCGAAGATGAGTTGCTTCCGGCGGTGCGCTCTTCGATGGAGCGGGCACACGCTTGGGGAGCTACCGGAACTCCCAGTTGGGTTATTGATAACAAGCTGATGGTTCCAGGACTGCAAGACGACGAATTCTTCGACCGAGTAATACAGCGTCTCGAAAGTATAAGAAACGATGAAGGCGACGCCGGCTAATCATTTGATCTAAAGGTCAGGTACTGTCCTGTGTATGCAGCCAACTTATTCCGAAGAAGCAGAGGCTTACCGCGACAAAATTCAAGATTTCATTTCGACCAACTTGCCAGCGAACTGGCAAGGAATCGGGTCTTTGACCGGTAATGCCAAAGCCGAATTCGTGAATGAGTGGCGCCGGATCTTGAGCGATAATCAGCTCTTGGCGACTATGTGGCCTAACGAATACGGCGGCCCGGGATTGTCGGCTAACGAAAATGTGATTATTGCTGAAGAGTTCACCAAGGCCGGTTTGCCTACCGGAGGGTCCAACGATGGGTTCGGCATCGGAATGGTTGGGAACACCCTGATCGAATGGGGTACCGAGGACCAAAAGAAGCACTATCTACCTCGGATCCTTCAAGGGGAGGATCTCTGGTGTCAGGGCTACTCGGAACCAGGAGCTGGATCGGACCTTGCCAATCTTGGCTGTAGAGCTGACCTTGATGGAGAAGAGTGGGTGCTTAACGGACAAAAGATTTGGACTTCAAGCGGCCATCTAGCTAATTGGATTTTCGTTTTGGGGCGCACTGCCCCAGAACACGCAAAGCATCAAGGTATTACCTTCTTTCTCTGCCCAATGGATCAGCCAGGAGTTGAAGTTCGCCCAATTGTCAACATCGCTGGTCATAGTCACTTCAACGAAGTCTTCTTCTCGGATGCCCGGGTACCTAAAGAGAATGTTGTTGGTCAGGTCAACGGTGGATGGGCCGTGGCAATGACCCTCCTGGGATACGAGCGTGGATTTGGAGCTACCACGACTTATTTTCGGTATCGGGCTGAGCTAGATCGCCTAGTCGCAATGGCGCAAGAACGAGGTCGGACAGCCGAGGCAAGCATTCGTCAGCGTCTCGCCTGGTGTCACAGCAAGGTAGAAATCATGCGATGGTTAGGACAGCAAGTACTGACGTCGTTCTTGAATGGCGAGCCCCCAGGGCCGAAGAGTTCGATTGGAAAGCTCAACTGGAGCGAGTATCACAGAACCGTCACAGAACTTTCGCTCGATGTTTTGGGCGCTGACGCAATGATCTTGGAGGGCGACCCCTCCTACGCAGCCGGTTTAGGAGCTGCAGATGCCGGCACTCCGAACACGACCTCCGCTTGGATTAATAGCTTCCTGGCAGCACGCTCGGGCACCATTTATGCCGGAACAAGTCAAGTTCAACGAAATATTATTGGTGAGCGAATTCTTGGGTTGCCCAAAGAACCGCGCGCCGACGAAGGCCCCTGGAACGAAACCCTGCGCTGACATGCTGCTAGGGCTTGGCGGGGGAGCATGCAGTGGAAAAACTACCCTCGCGCGCGCTCTGGTAGCGCTTGAACCCGAGGCGGCCGTTCTCTCATTCGACGACTACTACCGTGATCTTGCACATATGAGTCCTGAGCAGCGAGCGGAAGTCAACTACGACCACCCAGATGCGCTAGACACGACACTCTTCCTCACCCACATGGATGCCCTAGCCGCTGGAAACCCGGCGGATGTGCCCGTCTACGACATGGCAACCCACACTCGAACCGGAGGCACTCACCGAGTCGAGCCTGCGCCACTAGTTATCGTGGACGGCATTTTGCTTCTGGTCTTGGAAGAATGTCGAGATCGCCTCGACTTCAAGATCTTTATAGAGGCCCCTAAGGACATTCGCCTACAACGTCGCCTCGTGCGCGATGTCGCAGAGCGAGGCAGAGATAAAGCCGGGATAGAGAAACAATTCTCGACCTCGGTCCAGCCCATGCATGAACAACTTGTTGCGCCAAGCTCGGTGCATGCAGACTTGGTTGTGAGTTACCCATGGAGCGCTGAAGCGGTGGCGCAAGACGTGATTGAACGGATGAGAAATCTATAGCTAGCCCGCGCGGCTATCGCTCTATAAATTCGACCCAATTGCCATCGGGATCTTCCACCATTCCCACAACAACTCCAGGCCGAGCCTCTCGACGGTCCCAAATAATTGGGGTATCAACCGCAGCGCACGCGTCCAGCGCACCTTGAACGTCAGCCACTGACAGTGTGAAGTAACGCATGCCCGTCGAACCCATCATTCCACCACCTACTCCAACCGCAACCTCTGTAGTCGGAACAACGATCTTCAATAAGCTGTCGTTGGCCCACAAACGGTGCATAGCGGCGACACCAAGCGCTTCCATGTTGATAGTCGCCTCGAACGTCATGCCGATGACATCACGATAAAACGTCAACATTGCGTCACCGTTGCCGGTGACTATTCCGAGATCAAACCCAGGTTTTGTAAAGGTATTGCTCACAGGTCCTCCAGAATCGTCAAATGGGCTTAGTCGTAGCTCGCGCCCAGGCCAGCCCGAGCATCACTTTGAATACCGTAATTGGGAATTGGATATCGAAGTCCGTTCCGCGAAAGAAATTCCATTCCCTCAATGGCGATCAACAAATCGTGAGGGCTCAAGGCCATCAATAGCTCATCTTCCATGACCCCTCCGTACCTGCGTTCCGCGAAGCAAGGTATAGACAGGCTCGGTTCCCCTGTTGCCAGAGCACGACCCCAGCTGTCAGCACATGCGGACTCACCGACACAGCCCCAGTCCAGCTTCTTGTAACTGCGCCATTGCAATCCGTTAATCAGCAAAATCATCTGGGCAGGCGTTGCATAAACGAGGCAAATATCAGGGGGATCTAATCGTTTCGCGGAAAGAGGTGAAACTGCCATAGCCGAGAACGTCCCAAAGGGCACACAATCCATGGCTTCTTGGTGAGCAGCGCTGTCGTCCAGGGATTCGAACCAAACGCCTTGCATCCGTTCGCCCGATAACCATTCTTCGTCTTGGGGGTGTAGTCCAATAACTGCCCCGCATTGATCGCCGACGAGATCCGACCGGGTAATGCCAACGGTCCAGTTCAAACGGCTTGCCATTCCAACTATCTGATCCGTGGTGTGAATGGCATCAGGCCTCCGAATGCGCGGCACTGCTTCCATCTCTTCAACCGAGGCGAACAACTTCATACCGATAGGCGTAGTTCTTATTCTCAAGAGTCCCTGAAGGCGGCTCAGTAAGTCATCCCAGTCGATACTCTCAGTGCGCAGATGGACTTGTTGTTCTTCGTGTGTGTTCATAGCTCCCCCTGACGTGCTTGAGTCAACCTACCGCGCTCCGCCGGCACATAGAGATATCGGCCCGCAACACTCCCTGTTTGAGCGATACAGGCTTTCATGGTTTGTTGCATTAGGGTGACTAGTCGGTCATCTGAAAATGACTCCAGCGAACCGAAGTTGAGGAGAACGTAATGGCGGAAGGTCTTCGAACCGAAGTTCACGGAAACGTTGGGGTGGTGATCATGGATCGACCACCGCACAATTTTTTGAATTTTAGACAGATTCACGACATCGCCGATGCACTTGAAAAAATGCAAAACGATATGGCGATTCGTTGCGCCGTCCTAGCAGCCGATGGCCGTTCCTTCTGTGCGGGGGCTGACTTTGCCGGTGATGGCGTTGGAGGCGGCGACGACGAAGTGGTCGGGGGCGACGCAACTTTGGCTCTCTATCAAGGGTCGGGCCGTCTCTTTGATGTGACGCTTCCTATCGTTGGCGCAATACAAGGACCGGCGGTCGGTGGTGGCCTCGGGTTGGCTATGGTCCCCGATATACGCATCACTTGCCCAGATGCTCGGTTCTCAGCCAATTTTGCATCGCTAGGCATTCATCAAGGCTTCGGTATGAGCGTTACTCTGCCCCAACTGCTGGGCCCATCTCGCGCTGCTCAGGTCCTTTACAGCGCAAAGCGCTACAAAGGTGAGGAAGCCGTCGCAATAGGTCTTGCGGACGAATGTGTTCCAAGCGACCAAGTGAGGGAGAGAGCGTTGGAGGTAGCGGCAGAAATCGCCGCGAACGCTCCTTTAGCTCTACGAGCAATCAAGTCCACCCTACGATTGGGTCTTGGAGATCAAGTACGAGAGATAACCCAGAGGGAGGCCCAGCTCCAAGCCGAACTATCTGCGAGCGATGACGCCAAAGAGGGTATTGCGGCAGTAGGCGAACGCAGAGCAGGCGACTTCAAAGGCAAGTAGTGATTCCACAGCAAAGAAATCCAAGTTCGCCGATTAACAGAAATCTTATTTGACATGAATGTTCTCATTGCCGGAGGCAGCGGCCTGATCGGGTCGGCTGTCGCTACCAGACTTCAAAGTCGCGGGGATAGCGTCACCGGAGTATCGCGAAGTCCATCTTCAAACGACGTTGCCTGGGCCGACATCACCCCCGAATTGATGGAGAACTACGACGCAGTTATCAATCTCGCTGGCGAGTCCATTGCCGGTCGATGGACAAGACGAAAGAAACAGAGAATTCTGGAAAGCCGCGTCGAATCAACGACAACGATCGCGTCGGCGATTGCGAGTTCCAAGAACCCGCCCCGATGTCTGATCCAAGCATCAGCAGCAGGGTTTTACGGTGACCGTGGAGACGAGCTTTTGAGCGAATCCTGTCCTAGCGGCGAAGGTTTCCTCGCCGAAGTCTGTCAGCAGTGGGAGGCGGCTGCTTCTCCCACCAGAGATGCTGGGACTCGATTAGTGATGCCACGCTTCGGCATCGTTCTCGCCGACGGACCAGGGGCGTTGGGGCGACTTGTTTTGGTAACCAAATTATTGATCGGAGGGCCCCTAGCCACAGGTCGACAGTGGTGGAGCTGGGTCTCGCTCAATGACACAATCAGAGCGTTGCTATTTTTGCTTGACCATGAAATTTCGGGTCCAGTCAACGTTGCAACACCTAATCCCGAAACACAAAAAAAGTTCGCGACCACCTTAGGTGCGGTCCTCCGTCGGCCTGCCGTGGTTCCAGCGCCCGGCTTTGCAATCAGAATGGTCTTAGGCGAAATGGGGACACACTTGTTGCTTGATTCGACCCGTCTAAATCCAGCGACGCTCCTGGAAGAAGGATTTGAATTTCAAGACTCCTACCTAAAAGAAGCGCTACGCAAGATCCTTGACATTGGCTCGCCAGCGAACGGAAATTAGAAGGAGCTTTCATGGCACTTCAGGCAGACACTCAAGCTTTCGTGGAGATGGTGGAAGCTGCTCGCGCAGACGGCCCCCCAGTCGCTGATCAGACGCCGGAATTCTCTCGCGACCGTTATCAGGCGTTAGCACATATTTTGGGTGAAGGTCCCGAAGTTCCAGGAGGCGTTAGCGACATAGAAATTCCCGGGCCGGCCGGCCAAATACCGGCCAGGGTCTATCGGCCAACTACCGAAGGACCACACCCAGTTTTAGTGTTTTTTCACGGCGGTGGTTTCGTTATCGGGGGCTTAGATACCCATGACAAAGAATGTCGACTGCTCTGCACGAAAGCTCAATGCGCGGTCATAGCAGTCGATTACCGTCTTGCGCCCGAAGCTAGATTCCCGGCAGCGGTCGAGGACTCCTGGGCGGCAGTGCAGTGGGTCAAAGCGTCTGGAACCGACTTAGGGCTCGACACAACTCGCGTAGCCGTAGGCGGCGACTCAGCGGGGGGCAACCTGGCTGCCGTTACTGCGTTGATGGCAAGAGACGCTGATTTAGGCCTAAGGCTTCAAATGTTGGTTTACCCCGCGACTGACGCGTCTCGTCACTACGAGTCCTTTACAGAAAACGAGGCCGGCCCGTTGTTAACGGCTGAAGTGATCAACTGGTTCTGGTCTCACTATGTAGGACCGGAGCTGGACGAAGACGTTCGCACCGATTGGCGCTTTTCGCCGGCGTTAGCACCCAGCCATGCGGGCTTAGCCCCAGCTTACGTTGCGACTTGTTCGGCAGACCCACTTAGAGATGAGGGAAATGCATACGCAGAAATTCTTTCTCTCGCCGGTGTCCCGGTTAAGCATTCGTTGTTCGAAGGCGAACCGCATGTCTTGTTTCAAATGTTTCATACATGCGAGGGTGCGAAAAGACTCATTGAGGAGTGCGCGGCAGCGGTGGCGGCGGCGTTCGAGTGAAGACCGAAATACAACGCGATAAATGGGGGATTGCTCACGTCAAAGCCCCCAATCAACCCGCCGCTTTCGAGGCGCAGGGATGGATAGCCGCCTCCGATCGCATATGGCAAATGGAGTTTGATCGCCTGAAATCGCAAGGGCGTTGGGGAGAAACTGTTGGAGCGAAAGCCGCCCGAGAAGATGCCTTCTTTAGGCGGCTCGGCCTCGCAGATCTCGCGAAACAGCATTGGTCGTCATTGGCCTCAGAGACTAAAGCGATAACCGAAGCCTATGCCCGTGGTGTTAATCGGTGGCTTGACACCCACGAAGACGAACTTCCCGCAGAATTCGAATATCACGCTGCCGCCCCTGAACAATGGCAACCCTGGCATTGCGTGGCGGTGTACAAGTTGCGACATATTTTCATGGGAACCCTTAACCGAAAGCTTTGGCGCGGCTTTCTGCTAGCCAAGGGACATCCGGACCTTCTTCAAGCCATGCGGGGGTCGGTTGAGGAAAGCTCAGCTATCACAACTTCCAACCTGCCGGCCACAGAGTTGGCAGATTTATCCGACCTGATCCAAGCGAACGCTGACCAACTAAGGGGTCTTGTAGACATCGACGGCGGCTCGAACTCGTGGGCGATCGCCGGATCTCGAACCGAATCAGGCTTACCGCTCCTGGCGGGTGACCCGCATAGAGGTATTGAGTTCCCGAACGTTTACCACCAGTTCCACATGAAGTGTCCGGAATTCAATGCCATTGGGCTTGCCTTTCCCGGAGTTCCAGGCTTCCCTCATTTTGGTCATAACGCCGATGTTGCCTGGTGTATTACCCACGGCATGGCGGACGACACCGACCTCTTCTTAGAGACAGAAGATTTGGCTGGGGTTCAGTGGAGTTCAGAGACCCTTTCGCTCAGAGGCGAAGGCAGTTTCGAGGTCTATCGAGGGTCAACCCAACGAGGCCCGGTCGTACTGGGAGATCCCTCCCAAGGGGCAGCGCTGTCAATGGCGTGGACAGGAATGAACGGACAAGACAGCACCTTCGACGCACTGCTACCCATGCTGAAAGCATCTACATGTGAAGAGCTTGAGGCGGCTGTTGAGCCATGGGTGATACCGGTAAATAATCTTCTCTCAGCAGACCGCGACGGACATATTTCATTCAAAGTACGAGGAAGAGTTATCGAGCGTCCGCACGAGAACAGATGGATTCCCGTATCAGCCGAAACTTCTGTGGATTGGTCGAATCTCGATCCTGTCAGCTTCGAAGATCTGCCCGGGGAACGCGATCCCGATCGAGGCTATTTGGTCACTGCGAACAACCGGATATCAGATGGAGGACCGTACATTTCACTCGATTTTGCAGGGCCGGCAAGATATGACCGCATAGTCGAACTGATAGAAGCGTTGCCGAACGCGACAGCAGCAGATATGGAGAAGATCCATAGCGACGTTGTGTCACTGCGAGCCCCAGCTATTGTTGGGGCGCTAGTAACACATGTGACTCAATTCACTCACCCGTCAGGGCAGTGGCTGGTTGATTGCCTCACAAACTGGGATTGCGCACTGTCCGAAGAGTCGATCGAAGCTTCGCTTTACAGTGTGATTCGCCGCCGCTGGACTGAGAGCGTTGGAGAACGCCTTGGCGTAGGTAGCCCAGAGCTCGGCGGTCCCAAATGGCCGTCACCTGAAGCCGCTAGTCGCATGCTCGCTGAAGCAGCCATACACCTTCTCGTTGACGAGAACTGGCACTTAGTTCCAGGCCTCGAATCTGAAGACGATCTCGACGCCGCTCTGTCGTCTTGTATTGACGAAACCCTCGAAGAGTTAGAACAACGCCTGGGTGAAGATAATTCGCAGTGGACCTGGGGACGTCTTCACAGGATGGCCTCTCCCCATCCGCTCGCCTCAGCTGTCGAACAAGCACGACATCTGCACCCTCCGATTGATGCCTGTCCAGGAGACAGCGACACGGTGCGTTGTGGTTCAGTAACTCCCGAAACAGGGGAGCGCTCCGCCGCTGGCTCAGTAGCAAGATATGTATTCGATCTCGATGATTGGGATCGCTCCGGGTGGGTGGTGCCGCACGGTGTTTCGGGAGTGAGAGGCGAAGGGCACGACATTGATCAACGCGCCACGTGGTTGGACTGCGCATTGATCCCTATGGCGTTTACTCCATCAGCTGTAAAGGAAATCGAAGTCGAATGCTTCGAGATCTGAAGTGCTATCGAGAACAGTTTTCACTCGACAGCTTGACAATGATCACACCACCGCGACTAGTTTCCCGTTATGACCCTGACCGAGCCTGAGACGTATATCGAATTGGGCGCTCCTTTGACAGACGCTCACGACAGCGTTTGGCAACGTTTAGGTCAGTGCGGCACATGGTGGACTGGCGAGCAGCGCGTCGCTGCGATGGCGGAGGTGCGCCAAGCGCTTCGCTGTGCCCTTTGCAACGAACGCTTGGAAGCGCTAAGTCCAATGATGGTAGCGGGGGAACATGACTCTGTATCAGAGCTGGCGCCAGAAGCAGTTGATCTTATTCATAGGTTGACTACGGACCCTGGACGCCTTTCGAAGGAATGGGCGCTCCTGGTCATCGAATCAATCGGAGAAGAAGCGTACGTCGAGCTGTCAACCCTGGTTTGTGTCCAATATGTAGTCGACAGTTTTGCGCGCTCTTTGGGTCTCCCACTTCGTGAACTACCCGAGCCGCAGTTCGGGGAACCCGACAAAGTGCGGCCCGAAGGAGTAGGCGACGTTGGTGCTTGGGTCAGCCAGACAATCGAAAAATCGCTTGCAAATGTTTCACGAGCCGGCTCGTTGGTTCCTGAAACCGAAGCTCTCTGGCGAGAAATCGTTCAGGCTCACTACAGCCGCGGACCCCAGTTCGCCGAACTTGTCTGGGATAGAGCTCTCTCCAGACCTCAAGTAGAACTATTGGCATCGACGGTTTCGGCACTCAATGAGTGTTTCTACTGAACGGCAGCGCACGTATCGTTGCTCCGTGCGAGCAGCGAAGCCCTGAATTCTGAAGTCGACCTTGAACAACTCGAAGCTGGTGCTGATGTGGCTAATGGCGAACTTCTAGTCCGTTACGCCGAATCCGCGGTTCGTCAAGATAGTGATCTAGGAAGAGTGCGAGCAGCGTTGGAAGAGCAGGTCGGCCCTGGGGGAGTTATCGAGGCTGCAGCAACTATCGCCGCGTTCGAGGGTTTAAATCGCATCGCCGATGCGACCGGCATTCAACTCGATTCTGGCTTAGCCGATGAATCTGCAGATTTCCGAGCGGCGCTGGGCCTGGATGCGTACGCGGGTGCGGTCAGTACACAGTCGACAGGTATTCCGGCCCGAGCGGCGGGTGTAATGGAAATATTTCGCTAACGGGAAACAGCGATGCGGTGGCGAATAGACAACTGGTTCTTTACTCCGACGGCTGAGGTTCTCTAGGTAATCCGAGAATTCGTTCCCCAATAATGTTTCGTTGAATTTCGCTGGAACCTCCAGCAATTCGCATACCTGGCGAATATAAGAGATTCTCTGTTACGGGCGATTCCAGCATGGCGTCAGCACCTTGTAAGAGTGAATTCAACTGTGCTTCGGAGTAGCCGAGTTCGCTATTCATTAACTTTGCAACCGGAGCGATCAGGGGATCTCCACCCCGACGTTCCATTAACGCCTGAAGAGCTTTGCCGCGGTTAAGAACCTCAGTTAGCTTCTCCGCCCGCACCTCGTCCAGGGTCATCGAGTTCTGGGCCATATTCTCCAGACGTTTCCCGAGACTGATCACGCCCGCGGCTCCTGCGCCGCCGCGCTCGTCCTCTAGGACCGCCATAGCAACACCCCAGCCTTCGTTCGCTTCCCCGAGAAGCGACTCTGATGGCATTGAGACATCAGTAAAGAAGACTTCGCAAAATTCGCTGTCTCCAGTCATCTGTTTGATTGGCCGAACTTCGATGCCGTCCAAGGCCATGTCCAACAGAAAAAACGAAATGCCTTTGTGCTTAGGTTGATCATTGTCGGTCCGAGCCATGAGGATTCCAAATTGTGCGAATTGAGCGTTCGAAGACCAAACCTTCTGTCCGTTAAGCAAAAATTGATCTCCATCGATAACTGCGGACGTTTGCAACCCTGCAAGATCGGAACCGGCTCCGGGTTCGCTAAATAGTTGACACCAAAGAATTTCATTACGAAGTGTTGGTTGCAGGTAACGGTCTTTTTGTAGCTGGGTCCCAGATCGGAGGATGGCTTCCCCTGCTAGAACCAGGCCTTGGAGATTGAGATACGGGGCTACTTCGGCGATAGCGCATTCCTCATGCCATATGACGTTGTGATCCGGCGTTAGGCCCATACCTCCGTATTTGGTTGGCCAATGCACGCCCGCCCATCCACTGTCGAAGCAGAAGCGCTGCCAATGCATGGCCCGTTCGTGAAATTGTGGAGGCAAGATCGCGCCGTAGGCGGGACATGCATCTTTGGACTTGACCGCATTGTTAATGAATTTGGCCGCACGGAGACGAAATTCTTCAAGGGAGGGAACATCTTGCATATTCAGAAGGTAGTACTGACTTACGTTGGCCGCGCACTCCCTTCTTACATAGCATCTAGGTATGAGCGATCTCAGTCACACAGATGACCGGTTAACCAACGAAACAGTCGAGCTATTACAGCAACTAATCCGCCATGAGTGCGTTAACACTGGCGAAGCTGAATCTGGAGAAGAGGTTCGCAACAGTGACTTACTAGAAGGCTTTCTGGAGGGTCCAGGAATAGACCTTGAGCATTTTGATTGTCTACCGGGGCGCCGTTCAATGGTCGCTCGGATAGAGGGCACTGACCCCGCAGCCCCGTCGTTGTGTCTAATGGGGCACACAGACGTTGTTCCTGTCAGCCATGAAGGCTGGAGCCGTGATCCTTTCGGTGGGGAGTTGATCGACGGGGAGGTCTGGGGTCGCGGAGCAGTGGACATGCTCAACCTCACTTCTTCAATGGCAGTAGCTTTTCGGCACTTAGCAAGTTCTGGGTTTAAACCTAAAGGCGACCTCGTGTTCTTTGGTGTCGCTGACGAAGAAGCGGGCGGGACCTTTGGCGCGAAATGGATGGCCGAAAACCACTGGGATGCTATGGCAGCTGATTACGTGCTAACGGAATTTGGAGGATTGCCCACCGAGACACCTGAGGGAAAGAAAATTACTCTTGCAGCTGGCGAGAAGGGCCTCGGGTGGCGGCGTCTCACGGTGCAAGGAACCCCAGGGCATGGTTCGATGCCATTCGGCGCGGACAATGCAGTTCTTAAAGCCGCAGAAGTGATTCGGCGCTTGGGGGATTACAAACCCAATGCGAAACTCACGGAAATGTGGCAACACCAAGTTTCAACACTTGATCTCGAAGCGGATATCAAAGATGCTCTTTTGAATCCGAGCTCAGTGTGGGAGGCTATATCGCGGCTTGATTCCCCTGCTCTGGCCCGACACCTTCATGCTTGTAGCCACACCACGTTCTCTCCCAACGTCGTTCATGGAGGGGTAAAGACCAATGTCATACCTGACGCAGTCGAAATCGATGTGGATATTCGAACAGCGCCGGGGGATAGTGGCCAAGTCGATAACCACCTCCGAGAGGCCCTCGGGGACTTGTTCGATGAAGTCGAAATCAAAGCCATCCATGACGACCCTGCAACATTTTCTTCTACTGACACTCCCATGTGGCATCTCTTACAGGAGATGATGCAAAAAGCGCACCCCGGAGCTCCGTTGATACCTTCGCTGATTGTCGGAGCAACCGATGCTCGGTTCTACCGAGACAAAGGATCTGTGGCTTACGGAGCGGGCTTATTCAGTGACCGAGTTAACTCATCTGACTTCATGGCGCGCTTTCACGGTCATGATGAACGCGTCGATATTGATTCCCTAGCGCTGACAACGCAACTCTGGATAGATGTCGCTACTAACTTTTGGGACAGGGCAGATAGCTGAAGCCGGTTAGTTGCTAGAGCAACCAACTTTCGGAGTTACGTGCGGTACCCGACCCGTGCGGAACGAGGTAACCAAGCCACCAGCATCCAATTCCCATATCACTCTCATGGTCTTGTCGCCGTCCGTAACTGGAACGAAGGTGACGGAGTCGCCGGAAGATGATTCCTCAATCTTGGAACCAAACGCAGCCTTTATGGCGTCTTTAGTTGCGCCAATGCCATAGCCAGACTTGCTGGTTATCGGGCCGCTAGAGATGTCAACCCGAACAACTTCTCCGTTTACGACCATAAACGCTGCTCCAGTAGCTCCTGCTGCTGGCGTGTAGTACTGACAGGCTTCGCTGCCAGTTGATGCAGCGTTGAAGGTAACCCCAGCCGCGTCTTGAGCTTCAGCAAGAGTTTGACCAATTCTCACAGGTCCGAGTCCGGCCGTTGTAACGGTGTCGGCATTAGTCAATGTTGGAGGCGTTGTAGTTTCGGTGCTGCCGTAGCGTTCTGCTGCGGTTTGGATCGCAGACGTTGCTGACGGAGTGGCGCTTGCTGCTGACTCGTCCGCGGATGTCGCCGAAGTGGTGATGCTAGGCAGGGTGGTCGTGGAGTCGCTGGCAGTGCTGCTCAGCGAGCACCCCGCAGTTAAAGCAACCAAGGCAATCAGGGCCGAGAGAAATCTGAGTGCTGTAGGTTTCCTGTTTGCGATTGTCACTTAAATACCTCTCATGGAGTCAGTTACGTTGGCAAGTCCACGAGACTTGCACGTAATCATGAGGGTACATCTGTTCCACTCAATGTGTCGCCTCGATGCAGGGGTTAGTCTGGAGGAATGATGCTGCGGAAATACATGCAGCTATTGGTCGATTTACCATATTGAGATGGAGTTTCGTTATGGCTGAGGCACGGTTCGACATAGTTATCCGTGGGGGCAAAGTAGTTGATGGCACTGGCGCGGTGCCTAGGCAGGCGGATATTGCGATAGCTGGAGACCGCATTGTCGCTGTTGGAGACGTGGAAGGAAAAGGAACCCGCGAGATTGACGCACGTGACCGTGTTGTTACTCCGGGCTTTGTTGATATTCATACTCATTTGGACGCCCAATTAGCTTGGGATCCCATTGGTTCCAGCTCGTGCTGGCACGGGATCACTTCTGTCGTGATGGGCAACTGCGGCGTGACTTTCGCACCGGTTAAGACAGAAGACATCTCCTATTTGGCGGAGATGATGGAATCGGTCGAAGATATTCCCAGAGAGGCGATCTTGGAAGGTTTGCCCTGGGATTGGCGAACTTACGGCGAGTACCTTGAGTTTCTTGATGGCCTACCAAAGGGCATAAACGTTGGAGGAATGGTGGGGCACGTGGCGGTCCGTTGGAACGTCATGGGCGAAGACAGTCTCAAAGAAGAGCCGGCGACCCAAAAAGAAATTGACGCGATGTGTGAACTGGTTGATGAAGCAATCAGCGCCGGCGCCTTAGGGTTCTCTACCTCACGAACCTTGCTGCATCGAACGCCTGATGGCCGACCTATCCCAGGGACTTTCGCGGATGACAACGAACTCTATGCATTCGCTGATGTTCTTGGTCGTCATGACCGTGGCGTTTTTGAATCCGCTCCTCGATTCGAAAAAGCCGGCGCGGACTGGACAGGTCTAAAGCATGAGATCCGAACCCTGGGTGAAATCACTCGCCGAAGCGGCCGCCCCTCAACCTTCGGTCTTGTCTACAACGCGGTCCGGCCAGATATGAGCGACGTCGCGCTAGCCGAAGTTTTGACAGAGAATTCGAATGGAGCCAGCCTAAGGCCCCAAACAACTTGTCGGCCTATCGGCGTGGTCTTGGGTATTCAACATCGCACCCCATGGGCGCGAGCGGGAGCAACCTGGAAGTCCATGCAGGATATGGACCTGACCGAACGCCTTGCTTTAATTCGCGACCCCGAATCAAGACAGACGTTAATCGAAGAAGCTAACAACCCAGAACAAATTCACGGGGGCGGCAGCGCCATGGTCGACCTAAGCAGGTTGTATCTCTTGGACGCCGAAGACCCGAACTACCGCGTAGGCCCAGAGGGCACGTTAGAAGCGAAAGCAGCTCAAGCTGGTCTAACGCCAGTTGAATTCTTTCTGGATGAAACGGATCGTTCCGACGGGTCCGTGATGCTGTCGCTACCTATCTTGAATCAAGACTATGAAGCAATCGAAACAATGCTTCAAGACGAAGCGATCGTTATGGGCCTTGCCGACGCAGGCGCACACGTCGGACAGATCATGGACTCTAGTCAGCCGACCTATTTCCTCAGTCACTGGGTACGAGAGACCGGTTTCTTCTCCATCGAAGAAGGTGTTCGGCGGATCACCTCAGACACAGCGGATCTCTTTGGCCTAGTTGACAGGGGGCGAATCGTTGAGGGCGCCTACGCCGACATAAACGTGATTGACTTCGAGAATCTGTCTTTAAACGGGCCAGAATATGTTCATGATTTCCCCGGTGGCACCGGCAGGTACATTCAGCGGGGAAGCGGCTATGACGCAACAATCGTCAACGGACGCATCTTCATGGAAAATGGCGAACACACGGGTGAACTTGCGGGAGTCACACTTCGCTCAACCGACTGACTAGTTGTTGGTTTGTGCCGCTAGGGTGCTGCTATGGCTTCACCACCTCAGATGAACATTGACGACGAGACCACCTATCGCGTGTCGATCGAGACCACCAAAGGGACAATCGTTATGGACCTCGATCCAAAATTGGCGCCGAACACGGTCAACAACTTCGTAAACCTCGCACGTGATGGCTACTACACAGGACTCACCTTCCATCGAGTAGTCCCAGATTTCGTTGTCCAAGGTGGTTGCCCAGAAGGCACTGGGACAGGTGGCCCCGGATATCGATTCGACGATGAACCTGTCAATGGTGAATACACGCTGGGAGCGGTTGCTATGGCGAACGCCGGACCGAACACAAACGGTAGCCAGTTCTTTATATGCATCGATGATTGTCAATCGAAACTAGCGCCGGCCTACAACCTCTTCGGCTACGTATCGAGTGGAATGGACGTCGCGTTAACGATCGCCGTCGGAGACGTTATGGAAAGTGTTCAGATCGAAGAAATCACAACCACCTAGTTGGAAATGCATCAACTCGCCCGGAGCAGCTAACGTGTGGCCCCTGGCGAAAGGGTCTCCAATGAGCGATGTGGTTCTATACGAAGAGGTTGACGGAGTGGCTTTGGTCACACTGAATCGGCCCGAACGGCTCAATTCCTGGACAAGCGAACTTGGTTCCGAGTACTTCAACGCGCTTGATCGTGCTTCGGAATCAGCTGACGTTAAGGCGATTGTTGTTACGGGCGCTGGCCGAGGCTTCTGTTCAGGCGCTGATATGGACATGCTGCAAGGAATTGGTGCACGCGATGGTGAAGAAGAATCACCCGTCGAGCTGCGAACCGAGCGCCATGATTATGCCTTGACCATACCCAAACCTGTAATTGCGGCAATCAACGGCGCCTGTGCCGGGCTTGGGTTCGTCCACGCGATGATGTGCGACATCCGGTTCGCTGCGGCGGGAGCAAAATTCACCAGTGCCTTCGCTAGGAGAGGACTAATCGCAGAACACGGAGTGTCGTACATGCTTCCACGGGTGGTTGGACCTTCAAACGCTTTGGACATTCTGATGTCTGGAAGAGTGTTCCTTGCGGAAGAAGCGAAAGAAATGGGAGTCGTGAGCCGTGTCCTGCCTCCCGAGGAGCTTGTCGCTGCATCTGTTGAGTACGCGCGAGAGTTAGGTCGATATAGCGCACCGTGGTCCATGGCCCAGATGAAAAACCAAATTTGGAGCCAACTCGATATGGCGCGGACCGAATCCCTTGAAGAATCCAACAGAGTTATGGCGCAGTCCTTGAAGCGACCAGACTTCAAAGAGGGCGTGGCGAGTTTTGTAGAAAAACGAGATCCAGCTTTCGAGCCCGTCGTCGGATCTTAAAATTCTTCGGAAGTCTTTCTAGATAGCTCTCCGGGCAGTAGCGTCTCGGCGGTGACCGAAACCCTTGGCGCATTCGCAGTCCTCGCTTGGCTCGCGTACCTGGCCAGTCGTCTATTGGCGCGCCGGCACTTACCGGAACTCGTCGGCTTTCTGATCGTAGGGGCGCTTTTAGGGCCCTCGGGAATCGAATTGGTTAGCGAGCATGAACTTGCCGCCCTGCGCCCCCTGACAGAAATAGCTCTTGCGATCCTGATGTTCGTAATCGGTGAGCGCGTGTCAGTAAGGGCTTTGAGGGCGGCTCGATGGACCCTGACCACCGGCGCCACCCAGTACGTATTGTGCGCAGTCTTAGTGTTTTGGGCCACTCGTGCAGTAGGCGCTGATCGATCCGTAGCGTTAGTGCTTGCGGCCTTAGCAGGTGCTGGAGCTCCCATGACGATTGCACACATCGTCAGTTCGGTTAAGGCTACGGGAAATTATGCGGTAGGAGTAGTCGGCACACACGCGGTGTCTGACGCCTTCGCGACCACGACATTCGCGGCGGTTCTACCGATAGCTACGATCTTGGCTGACCAAGATGCTGACGTATCTGCCGCAATATTCGACTTTGTTCAACTCGGGTTCGGCGGAGCGGCGCTTGGGCTTTTAGGCGGTTGGTTCATATCGCGTCTGGGTTTCCAAATTGAGACATCGGGGGAACTGCTCCTATTCGTATTGGTTCATATCCTCCTGGGCTGGTCAATAGCAGACTGGTTGGATATCTCTCTGCCTCTAGCAGCCTTGATGGCCGGCGCTACTGCGGCGTCGGTATCACCAGAAGCCTTCTCCCTTCGGCTATTCCGAACCATTAAAAGCATCGAACAACCGCTCTACTTGTTATTTTTTGCGTTAGCCGGAGCGTCCATCCATCTGAATGACCTTGGGGGAGTGGGCATAGTTGGACTCGTATACATCGGAGTCAGGGTGGGAGCCAAAATTGTTGGAGGGCTCATAGGCGGCCTTTTCGGTGGCTTGGGGTGGAAAACAGCCCTCAGGCTTGGTGTTAACTTGACTCCGCAAGCGGGGGTCGCGGTTGGCTTAGCGGTTCTGGCGAGTGAGGTGCTGGGAGACCCCGGAGCTGAAGCTGCAACAGTGGTTTTGGGGTCGGTTGTTCTTTTCGAACTGGTGGGTCCCCTACTAGTGGCTAAGGACCTACAGGCCTCCGACGGGGAACAAGAGTCAGGACAGGCGGATCCAACCCGAGTGGAACTACCCGCCAACGTCTTGATCGCCTCTCCGATGCCAATAGAAATTCCCGAATGGCTTATCGACCTAGCTGCGCGCTGGCGTTCACGCCTCGTCGTCTATCAACCAGGAGAAGCCGAGTCGGAACACATCGGCAACCTTTTATCCAGATGCGCTACCAAGGACGTTGAAGTTGAATTTAAGCCGATGCGCACAGAGAGCTTTACCGGTGCCGTGGTAAGAACACGGGCAGAAACGCAGGCAGACATGGTTGTCCTGTTTGCCGCCCGACCCCAAGGCGCCACATCCAGGCTTGTTCTATTCCCCTCCGAACGCATAGCGAGAGAACTCACAGTGCCTGTATTGACATTTCCAGTAACAACCGAAGGGCCTCCCGAGCCGGCACACAAGAGCCGCCGATGGCCATGGTCAACCTAGTTTCGTTTAACAATTGCTCCGAGTGCTCTCCAATGGGCAGACTGTATTGACCAAGAGAAGGGATTGAGAATGTCAGATCGCGTATTAGTGACTGTCGAAGATGGAATAGCGGATGTCCGTCTCAACCGCCCAGAAAAACTAAATGCTTTAGATACTGGCATGTTCAGAGCCATTGTGGACGCGGGCGAAGAATTGAAGGAACGATCAGACGTTCGAGTCGCTGTATTGAGTGGCGAGGGACGCTCATTTTGCGCTGGACTTGATTTCGCCTCATTCCAAGCGATGGAGCAGAGCGAGAGTGAAGCAGGTGCATCTGACGGCGATATGGCCGAAACAGCTGCCAACAGCCTTGAAGGGCGTATAACTCACCTCGGACAGCAGGCCGCCTGGGTATGGCAGGAGCTAGAGGTCCCAGTGATTGGGGCAATCGCTGGACATGCTCTAGGCGGAGGCTTTCAGATAGCGATGGGTCCCGACATTCGGATTGTTCATCCCGATACCAAGATGTCAGTACTTGAGATTCGGTGGGGGTTGGTCCCCGATATGGGGGCCTCTGTGCTGCTACCCCCTCTGGTTGGACTTGATGTCGCCAAGGAAATGTACTTTACGGGCAAAATGATCTCAGGTTCGGAGGCAGTTGAACTAGGCGTCGCGACACGAACCGCGGAAGACCCACACGCAGAAGCAATGGATCTAGCAAGGGAAATCTCCGAGAAGAATCCAGAGGCGATACGCCGCATGAAAAACATCCTGAATGGATTGTCGGAGCGAGATACAACAGAACGCTTCGCTGTTGAAAGACAGCACATCGGTGCGCTCATTGGTTCGCCCAATCAGACGGAAGCGGTGTCGGCGTTCTTCGAAAAACGGCGACCCGAATTCACTTGATTTTTTCGAAGTTCCTAAGGGCCATAACATGACTGAACGACTTGAAGACCTTCTTGCTGAGGCATGTGATCTAGCCGAACAAGCAGGGTCCCTCACATTGAATTGGTTTGGTCAGAGTGGTTTGGAAGTTGAGTCGAAGACCGACGGCTCTGAAGTAACAGATGCTGATAGAGCAGCAGAACGCTTTATCCGGGAACAGCTTGCAGTCCGCCATCCTGATCACGCAGTTCGAGGAGAGGAAGAGGGTGGGATCGTGGATCCGGACAAACTGACTTGGATTATCGATCCGATAGATGGAACGCGCGGCTTTACCCGCGGCGTGCCACTGTTTTCCACACTGCTTGCTGTGGCCGATAGCTCTGGGCCGATTATTGGAGTCATTCACATCCCGGTATTGCAGTCGACTATTGCCGCTGGGCGCGGAATTGGATGTTGGCGCGATGGAAAACGAACCTATGTCAGTGCTATCTCTGCGCTTCAAGACGCGTTAATAAATACGAGCGGATACGACACATTTGCTGATTCCTGGCTGGTCGCTTTGAATGGGTCAGGTGCGATGATGCGCACTTGGGGCGACGCGTTCGGCTACTACCTGGTAGCCGCCGGT
>DJZU01000052.1:890-2914 GCA_002448715.1 Candidatus Neomicrothrix sp. UBA6944 | reverse complement strand
CGCGTGACGCATCGGGCTGTATTCAGTGCTGACCCCGTTAGCTCCCATCATTGCTCGCGCTGTGCGCGCAGCATCTATCGCTACTCGGCAGTTATGTCTCTTGGCCATTGAGATGTGGTAGGGGCGAATGCTGTGATCTTCTTTGAGGCGACCAAGGTTCATGGCTTGGAGGTTGGCGTTGGTCATGTCGGTCAACATGTCAGCAAATTTGATTTGGTTGATTTGAAAACTTGCAAGTGGTTTGCCGAATTGAGGCCGTTCTTGCTGATAGTCCAAAGCAGCGTTGTAGCAGTCTCGAGCTACTCCCACCGCGCCGAACGCTATGCCATATCGGGCTTCGCTCAGACAACTCAATGGTGCGCCGATACTCATTGCATCTGGGAGTCGCATGGATTCAGGCACCACTACGTCGTCCATGTAGAACTCTCCAGTTACCGAAGCTCTGAGAGAAAGTTTGTTCTGGATTTTCCGTGCTTCGAAGCCCTTGGAGTCTGTAGGAACTAAGAACCCTCGGAATCCATCGTCAGTGTTAGCCCAGACGATGGCCAGATGTGCAATGCCCGCATTGGTGATCCACCTTTTCGATCCGTTGAGGATCCACTGTTCTCCGTCTCGTTTAGCTCTTGTTGCCATGGCTGAAGGATCCGAGCCGTGGTCAGGTTCGGTGAGTCCGAAACAACCAATAACTTCACCTGCGGCCATCTTTGGTAGCCACTCCTCTTTTTGTTCCTCTGATCCGTATTTCCAAATAGGGAACATGCACAAAGACCCCTGAACGGACACGAAGCTTCGGAGGCCGCTATCGCCAGCTTCGAGTTCTCGGCAAGCGATCCCGTAGGCCATTGCCGATGCTCCGGCACAGCCGTAGCCATCAAGGTGCATACCTAATAAACCCATGTCAGCGATGGTGGGTACTAATTCCATTGGAAATGTGCCGGCTTCGAAGTGTTCTCCGACGACAGGTTTAAATTCGTTGCCAACGAATTTGTTGACTGTGTCGCGAATCATCTGTTCGTCGTCGTTAAGGAATTCGTCTAGGCCATAAAAATCTGAGAGGTCTGCCATGTGGCCAGTATGTCTCCCCAATGACTGCGGTCGCTATTCGAACGACACAACTTTTTGTTAACTGGTTTCGACAGGCCGATCTTCGCTGTTGCTCCATTGGGACCAAGAACCGGCGTACAGACGCGCCTTCCCTAATCCTGCGTGCTCGAACGCCAACAAGTTGTTGCAGGCGCTTACCCCAGACCCGCAGTACATGACAGTTGCAGGTCCCGCGGTGCACCCCGCGTTTTCGAACCTTTGACGTAGTTGCTCCGGGGACTCGAAAAAGCTGTCTGGTGAGAGATTTTGGGTGAACGGGAGATTGATCGCACCAGGAATGTGCCCCGCTTTGGGGTCTACTGGTTCGTTTTCTCCTGCAAATCGATCTGGGCTTCGAGCATCAATAAGGACCTGAGCAGGATCATCTCCGGCCATCGCTGCAGCATCTGCGTCGACGAACAATTCAGGGGGCCATTCGCGGATTGGATGGTCAACTGCGTCACGAACCTGAGGAACCGTTTCGAGGTCACCCGTCCACCCCTGTAATCCTCCATCGAGCAAGGCTGCGTCGTGACCAAGAACCCGAAGCATCCACACCAGACGGCCTGCGGACATGCCGCCACTGTCGTCGTATGCGACAACAGGGTCTTCATGGCTAACCCCAAGTGACCCCAAACTTGCTGCGAACGACGCTGCAGCGGGTATCGGGTGACGGCCTTCGGACTTTCTAGGCAGTGTCGCCAAGTGTTCGTCAAGGTCAACAAATATTGATCCGGGAATGTGGCCTTCGTTGTATTTGTTGCGTCCCGGTGTGCGGTCGAGATACCAACGGACATCACAGAACACGATGTCGGTCCGACCCGCTATTTCTTCGCCGGTGACGATGGGGGGGAGAAACCGGGCGGTCATTGGCCACCGAACATCATCAGCCACTGTTCTTCGGACTCGGGTTTAAAGACGTAGTTCATTTCTCGTGTCAT
>DJZU01000052.1:0-513 GCA_002448715.1 Candidatus Neomicrothrix sp. UBA6944 | reverse complement strand
GTGTCGTCGGGGACTTTAGCCAGAGTGTTGTGAAGGGAGTGATACATGGCGGTGGCGTCGCTGCCCGGAAGATCGGTTCTTCCACAACCCTCAAGGAAAAGGGTGTCGCCTGCGACAAGTGTTCCTTCAACAAGGAAACATTGACTGCCAGGTGTATGTCCGGGAGTGTGCAAAAGATCAACGCGCATATCTCCGACAAGGATGTGGTCACCCGGCTGGTGAACCGCAAGGTCTCCGTCACTGACTTCGGTCACCTTTTTCACTAGATCTGCTTCCTCAGCTTGGACATGAATCTTCGTACCTTTAATTTCGAGAAGTTCTCGAACCCCTTCGATGGTGTGACCCATCATTGAACCACCGACATGATCGGGGTGGTAGTGACTGGCCAACACCCCGGACAGTTGCATGCCGTCCTGATCGAGGATGTCCAATATGTCGCCCACCCCGTAGGCCGGATCGACAATCACAGCGTCGCGGGTCTCCCGATCTCCGATGAGATACACAAAGTTCGCC
>DJZU01000079.1 GCA_002448715.1 Candidatus Neomicrothrix sp. UBA6944 | reverse complement strand
AGAAGGCCAATTTTCGATGCTTGGTTGGCTTGACGATGTAGCGAGGGCAATCCAAAAACTTCGGGACGAGGGATCTGAACGGATATGGCTGGTGGGATCCACCACTGGCGGGTCGCTAGCGATCATGGCGGCAGCACGCGACCCCGAGATTCGAGGAGTTGCTGTAATGGCCCCTCGAGCTGATTTCGATGATTGGGCGTCCGACCCACGTCGCTTCTTGCAACACTGTCGCAATGTAGGAGTAGTTGACGACGAGGAGTACCCCTCATCGGTTAACCAATGGTCCGATGAACTCCGCCAGCACCGAGCGATCGATTCGGTCAAAGATCTAGGTTCACGACCATTGCTTATTTTGCACGGAACTAACGACCGCCAAGTGCCCCCCGACGATGCGCGACATTTGGCCGAAGCTCATCATTCGCCCGAGCTTCGACTGGTGAGCGGGGCAGATCACAGAATTCGTCACGACCCCCGAGCGTTAGCCGTTCTGCTTGGGTGGTTAGAACGACAAGCTGTAGAGAGCGTCGACTAATCCGCAACCTGCTTTTTGGCAATCAACATCGTCGGAACCACTCGAATTACCACCTCACCGTTCTGGTTGACGAGCTCGTTAGTAAGTTCCAGAAATCCTAAATTTGGTCGGGAGTTACTCTCTCGCATGCTCAAAACTTCGATTCGTAACGTCAATATGTCACCCGCTCGAGCGGGTGCTGGCCAAGCTAACTCTGATGCTCCAGCTGCTCCGAGACAGTTTTCACCCAAGAAATCATCGGCGCTTAACCGCATCATGAGCGACCCCGTATGCCACCCAGACGCAATCAGACCCCCATATATGGTTTGGGCAGCTGCTTCCGGATCAATATGAAAACGCTGAGGGTCGAATTGGGTTGCAAAAGCGATCATCTCTTCCTCAACCATTTCGACACTGCCCAAAGTGAACGAGTCACCCACAGAAAAGTCCTCGTAGTAGCGGTCTTTCAGAGGAATGTCAGATGTCATTTCTTTCTCCTTGCTGAACTTCTTTGCTCTCTCAAATGCATGAGGGCTTCAGGTGAATCGAGGTCTGCTACCGAATGGAACCCGGTGGTTGAATATACGCCGCTCATCGACTCCCAACCCTGCGGAACGACACCGAATCTTTTGGCTAGCACGGCGATAAATATTGCGACTTTTTTTTCTCCGAAACCAGGCAATGCCAGCAACCTGTCGCGCAGACTCGACGCGTCGGACACCCCGGCCCACACCTCATCGGGATTCCCTGCGTATTCCTCAACCAAATAAACACATAACGAATGGGTTCTCGTAGCCATTGACTTCGGAAAGCGATGCAGGGCAGGCTTCTCAGCGAATAAATGGACTAAGGCATCAGGCGAGATTTCGGCCAGGCTTGTTGCATCAAGGCGCTTCCCTAAACGTTCTTGCAGTAGCAACGGGGCAAGAAATGCGCGTTCAATCGGAAATTGTTGATCCAACAACATTCCGATCAGTAGCGCCAAGGGATTGTCATTCAGCAGGTCGTCGGCATCGCTGTTTCCTGTGAAATGCAGAGAGCTAGGCATCTTGAGCATTGGGACGGAACATGACTACCTACATTCTGATCCATGAGAGCAACGGTTATTCACGCGTGGAACAAAGCTCAACACAAATCTAATCTTGCCAACAGCTACGAAGTGGGTGCCAAGTGCGTGTTTCTAGGACCTGGGTGATGTATGAAGTATTGCAATGACTATTGACGTCTATACCGACGGAGCTTGTCTGGGTAATCCTGGACCCGGTGGATGGGGGTTTGTGGTCGATCAGGGTCTATGGGCATCAGGTTTCGACCCTCACACAACGAATCAACGAATGGAATTGACGGCCGCCAGTGCAGCTGTCCAGGCTCTTGATGGTCCGTTACGAGTTCACAGCGATTCAACGTATGTGGTGAATTGCTTCGTCCAAGAATGGTGGAAAGGATGGCTGAAGCGAGATTGGAAGAACTCAAAGAAAGAACCCGTCGCGAATCGAGATCTGTGGGAGCCCTTCATAGAGCTGGTTAATGCACGCGGAGATGTTGAGTTCTTATGGGTGAAAGGCCATGCGGGTCACCGCCTTAACGAAGCAGCCGATCAGTTGGCAACGACCGCAGCAGCCCAACAAGCCGCGCAGTCTGGAGGAATTTTCACTGACGCGATTGTGCGCGGCATACAAGTAGATGGATCTGGAGGTGCACAACAACCAGAGGACAACACAACGCACAGCATCGCTATCTTTGGTCACCGTCCGCCCGAACTTGGAGGCTACGGGGAGAACTCAACGACGCTTTCAATTCGCCGCCGGATGATTGAGCTGCTCAGAGCGAAAGTACAGATGCACTCGGACCTTCAAGTTGTAACCGGCCTGGGTCTAGGAGCAGAGATGCTCGGGGCAGAAGCAGCGGCAGCAGCAGCGGTGCCTTACAGGGTCGTTCTTGCCTTTGACGGTATGGAAGAACGGTGGCCTGACGCCACTCAAAAACGTTTCCATGAACTTTTGTCCGCTGCCCTGTCGGTAACTACTGCTAGCGATGAGACGCCGAACAACGGTGACGAATTCGGCAAAGCAATGGGTAGACGCGATGACGCAATAATCCGGTTAGCTGATGAGGCGATCGTTGTCCGCGACCCCAAAGACCGCACGTTGGGAGCACTGCAAAAAAAGCTCGAACGACAGTTCGAAGAAGACGTTTGGATCATCGAACCAGACCAATAAATCGGCTGCGAATTAACGGGTTACCCGCCCCTTTACCAAACTGAAATCATGAGCAGTCACGACGCAAAGCACCCGCTTGTCGTCAATCCAAGAACGTTCACTTGGTGCATAGCCGGTGATAGCCATGTGGACCGGATCAAAATTGTGACCAGTGGCAGTGCGAAATCGATCTAGGCAACCGCTTTTTGCAATTTGAGAAACTGCAGCGGCGCCGGGCCAATCACTATCAGCGAGATCAAAAACAGCAAACACCTCCGCGATGTGTTCGTCCTCACACGGAACAGCATCAACGAATTCAATCTCGTCATCTCCGAGCTGGAAACAATCGCCGGGGAGCAAACGAAGCACCCCCACTTGTCCGGCGGCTTCTATATCGCCGGACTCGTTGCGAACTGAATCATCAATTAAGGATGGGTCAGTATTTTCTCCACACCCTGTTCCAAGCAACAGCGCTATCAACAAAAAAGAGAAAAGTCTCACTGCGCGCTCAGCTCGTCTCAACTAATCCTGCGAGTCTGAAAAGCGTTCGTTCCATGTTCTTCAAATGCCGGCGCGGATAACCCACCGCCTCTATGACCAACGGCAGACGCGAGGTCGACCAATCAAAGGTTTCTGCGACCAACGTCTTTCCATCGACAGGACGTAACTCATAACGCCATCGATGACCACCGAAATGCCCCCACGCAATCAGCCGATTCTCCTCAAATTCCAGCACCCGACTCTTGATGCGGTAGGGAAGCCATAGGCGCATCCTCATTGCAAAGGTGCTCCCTAGAGACAAACGTGCTTGTTTGCCAAGATGACCTTGCACCGTGTCCGACCCATCAATTGCGGCGTGCTGTGATGGATCAGCCAACACATCAAATATCACAGAAGCTTCAGCTTGAATGAGCCGTTCACAGGTGACGGAGCGACGAGCCATACCTAAAACCTAGTTGGAGTCCAACGCTGTAACGTTCACTCAGATTCAAATAGCAAGCCGGGTAGAACTCCTCGACCCCGAACTACTCCACCGTCCGCTGCAAATAGAATCCATGACGGCTGAGAAGAAACGCCGAAATAGTTCCACAGAGTCCCATCAGCGTCCTCGATGTGGGTTAGGTGACCCAGATTGTGGCGCTCAACAAAGGCCAAATACTCGGCGGGTTCGTCGCGCCCAGGCAATCCAATAATCGCTATTTCGCTTTCCTCACTTAGAGCGGCGACCGCCGCTGCTTCAGCGTTGCACGCCCCTCACCAGGGAGCCCAAAACCATAAAAGAACTTCACGTTGAGCTAAAGACAAAGGATCAAATGACTCCCCGAAAAGAGTCAAACCCTCCAATGTGGTTAGTGCGGTCGGTACTCCGAGGCCTACCTTTTCTTTCGCAGTAGGACTTTGGATCACGTCGACTGTTGTGACAGATGTCTCCACAGCAGTAGAAGTGGCCCAATCGTCACTAGGTTCGCTATTGCTGCATGCAACTAGCAATATGAGCATCAACACAACTGAGCTCTTATGGAATCCCATCCGCACTTGCTAAAGGCTATGGGACTCAGCGTCTAGGGACGCTAGATTCAGACTAAGTGAGCACGCGAGCGTTAATAATCACGGCACTAGTAACTGGCCTCGCCATACTTGTCGCGTTTGCTGTACAGGTGCTTATCGCTATCTAGGCGAAGTTCAGGTAGTCCCGAATACGATCAAGACTTTATTTCGTGTCTATTAGGATGACAGCACCATGACTTCCAAGGACTTTGATCTCGTAGTCATCGGAGGCGGACCCTCTGGCTACGCCGCAGCGTTTGCCGCAGTAGCTGCTGATCTAAAAGTCGCTCTAATTGAACGTGATCGCATCGGTGGCACCTGCCTTCATCGAGGCTGTATCCCTGCTAAAGAACTATTGGAAACCGCTGCGGTACACCGGACCGTCGCCCATGCCGGAGAATTTGGAATCAATACTCCAGAACCGGTCATCGACTTTTCCGTAGCTCAAGAAAGAAAACGAGCCGTCGTGGAACGGCTATTCACAGGAATCACTCATTTAGTCGGAAGTAAAGACATCACAGTGCTAGAGGGGACCGGCAGATTAGCTGACGACCATGCCGTGGAGATCAGTCTTAACGATGAATCCAGGAAAGTTGTAACTGGTGAATCCATTGTTATAGCCGCAGGTTCAATGCCTAGAACTCTCCCTGGCTTCGACGTGGACGGCCAAACGATACTGACATCTGAGGAGTTGCTAGAACTCAACAGTCTGCCCGCGAGCGTCGCCATCATCGGAGGAGGAGCTATTGGCTGTGAATTCGCCTCAATGCTGTCCGATCTTGGAACGCAGGTCACCGTTGTCGAAGCAACCGAAACGCTCGCACCCGGAACCGACGCGGACATAGCCAAATCCTTGCAACGATCTTTCAAAAAGAGGGGCATTGACGTTGTGACATGCGCATCAGCGAACAGCCACAGCCCTCACCAGGATGGAACAGTTGTTCACCTGAACAATGGAACAGAATTGGACGTAGAGAAGGTGGTGGTGTGTGTCGGTAGAAGACCTTTCACCGATCATCTAGGCGTCTCAGACACTTCGATAGAGGTTGACGAAGACGGATTCGTGGTCGTCGACGAGCTCTGTCGAACCAACTTGCAACATGTATACGCGATAGGAGATGTGATTGGCACACCCCAATTGGCGCATGTCGGATTTGCTGAAGCGATGCTCGTTGTTCGCGACATCGTGGGTCAAAACCCGCGCCTCATAAATTATTCCCGAGTCCCTTGGGCGATTTACTGCCACCCCGAAATCGCATACGCAGGCCTCACCGAACAGCAAGCAATGGACCTCGGATACGACGTCGTCACGAGTCAACATAGGTTCGCAGGAAATGCCCGAGCTTTGATTCACAACACGACTGAAGGCATTGTGAAACTTGTCGCGCAACGCCGCCCCGATGGGCAAGCAGGTCAGCTCTTAGGGGTCCATCTCATTGGCCCACACGCCACGGAACAACTCAGCCAAGGCTATTTGGCGGTCAATTGGGAAATTGAGGTCGACGAAATTGCAGAATTCATCCAACCGCACCCCACGCTCTCAGAACTGTTCGGCGAAGCCGCTCTAGAGCTAGCTGGCCGTACCCTCCACGGGTGACCTATACCACCGTGAAATCAACACCTAACTCCACGAAGGCTCTGAACTAAATGCTTCGAGTCCGGTGGCTAGGCAGCGTCGAGTACCGAGAGGCACACGATCTTCAACGACGACTTTTCAATGCCAGCACAGACGACCACCTCCTCTTACTCGAACATCCACACGTCTTCACCGGCGGTCCCAATGCTGACATGTCCAACCTACTGACCAACCCGTCAACGTTGGGAGCAACATACGAGCGGACCGATCGCGGAGGGGACATTACCTACCATGGACCAGGGCAACTCACCGGCTATCCAGTCCTGTCGCTACCCGGGAGCAGGGGAGGGGGCATAACCGAGACCAAGGCCTACGTTCATCAAGTCGAACAAGTTCTCATCGACGCGCTACAGGACCTAGGACTCAAAGACTGCGGCCGAATTGCTCGTTACCCCGGAGTATGGGTTGCCCCCACCAGCGGCCAGCCACGAAAAATAGCGGCCATAGGCGTGCGTATGAGTCGAGGCCGAACCATGCACGGCTTCGCTCTAAATGTCACCACAGACCTCTCGTGGTTCGATCACATAGTCCCCTGCGGAATCAAAGAATTTGCGGTCACTAACTTACGAAATGAAGGATCACAAGCCTCCATGAGCGAAGTCGTGGACAAGATTTCCACAAGAGCAATAGAGACCTGGGGAACCCAAGGATTCGATATAGCAACAACTGCCTTCCCACAGATGACACGCACCGTGGACGACTTGCAGCACCTTTACGCTGAAACCACACCGACTAAAGCTGAAGTGCCCGTGCTCCTGCGAGATCGAAAAACGACGAGACGACGACAACGGCGGCTAGATGACTTAGGTCTTGGTAATGGGGTAGCGATAACGGAACGAAAGCCGGCGTGGATGAAGGCCCGCATCGACCTCAACAGCGGCTACCGCCGAACACGAAAAACCATACAAACGTTGGACCTAACCACTGTCTGCGAAGAAGCTGGATGCCCGAACATTTATGAATGTTGGGGAGAGCACACCGCAACCTTCATGATCAATGGAAGTCGTTGCACGCGCGCCTGCGGTTTCTGCTTAGTCGACACCCAGCAACCCGAACCTATAAATAAACAAGAACCCGATCGGGTAGCACAAGCTGTAAAGCAAATGGGCCTCAGCCACGTAGTCATTACCGCGGTAGCGCGAGATGACCTTAACGATGGCGGAGCCAGCGGATTCGTAGAAACTTTACGATCGATTCGGAAGCAGAACTCTGAAGTGAGCGTGGAGACTCTGATCCCCGACTTCCGAGGTCAAGTCACCCCATTGGAGTCGGTACTCGCCGAACGACCTGACGTTGTCAATCACAACTTAGAAACCGTGGCAAGGCTCCAACGAGCCGTGAGAAGCAACGCTAGTTACGCGCGCAGTCTCACCCTTTTAGCTCGCGCAAAAGAGCGTGGCCTCATAACAAAATCAGGGCTGATGACGGGACTAGGCGAAACCGATGACGAACTGATCTCCGCGCTCGGCGACTTGTCATCTGTAGGCGTCGAAATTGTGACAATAGGTCAGTACCTGCGCCCCAGCAGTGACCATTTACCCGTCCAACGTTGGGTGAACCCTCAAACGTTCCAAATGCTTGCTGAGCGAGCACGAGAACTCGGCATTCGACATGTAGAAGCTGGACCACTAACGCGGTCCAGTCACAAAGCCGCACGTAGCCTTCGATCATTTACGACAACGGTCTGACCTCAACCGTAGGTGACTACACTTCCGACGATGCCAGCCGGTCCGCAGCTCGACGCCGCAACAGTGTTGCTGCAGTGGGCAACGGGCGGCCTCCTATTCTTGTGGGTGACGACGCGCCGCAAAGAAGTAGGCCCGGGCTACGGCTGGCTTCTACGAGCGAGCTACGCGACGATCGCCGCGTTGGCTGCAATAGCTGGCTACGGATGGGCTTCGGAAGCCATCCGGGACTTAGCCGCCGCCGCAGTTGCGATCATTGCTACTGGCACACTGCTGCTATCCATTACGCGGCGACCCATCAAACAAGCAAGCGAAGTAACTCCCACTCGTGGAAGAAACACCAGTTACAACCCGCAGTGGGATCTCATCGCTCCCCTCATCGGGCTTATAGGCCTTATTGCAGCGGGTACAAGCGGTGGTGGAAACGAGCTACTGCAGACAGCTCGAATAGTAATCGGAGCAGCTTTCTTAGGTTCGGTAACCGACGCCATGCTCTTGGGTCATTGGTACTTGGTGCAACCCGGACTCAGAAGAGAGCCCTTAATTGAACAAGTCTCATGGGTGGGAAAACTTTGGCCCGTGGAAGTCGGTCTCCTGCTCATCCCAACCGGAATGTTCTCCGTCCTGTCTGGGGCCATCGATGACAGCTACGGAGGAATGCTCGGATGGTTTTGGGCGGCGTGTGCAGTGACCACCGGGGCATTGGTACTTGTCACTCGCGCTGCGCTACGCGAGCGCCAATACGCTGCTGTGATGGCTGCCACGGGGCTTCTCTACCTGGCGATATTGACAGCGTTCGGCACTGATGTCGTCGCTCGCCTCCTCCTCGAAACGTAAATAACTGGAGGTCATGCGCTGCGCTCAACAGCAGAAGTGGTTAACGACCCTTCCACTCCGGGGAACGCTTTTCTCTAAACGCGTCCACTCCCTCTTGAGCGTCTTCGCTGCCCCCAACAATGCGCCGGATGCTCTCGCCCATACGTACTGCTTCTATCCACCCCATGCGTTGAGAACGAGTAGCGACCTCCTTCACAGCTCGGACCGCCAAGGGAGCGCCTTGACATAACCGATGGGCCAGCGCATACGCCTCATCCATCAAATCTTCATGAGGGAACACTCGCCATGCCAACCCAATGCCAGCCGCCTGCTCAGCATCAATATTGTCACCCGTCAACAAAATTTCCATAGCGTCAGCCCACGCCACCTTGGACGGAATACGCATAGAGCCAACAATCGTTGGCACTCCAACTTTCACTTCTGGCATACCGAACACGGCTCGATCTGACGCCAACAAAAAATCAGTCGCAATCGCGCCAGTCAACCCATAGCCGATACACGCGCCGTTTACCGCAGCTATGGTCGGCTTCCACAACTCCAAGCCACTCTCAAAACTATTGATAGTAGGAATCTCGAAGTAACTCCCCGGCCAAGTACCCGCGGAGTTACCTTGACCCGGTCGCAGATCTGCCCCAGCGCAGAAGGCCCGACCAGCTCCGGTCAACACCACAACCCACGCCTCCGGATCGTTGTAAAACTCCAGCCATGCGGCGTTCAAACACTCACGCATTGCGCCGTTAATAGCATTCAGAGACTCAGGACGGTTGTAAGTAATTGTCGCGATATGTCCGTCCAACTCATAGGTAGCTTCGTCGCTCATCAGTTTTTCCCTTACTCCCAGTTCAATCAATTTGGGAAATGAATAATCACCCGCCATGTGTCTAGTCCATTCGTCTACCAGAATGGGGAAGTGCGCCTCGTCATCCAAATTCCATGCTTCAACGAAGCTGAGACGCTACCGACCACGTTGAGGGACTTACCCAGGTCGGTCAGCGGCTTCGATGACGTCCTTTGGGTGGTCATCGACGATGGATCAAGTGACCGAACTGCTGAAGTCGCTAAAGCGCACGGCGTCGACATGGTCGTGCAATTAGCTAACAACAAGGGGCTAGCAGTCGCCTTTCAGGCAGGCCTTGACGCATCGTTGCAACTTGGAGCTGATGTGATCGTCAACACAGACGCCGACAACCAGTATGCAGCATCTGACATTCCACGTTTAGTGGAACCTATATGCAAAGGCAACGCCGACCTTGTCGTTGGAACCAGAGACATAGCCAACCACGAAGAATTCTCGCTGTTAAAGAAATTGTTACAAAGAGTCGGATCCTGGGTTGTGCGGCAGGCATCAGCGACGCACGTTTCAGACGTCACCTCAGGATTCAGGGCCTATACCAAAGAAGCGGCTCTTCAAGTTAACGTCGTCTCCCATTTCACATACACACTAGAAAGCCTCATCCAAGCAGGCCGTTCCGACCTAAAGGTTGCAGATGTGCCCATCGGAGTAAATCCAACTACTCGCCCGTCGCGCCTATTTCGCTCAAAACGCCAGTACGTTCGAAGGTCAGCAGGAACTATCTCCCGGGTA
Source organism: Candidatus Neomicrothrix sp. UBA6944 (assembly GCA_002448715.1). Classification (GTDB taxonomy): domain Bacteria; phylum Actinomycetota; class Acidimicrobiia; order Acidimicrobiales; family Poriferisodalaceae; genus UBA6944. Next base: position 9,271 of record DJZU01000079.1, on the reverse strand, counting down.
TACGCCATGCATAAGCCTCTCCGTTTCTTCAACATTCCAGCTGCCGTGTTCGCCGCGGTCGGTCTCATACTTTTTGGACGATTCGGCTGGTATTACCTGAGCGCTGGTGGAGAAGGACATATCCAGTCACTTATAGTCGGAGCCGTTTGCCTACTCGTTTCGGTGCAAATGCTCATGCTGGGATTGCTTGCAGACTTGCTTAGAACCAACCGGGTTATTACCGAACGGGTCCTTCGCCGGGTCCGAAATATAGAACTCTCGCTCGGAAGTTACAGCAACACCGAAGAAGGATCAGACCCAGATTTTTGAGCAGCACTCTTTCTCCGTGCACCACCTAACGCCAACAATAAAATAAGGGCCAGCGACGCCATGGAAATTGTCACCCCAGCTCGCAAACCTGGCGGCCTGTACTCCAAAGTGATGGCGCTAACCCCCTCGGGTATAGGCACAGCGACCAACGCGTGATCAGCCGCAACCAACGGTCGAGACAATCCATTTACCGTTGCATGCCAACCGCTCTGCATCGCGTCCGCGACCACCAACCACCCTGCAGCAGGCGCACTGACCGAAATTGCGAGACGATCTAACTGATCATCTACTTGTGTAATTACTGCCTCAGATCCAACAACACCAGTTAAGTGAGACGACTGTTCGGAGAGCACCACCACCTCAGGGGGAAGAGGGGATTGCAACACTCGAACCCTGTCGCTGCCGTCAGGAACAACCAGCCCCTCAGATGCGAACCGGAAGCGTTCCAATACGTTCAAATTCTCCCAGATGACGACATCATCGGCATATGCCAAACGAAGCGATTCCCCAGCGAATTCCATTCCGTTCAACGCCGGTGCCCCAGAATCATCGGATCGCAACTTCAAAATCCCGTCGTCAGCGTCAACTCTGATCCGGATCATCATTTCGCCACCGACTGGCAGATCCTCTGCAGCGACTGGTATCCAGTGCCGGCCCGCCGGCAAAAATCCTCGAATGTGGCGACGCCCAGTGCGAATCGTGCCATCAGGTGCAACAATTTCGACCCTCAGACGTCCGGCAAGGTCATCGGTAATGAAATCCTCGACGACCTCAAGTTCAACACCACGGATTGGTCGCGAGTCCACCGCCACCTGGAGAGCCGCTCCCCGTTTGAGTCCCCGAACGGTAGTGCCCTCAGAGATCACGAAAGGATTTCCCGGTAACGGAAAATCGACTTGAGTGACAAGCCACTTCACCGCCATCCGATCCAATACCGAAGACTCCAAACGACTCACATCAAAAAATTCGAGAAACGAAAACGTGTACGACCGTTCGAACGCCTCCGGATCGATGGCAACTAGTAGATCCCTCCACGTTGGCTGATGAAACACATGGCCAGTAATGGTTCGAATCCCATAGTGAGTCGTCGTGCCCGCGTAGAAGGCTAAGTCATGTGTAGCTATTCGATCACCAACGGCTTGATCGGCAAGAAACTCGTGAGCTGGAGTAGTGGGATAGTGCCGTTCAGGGACCTCGCTAGGCCAAAACGGAGTGACAAAAACAAGGATCTCCACAGCGGCAACAACAGCAACTATTACAGGAAGGAAATCCCCCACCCTGCTCCGCAACGCGACAGCGCAGATAACAACTGCTGCTGCGACTCCTGCTACGACTACCGCTCGCCCAACTTCAAATAAATGTCCCTCCTGAGATGCGCGACGCAACACGTACACGACACCGAAGATCGACGCGAGCGAGACAACAGAGACCCCAATTACCTGAAAACGCCACCTTTGAACATCAAGTCCGAAGCGACTGTTGTCGCTAGACCTCAGCGCTTCCAGTCCAAGACCAACCAATAATGCGAGCAGGAGAAGCCAAATTGAACGCATTCGGCCCACAAAATTTGAATCGAAAACGGGAAATCTCTGTGCCATAGCCAAAAGAGGCCCCCCACCGAAGATCAAGATGGTGACCAAACTCAGTAAAGCGGCGATGATTCCAGTAATAGATCTGGAAACAGTCGATGAAGGGCGCGAAAAGATGGCCGCTGCAGCAAGCACTGTTGCCCCTGCGCCAAGAAAAGCGCAGGTCTCAATGTAATTGCGGTCGCCGTAGAAAAAACCCTGCGCGTGCGAACCGAAAGCGGTCGGAATCGCAACCGTCGCAATCAACGAAGAGGAAAGATGGTCAGCGACCGTCTGGGCACGATGAGCGAGATCAGTAGCTTGTAACTGAGAAAGAAACGGCAACAACTGCCAAGCAGCAAGTCCGGCGCCGACAATCACAGACCCAACAGCGGAAACAACCAAACCGAGTGTTTGCCCTTCCGTTCGGAACTCAGTCCGAGAACGCAAGACGAGCCACAGCAACATCAAAGCCACGCCCCAACTTGTCAGCGCTGGAAATCCTGCAAGAAGCATTGAGCAGGTAACAAACGAAATCGCAAAGCACGAAGACATATTGCGCTTGCGTAAAAGACGCTCAGATGCCCACAACAGCCACGGCAAATAAGCCCCAACATGACTTTGAGGCCAATTCGTCCAGACTGTTTGAAAGCCGCTAAACGCGTAAATAAATCCAGCTACCAACGAAGGTGAGCGGGAGACTCCGACGTTCCTGAGCAACAGAAACGCCCCTCCAAGGGCGACTGAGAGTTCAAGCAGCTTTACCCAAGCAGGCGCTACGCGATCTGGAAGTAGTAAGAACGGCAAATTCAGAGGATCAAACAAACCCTGATGTGGAACCGAAGCCAACGGAGTTCCGCCTGCCGGATAAGGATTCCACCAAGCTAAATCGCCATCCGCGACTTGCCGATAGAACAATTCCTGTGCAGGAAATCCCGAATCCACCGGATCAGCTACTGGAATAGAGGTCAGTTCAAGATCTATCGGCTGGCTTTCATTCCATGGGGCCCATCGCAAAACCGTGTCAGACCGCAAAAATGTTCTCGCGCCAACAAGCGACAAACCCAAACTAATGATGACCGTCGCGACAACAATGACCAGGGTCCAACGTGTTCCAGCGTCGACCCGTGGACCCCTCACCCCAAAATCGACCTTTCGCAATAGGTCCTATACGGCGACTTTGGCATCTTTTCGATGGTTTGAGCTAGTTCTGTCTGAGAAATGAAGCCCATCTTGTAAGCAACCTCTTCTAAGCACGCGACCTTGTGGCCATGTTCTTTCTCGATCGCGGCTACAAAAGCAGAGCTTTCAAGAAGACTCTCATGAGTCCCTGAATCCATCCAGGTGACGTCTTGCCCTAACTCAACTGCACTTAACTGGCCGTCATTGAGAAAGCTCAAATTCAGATCCGTGATCTCCAACTCGCCCCGGTTACTTGGCGTTAAACCTTTCGCCCTGGAAACCGCCGTACCGTCGTACACATAAAGCCCAGGCACAACTAAATCGCTTTTTGGATCGTCTGGCTTTTCCTCAATCGACATAACTGAACCCGAAGAATCAATTTCGATTACTCCGTAACGCTGTGGATCCTTTACCGGATACCCCCAGATGACGGCACCGCCACCAAAAGTCGAAATTAGAGGCTTCAGACCAGTTGGGCCATAAAAAATGTTGTCTCCGAGGACTAGAGCGAAAGGCTCTTGCCGGACAAAGCTTTCCCCGATGATCACCGCTTGAGCTATCCCGCCCGGCTCCGGTTGCACTTCATAGGAAAGCTCGATACCCCATTGGTGCCCATTGCCCAAAACTCGCTGAAAAATAGGCAGATCATGTGGTGAGCTAATCAGACAGATGTCTTTAATTCCGCTGCTCATCAGGGTTTCCAGCGGGTAGTAAATCATTGGCTTGTCGTACACCGGCTGCAGCTGTTTACTTGCAACCTGGCTCAGAGGAAACAAGCGTGTTCCGGCGCCGCCAGCGAGGATCACGCCACGCATAAATGCCACTCCCGAACGCCCTTATTCGTCATCGCCACCAGTCTCGCAGGGTTCAAGCAATCGTTGGTCGCGACCGCTACTCAATGATTACGACAACGTCACCAGCGCCCACAGTGTCTCCTGGGCTCACCTTCAGTTCAGTCACCGTTCCTGACTTGTCGGCATTTATATTGTTCTCCATCTTCATCGCCTCTAAGACCACCACCGCTTCACCTTCTGTGACTTCTTGGCCAACTTCGACAAGAACTTTGACGATAGTTCCCTGCATCGGCACAGCGACCTGACCAGATCCCGCCGAACCTCCAGCAGTCGAAGCCGATCTTCGAGGCTTGGTGCTCTTGGGTTGAGCCGATGCGCCCACGGTTTCAGGAACCCAAGCTGCAACTTCGAAACGTTTACCATTGACTTCAAGAACGACATCTTTGCGAGTCAAAGGTTCCTCATCTGCCACTTCAGCGGCGTCCTTAGGAGACCCAGAAACATCGCTCAAGTCAAGAGACTCCTCAACCCATTTTGTGCTGTGTTCTCCGGACTGAAAATCAGGGCTAGCCAAAATGGCGCTATGTGCAACTGCCGTCGTGGCTATCCCTCCAACTTCAAGTTCGGTGAGAGCGCTGCGCATACGCGATATGGCTGTGTCTCTGTCCGAACCCCACACGATGAGTTTCCCGACCAAGTTGTCGTAAAACTGAGAAACCGTGTCACCTGCTTCATAACCACCATCCCAACGAACACCAAATCCATCGGGGATCCGTAACTCGCTCAGAGTGCCCGGAGAGGGAAGAAACCGACCACCTGCTGGGTCCTCAGCGTTTATCCTCACTTCGATCGCGTGACCGCGTTGCTCCACCTCGCTTTGAGAAAATGACAGCTTTTCTCCCGCTGCTACCCGAATCTGCTCCCTAACGAGATCAACCCCTGATACCAGCTCGCTTACAGGGTGTTCGACTTGCAGCCTTGTGTTCATTTCCAAGTAGTAAAATTCGCCGTCTTGAAATAGAAACTCGACCGTTCCAGCGTTTGTGTAGTCGCAACCTTTGGCGACAGCAACCGCTGCCTCGCCCATAGCCTGCCGAACTTCGTCTGGAAAATTTGGAGCGGGGCTCTCTTCGACGAGCTTCTGATGCCTGCGCTGCGCTGAACAGTCCCTTTCACCTAACCAGACAGTGTTCCCGTGCTGGTCGGCGATGATCTGCATTTCTATGTGCCGCGGCCATGTCAGATATCGCTCCATGTAACACTCGCTGCGACCGAAAAAGCTTTCTGCTTCTCTCTGAGCGGATTCCAGGGCGGCATCCACTTCATCGGCCGAATGCACCACCTTCATGCCCCGCCCGCCACCACCGTAGGCAGCCTTAATCGCGACTGGGTAGCCGTTTTCCTCACCGAAGCTCCGAACCTCATCCGGGTCCTCGATGATCTCCGTGGTGCCGGGAACCCCACTAACTCCGACTTTTTCAGCAGCAAGTCGGGCAGAAATTTTGTCTCCCATTACTTCGATCGCAGCCGGCGGGGGACCGATGAAAGTCACGCCCCGATCGGTGATCGCTCGCGCAAAGTCAGCGTTTTCGCTGTAGAAGCCATACCCCGGGTGAACTGCTTCGGCTCCGCTTTGCGCAATGGCATCGAGAATCGCTGAAGTATTCAAATACGAGTCAGCTGCTGTTTCGCCGCCCAAAGCGTAAGCCTCATCCGCTAGTCGAACATGCAGCGCGTTGCGGTCGAGTTCGCTGTACACAGCGACACTTGCAATACCCAGTTCGCGGCATGCCCTAATCACTCGAACAGCGATTTCTCCGCGGTTAGCGATCAAGATCTTTGAGAACACGGGTTCAGCCTTCCAAGCACAAACGTACGATCTGCAATCGTGCCACAATCAGACCCTTTTGCCTCATTTGAGCAATTTTCTTTCTTAAATAATTTGACAAATGACTAAGTATTCTCAGGAATGTGGAAATCCCCAAGTTCGATGCAGTTGAAAAAACTCGGTTCAATGACGTCACTTGGGTGATTGAGATCCCTTCCACCAACACGGCACTGTTGGAGCGCGCTCGTCAAGGTGCGCTAGAGGGAGAGGTGATAATCGCTGATTTACAAACCGCGGGTAGGGGACGAAGAGGACGAACGTGGACTGCCCCCGCGGGCACTTCGCTAATGATGTCAATCCTCCTTCGCCCTCCAACTGAAAGTTTGCCACCCAGCGACGCGTCGCTAGCCACGTCAGCACTTGCCTTAGCGGCGCGAAACGCAGTCGCCGATCTGACTGACGTCAACCTAGAGATCAAATGGCCCAATGACCTAGTCATAGACACCCCCTTCGATCAGCATGTCGAAGCCGACATTGGCTACAGAAAAGTCGCTGGCATTTTGACCGAAACACTTATTCAGGACGCTTCAGTCGATGCTCTCGTGATTGGAATAGGAATCAACACAGGTTGGGGAGTGGTGCCCGCTGAATTGCGATCCATAGCGACCAGTCTCGACGTGTTATCGGGATCTTCGATTGACAGAAGCGCCCTTGCTCTAAAAATTCTTCAGAATCTTGAAGTCGAGTACACCTCGTTGTTGCATCCGAATGGCAAACAACAGTTACTCCAAGAAGTGAGAAAACACTCTGGCACCCTCGGAAAACAAGTGCGAGTGCAACTGGGGACAGAACCGAAAATCCAACAGATTGTGGGGCGCGCCGTCGACCTCGACGAACATGGCCAACTCATATTAGAAACAGAAAACAATGAGGTTCAGGTCATCGCAGCAGGCGATGTGGAGCATTTACGACTCGATGCGCGCTAACCGCCAACCCCAACGAGGCAATAACCTAGAACCGCATGGCTGAAGTCGTATCGTCAGAAAATATTCAAGGTGTCCACGTCGTCACCCCGAACGTCTACGCAGACGAACGAGGCTTCTTCGTTGAAACGTACCGGCGCGAATGGATTCCCGAAGGGTCCAGAGAAATGATCCAAGCAAATCGTGGAGACCGAGAAAGTGGATGCGTCGTAGGACTCCACTATCACCTGCACCAAGCTGACTATTGGTACATACCATTTGGAACCGTTCGAGTCGTGCTTCACGACTTAAGACGAGGTTCACCGACCGAAGGTGTCACCGAACAAACCGATCTGGTAGGGACCGAACATCGAGGCATTTTCATACCTCCAGGTGTCGCCCATGGCTTTGCCACGCTTACTGATGCAACTATCACCTATATGGTCGACAGCTACTACAACCCAGATGACGAACTAGGAGTTGCCTGGAACGACCCCGAAATAGCTGCCGACTGGGGCGTAGAGAACCCAACTCTTTCTGAACGTGACCAATCGAACCCATTCAAAAACGACATCCCGGAAGTAGATCGACCTCGATATGGGCTGAGGAACTGACCGAACTATGAAGGTTCTCGTAACCGGCGGCGCTGGCTTCATTGGCTCTAACTTCGTCAGATTCCATTTAGCCAATAGTGACGATGAGATAACCATCCTCGACGCGCTCACCTATGCCGGGAGTCGAGACACAATGTCCGACTTTGTCGACGACCCACGGGTCATCTTCGTCGAGGGAGACATATGTGATCGTCAAGTGGTTGCCTCAGCAATGGATGGCCATCACGCCGTCCTCCATTTCGCTGCAGAGAGCCACGTTGATCGATCGATCGATGGTTCTGAACGGTTCGTAACAACCAATTGCGTGGGCACGAACACACTGTGTGACCTCGCCAGCCAGATGGAAATCCAACGGTTCGTGCATGTATCCACCGACGAAACCTACGGATCAACTGATCGAGGCTCTTTCAGTGAAAAAGACAAGCTCGCGCCAAGCAGTCCCTACTCAGCCTCCAAAGCGGCATCAGACCTAATCGCTATGGGACATCACATAACCCACGATCTACCGGTTGTCGTCACACGTTCCTCTAACAACTACGGCCCCTTCCAGTTCCCCGAGAAGCTGATACCTCTATTCGTCACCAACTTGCTCGACGGTCTGCAAGTGCCGATTTACGGTGATGGAACAAATATCAGAGACTGGATCCATGTTGGTGATAACTGCGCAGCGATACAACATGTTCTACAAAGCGGCGAAGTGGGCGAGATATACAACATCGGCGCTGGAAACGAAATCTCCAACCTCGAACTCACTAAAATATTGCTCGGTTTATGTGAACGCGACGAATCCTGGATAATTCACGTTGAAGATCGCCCCGGCCACGATTTCCGCTACTCGGTAGACTCGAACAAAGTACGCGACCTGGGCTGGAACCCCCGAATCGACCTCGAAAGTGGTCTAGCAGCGACAGTCGACTGGTACCGAAACAATGAAACATGGTGGAGGCCTAAGAAGGCAGCGGAGCAGTGACTCGGGGGAGCCTAATCACATCGGCGAGCAAGTACGCCCCGCTGGTTCGGAACTTCGCCAGGCGCGAACTTAAATCCCGATACAAGCGCAGCCTCCTCGGATGGACGTGGTCCATGCTCAGCCCTCTGTCCACCATCCTCGTGTATAGCCTGGTGTTCTCGGTTTTCTTCAGAGCTGCCCCACCTGCCGCAGGAAACGGATCCCAAAACTTTGCTCTTTTTTTGTTCACTGGACTCGTTGTCTGGCTGTTATTCGCAGGCATGATTAATGGCTCCATAGGATGGCTTGGAGCCATAGGAGATCTCCGACGAAAGGTCTTCTTTCCCCCCGAAACGGCGATATTTGGTAGCGCCTTAGCTTTGGCAGTCCAATCAGCAATTGAAGCTGGGGTGTTACTCATTGTGATGCTGCTTGTAGGCAATATTGGCCTCAGCACCTTGGCGTTGCCACTCATTCTCGCCCTTGCAGGAATTTTCGGCCTAGGAATCGGATTTTTTGTGTGCGTGCTGAACACCCACTACCGAGACGTCCAATACTTGGTCGGAATTGTTTTGAACGCCCTGTTCTTTCTCGTGCCCATTGTCTACCCAATCGGAATTATTCCCGAACAGCACTGGGGCCTACCCATAAGAAAAATTGTGGAGTGGAACCCGGTGAATCAATTTGTCGCCGCTGCGCGAGAGTCGGCTTACCTACTGCAATGGCCGAGCCTGGTTAGATGGGCAACCCTCTTGGTCTACTCGTTGGCCATCTTTGGTTTGGGATGGAGATTTTTTGCCAAACGATCAATGCTGTTGAGTGAGGATATGTGAAACCCATCATCTCCGCTCAGGCAATATCGAAGCGCTACCGAATACAACGAGACCGTCCTGACTCTTTAAAAGAAGCTGTTGTGCGCCGCAGAAAACGATCGTCCAGTAGCGAATTCTGGGCTCTCAGAGATGTCTCACTCAACATCGCGCCGGGTTCATTCCACGGCCTAATCGGTCACAACGGTTCAGGGAAAACAACGCTGCTGAAGTTGATGGCCGGTATCCATCAGCC